>JAGWAG010000047.1:0-41894 GCA_021296535.1 Acidobacteriota bacterium | reverse complement strand
GATCAGGGCAACACGTTCGAACTCGACCCCTACACGCTGCTGGATGCCGCGGTGTCGTGGTGGGTTTCGAATGGCATCCGCCTGACCCTGTCGGCGCACAACCTGCTCGACGAGGAGTACTACTGGAACGGCGACACCTCGCGGGCCGAGTCGGCGGATCCGGGTGCGCCGCGGCAGGTGCTGTTGAGCGCCTCGTTCTCGTTCCGTTGATGTCGTCGCGCACGGTTTGACTTCATGCGAAGTCAAAGACATCATGTGGAGTCAGAAGGAGCGCAACGATGGTTCAAGTGACCGCAAGACTGCCCGACGACCTTGTCGAGAAGGCCGATCGGGCCGCGAGCCAGTTGAATCGCTCGAGAGCGCAGTTGGTCAGACAGGCGCTCGAGTACTACCTCGACGACTTCGAGGACCTGCGTCTGGCCCTGGACCGGCTCAACGATCCTGCCGACCCGGTCCTCGACTGGGAAGACGTCAAGGGTGAGCTACTCGATCAAGATCAAGAGTAGCGCCGCCAAAGCACTGAGAAGAGTCGATGCCCGCGAGCGAACGCGACTCATCGCGGCGATCGACCGGCTCGCTCAGGAACCTTCCGCAGGCGCCGCGCTCAAGGGGGAATTCGGGGGGCTGCGCCGGCTTCGTGTGGGGCGCTATCGCGTCATCTACGAAGCGTTCCACGAAGAGCTGACGATTCTGGTCGTCCGCATCGGGCATCGCCGGGAGGTGTACCGGTGAGACGGCCTTCCTAAGGACCGGCGTACTCCAGCGCAAACACGAACAGGTTGTTGGCGAAGCCCGGCTTCAACTCTGGCGTCAGCCGCAGGAAGCTCGATGTGGTCGCCGAGATACCGGTGCTGACCGCTACGTACTGCGTGCCGTCGACGGCGTAGGTGATCGGATAACCGGTCACGGGCGCGCCCAGGTTCACCTCCCACAGCACCTCGCCCGTCTCCTGGCTGTACGCCTTGAAGCGGCCGTTCACATCACCGCCGAAGAGCAGTCCGCCACCGGTGGCGACCAGCGAGGTCGTTGACGCGCGCTGCTCGTGGAGCCACACCGTCTTGCCGGTCTCGGCCGAGATCGCGTAGACGGTGCCGAGGTTCTCCGTGCCCGGCGCCAGCTCGTGGCGGACGCTCAGGGCGTAAATCGTGTGGGACGCGCTCGGGTCGGTCGTCGTCAGGGTCGGCATGCACATGTTCCGCAGCGGGTAGTACAGGGTGTTCGTCTCCGGGCTGTACGCGCCGGCTTCCCAGTCCTTGCCGCCGTGCATGTTCGGGCAGATCAGCCGCTCTTCTTCCAGGGCGTTGAAGATGACCTCCGGGTTCTCGGTCGCCTTGCCGGTCTCGCCGTCGATGCTCTGGATCACGTTCTGGTAGACGGTCGGCCGCGCCCAGAGGAACTCGCCGGTCTCGCGGTCGATGGAGTAGACGAGCGCGGTCTTGCCGGGGATGCCGGTGATGACCTTGCGGACCTCGCCCGGTTCGATGTTCGGATTGATCCAGGCCACCTCGTCCGGGTCCGGCGCCACGGCGGTGTCGACGATCACGCGTTCGAACGGATGGTCCAGATCCCAGTGGTCGTTCATGTGCCGCCGGTGTCGCCGTCGAGAGCGAGCGTCGAGTTGTGGTAGAGGTGCGTCTTGTCCGTGCCGCCGAGCATGAACTTGGGCGCCGGCGCGGTGACCGAGGTGCCGGCGAAGAGCAGGTTGAGTTCCGGGTCGTAGCTCGGCGGCATCCAGGAGCCAACGTGGGCCCGTTCCTCGAAGGGCACGTCGCCCCAGGTCTCGTTGCCCGGCTCGCCGGGCGCTGGAATCGTGCGGCGCCGCCACACCTCCTCGCCGGTCAGCGCGTCGTGGGCGGTGATCACACAGGCGTCGGGCCCGCCTCTTGGCGAGCAGCTCCGGCCCGAGAACGCCTTGCCGTTGCCGATGATCGGGCCCGCGCCCTGGATCGCGGGGTGGGTGCGGTAGTCGAGGACCATCGTCTCCCAGACGGTTCTTCCGCTCTCCGCGTCGAGCGCGAAGATGTGGTCGTCGACGCTGGCGTCGATGATCAGGTTGGCGTAGATCGCGATGTTCCGGTTGTTTGCGGACAGGAAGGTCCCGAGGTACTCACTGGCGTCGTCGGGGACCTTGCGGCGGTGCTCCCAGATCAGGTCGCCTGACTTCGCGTCGAGGGCCTGGATCACGTCGTTCGGATTCGGCATGTACATGACGCCCCGGTAGGCGAGGGGCGTGCCCGTCTGGCTGCCGTCGTTGAGCGCGCGGGTCCACACCATGCGGAGCTCGCCGACGTTCTCCGGCGTGATCTGGTCGAGCGGGCTGTAGCCCCAGCCGTTCGCCGTCCGCCGCCACATGAGCCAGTCCTCAGGCGCCGGGTTCTCGAGCATCTCGTCGGTGACCGGGACGAAGGGCTCGCCGGACTGGGCGCTTGCGATTGGGACGCTCAGGATCTGAGCCGCGACTGTGGCAGCGAGCAGGTACTGGAACCGCTTCGACATCGGGGAACACCTCTTCTGTGTGGCTGGAGCCGTAGAGTATTACCGGGTGCGCCGGCGTCCCCGCGGAGCGAGGCCTTCGGCCTCGCGCGTTTTTTCAGAAAGCCGACGAGGACGTCGGCGCACCCAGTGTGCACGTCTCTTCACACCTTGGGATGGCGCCGGCATCCCCGCCGGCATTCCGGGACTGGGTGCGCCGGCGTCCCCGCCGGCTGCCGCCGAAGGCGGCCAGAGACACGTGCCGGCCAGAGGCCGGCTCCTTCCTGATGCCGTCGCGCCCGCTAAACTACTCGGTAATGCCACACAACAAGGTCGTCCTCGCTTCGGCTGCCGTAGCGGCAGCCGCCCTGTTCATCCTGTGTCCGCCGGTCCCGGCCGCTCGCAGCCGACGACGTCACATCTCTCCTCGTGCGCCTCGGCGTCAACGACAGCGCCGCCCGCGACTGGGACGGCTCCGTCGAGATTTCGGGCGGCGAACTCCTCGGCCTCCGCGACTGGCGGCCGCGGCCCGCCAACGAGGTCGAGGGCAACAGTTGGAAGCTCGCCAGCTACAAGGGCCCGAACTACAGGCCCGGCGCCATCCACGAGACGCAGACGGTCGGTCCGGTCGAGTACTACCGATCGCCCGGACTGGTCGTCGACGTGCGGGGCAACGGTGGCTCGCGCCTGATGTTCGCGACCGCCAACGGCGAGTTCGAGGTGCGGCTCGCCGATGTCGCGTTTGGTCGCCGGTTGCGGTTCCTGGGCGGCGACGTGACGGTCGAGCGCGTGCCGGGGGTGGAGCGGATGACCTCCGACGACTACCAGAACGACTTCGCCACGCTCCTCGGCAGTGACGGTGACGAGGTCTGGGCCGCCTGGCTCGGCTACCGCGACAACGCGAACGAGGTGCTGGCGCGCCGCTTCGACGGGCAGGGCTGGGGAGAGGTCCAGCGCCTCTCCGAAGAGCCCGGCGATCACTATCTCGGGCCGCCCCTGGGTCGTCTACTCGGCTCAGAAAGGCGGCAACTGGGATCTCTACGCCCGCGTCCTCGACGGCGACTCCTGGTCGGCGGCGGAACGGCTGACCGAAGCGCCGCAGCCGGACGTGTTCCACAACCTGGCGACGGACTCCGAGGGCAATCTCTGGGTGGTCTGGCAGGGCTTCCGCGACGGCGCCGCGGACATCTTCGCCCGCCGCTACGACGGCAAACGCTGGTCCGAGGCGGAACAGGTCTCGTCGTCGTCCGCGAACGACTGGGAGCCGGTGGTCGTCGCCGACTCGAAGGGCGGCGTCTACGTCGGCTGGGACAGCTACGGCGCCGGCAACTACGACGTGCTGGTCCGCCGCTGGGCCGGGGGCGAGTGGGGCGAGGAGATGCCGGTCGCCTCGACGGCCAAGTACGAGGCGCACCTAAGCCTCGCCGTCGACGGACAGGACCGGGTCTGGGCGGCGTGGAACGAGAGCGGGGTGAACTGGGGGAAGGACACCGGCTGGGTGCTCAACCGGGAGGGCACACGGCTCTACGAGTGGCGCACGATGAACGTCGCGGTCCACGACGGCTGGGAGTGGCGGTCGCCGGCCGCGGACATCAACGAGGCGTTGCCCGAAGAACTCCAGGGTTACAACGACTTCCCCGCCCTCTTCCCGGACGCCGACGGACGCATCTGGCTCCACTTCCGCCACCGGACCACCCGCCAGGCCGACATCCTCAGCGAGTCCCCGGCCCACCGGGCCGCTTGGGAGATCTGGAGCACGACCATCCAGGGGGACCGCTGGCTCCGGCCGCAGCACGTCCCGATGACGCGCTTCCGGCAGGACGCCCGCTGGGGTCTGGCGTCGGACGGCAATGGCGATGTCTGGGCCGCCTGGCCGACGGACAACCGGGATTACGACGGCTTCCTGTTCGAGCACGCTGACGTCTACGCCGCGAAACTGCCGCGCCTTATGACGAAGGTCGTGCCGCCGAAGCTGGTGGCCCGCGTCGTCGACGAGGTGCCGGCCTACGTGATCCACGAGAACGAGGCGGAGGACCTGGCAAGGATCCGCGGCTACGAGATCGAGTCCGAAGGGAAGACGTATCGCATCTACCGCGGCGACACCCACCGCCACACCGAGATCTCGATGGACGGCAACAACGACGGTTCGCTGATCCAGACCTACCGCTACGCGATGGACGTGGCTTCCCTCGACTACCTCCTGGCCAGCGAGCACAACTTCCTGGGCGGCCCGGACATCGAGTACATCAACTGGCTCCTGCACCAGACGGTCGACGTGTTCTCGGTCTCCGGCCGCTTCCAGCCGTTCTACGGCTACGAGCGGAGCATCTCCTTCCCCGACGGGCACCGGAACATCCTGTTCGCGGAGCGCGGCAAGCCGACTCTGCCGGTCACCGATGCGGAGCGGAACCATGAGGAGGGCGCGGCCAGGCTCTACGAGTACCTGAAGGAGCAGGAGGGCATCGCCATCTCCCACACGTCCGCCTCGAGCATGGGAACCGACTGGCGCGACAACGACCCGGAGGTCGAACCCCTGGTGGAGATCTACCAGGGCGATCGGGTCTCGAACGAGTACGAGGGCGCCCCGCGCGCCGCCCGCACGGGCAACCTGCGCTCAGCGCCCGGAGGCTTCCGGCCGGAGGGCTACGTATGGAACGCCTGGGCGAAGGGCTACAAACTGGGAGTCCAGGCCGCGTCGGACCACCTGTCGACCCATATCTCCTACGCCGCCACGATCGCCGAGGAGTTCACGCGCGAGGGGATGCTCGACGCGATGAAGAAGCGCCACAGCTACGGCGCGACGGACAACATCATCCTCGACTACAGGCTGCGGACGGGCGGCAGGGAGTACCTCCAGGGCGACATTCTGACCGCCGACGGCGACTTCCGGCTGAGCGTCCGCGTGATTGGCACGACGCCGATCCGCCAGATCGACATCATCCGCAATCAGACCTTCCTCTACAACCGCCAGAACCTCGAAGCCGACGTCAGCCTCGAGTTCGTCGACGCCGACGTCGAACCCGGCGAGCACCTCTACTACGTGCGAGTGATCCAGGTGGACGGCAACATGGCCTGGTCCTCGCCGATCTGGGTGACGGTGGAGTAGCCGGCCGCCGTGATGAAGGACTCTCTCGCGACCGTTCCGTCAAACGCGTATCTGGCTTCCGGATCGCGGCTGGCGGCGTGCGCCGCGGCGTTGTGCGGCGTGCACTGCGCGCTCACGCCGGTCCTGGTCGTGGCGGCACCCGCGCTCGCGGTCTCCGGGAGCGTCGAGCGGGCCGCCTGGGCCGGGACCGTTCTTCTCGGCGCGGTGATGCTCCTCCTGGGCCCGGCCCGCAAGAGCGCCGCCGTGATTCTCGCCTTTGCCGGGGGAGCGGCGCTTTGGGCGGCCTCCCTGGCGGGTTGGCTCGAGCCGTTGCCCGAGGTCGTGATGTCGTCGGCCGGCAGCCTGACGCTCGCGGGCGCCATGGTGCTGAGCGCCCGCGCCTGCCACGCTGCTTCGTGCTCGGCATGCGCCGACGAGGAACAGGCGAACCAGGCAGGCTGACCTGGTCAGTGCGCGGCGTACAGCCAGGGCCGGGCGCCGCGAAGCGGCGAAGACTGGGTGCGCCGGCGTCCCCGCCGGCTTGCCGCCGCAGGCGGCCAGGGAATCGCGCCGCGAAGCGGCGACCTTCAGTGGTCCCGCTCGTAGTGCTGCCGTAGCAGGTCCTTGCCGTAGTCGTTGCCGTTCGGCGTGCGCACGACCGCGTGGATGTGCTGACGGATGGGCGCACGGCCTTCGACGAGGTGCCGGATGCCGACGGGCCGCTGGTGGTCGAACTCGATCAGGATGACCGGGCTGTGGATGCGGTAGTAGAAGACCGCGTCGTCGGCGGTGCCACGGGTCTCGTCGAGATGGGCCGCGACTTCGGCCATCCGCACCCTGGCGTGGCCTTCGCGCATGTTGTGGACGTAGATGGCGATCAGGTCGAGCAGTCGCGTCCTGGCGGCGGCTGACAGCTCGGCCGCCGCGATGCCGGCGTAGTCGAGCACGATGTTGTCGTTGAACGCCTCGCCGAGGTTGTTGTTGCCGTCCTTCGAGGTCTCGATGATCGCCTTCGCCTGCTGCTCGGCCGGAAGCGAGCGGATCAGCGCGAGCCCCTGGTCCTGCTCCCGCTGCATGATCACGGTGCCCTTGAACTTGCCGGACTCGGCGATCACCGGTTCCGAGCCGACGAACAGCGGCGTCATGACGACCTGATCGCCGAGCACGAAGTAGTTGATGATCAGGTGGTGGCCGTCGACCTGCCAGCCCCAGGGCTGCTCGGCCGAGGGCTCGCCCATCACGGTGATCCAGTACAGCCACTCGTTGTACTCGACGAAGTTGTCGTTGTTCAGCTCGCNNNNCGCGGCTCAGCTTGAGTCCGTCCGCGCTGAGCGAGGCGCGCATCAGGCCGAAAGCCGCTTCGCGTTGGGCTTCGTCCATCTCGTCGAAGCCGACGCCCTGGCGCACGTAGAAGTGCTGGTTCATCCACTTGCGCCACTCGTCGTCGTCGACCGGGAAGGTCGTCTTCGTGCGTTGTTCGGCTGAAAGAGCTGCCAGGAACTTCTCCGCGGCCAGCCGGACCGGCTCCGTCGATACGCCGGTGGACTCGATTCTGAAGAGGCCGCGCTGGATGCCGGAGTTGGCGTGGATGCCGACGTAGGGGTCGTCGGCGAGGCTGGCGTCCATCTGCCGGCTGCGCTCCCGCATCCGGTCGGCGCGGTCGGGCGGAGGTTGTGAGGAGAGCGAGGGTCATGATGAGGGCGTGTCGGATCATGGTGTTGGCATGCTAGCGGCCGCCGGAGCCGGCGCTGGCGCGCCGGATGCCGGCGGGGACGCCGGCGCACCCAGTGGCCGGCGCACGCAATGGCCGGCGCACCCAGTGGCCGGCGCACCCAGTGGCCGGCGTACCGACCCGCGTCTCCTCAGCCGAAGAGGTAGCCGAACAACCAGTCGAACTGGTCCCTCAGCACGACGTAGCGGATGACGAGCAGCGCCATCGCGGCTTCGAACACGAAGACGACCCAGAGTCCGATGTGGGTCAATCGCCGGGGCCGGATGCGCGGGTCCATCCGGGTGCGCTGCAGCCACAGGGTGGCGCCGCACTGGATCGGCAGGAAGATCGCCGAGGTCAGGCCGCCGACCATGATCAGGATGACGAAGTCGGTGACGAAGTAGTAGATGCCGAAGGCGGCGAGGGGCAGGCAGACCAGGTAGCCGCGGATGATCTTCTTGCGCAGCGCCAGGTTGGAGCGCTCGATCAGGCCCATCTCCATCAGGTAGTCCGGGATCGTCCGGCCGCCGCCGCCGGCGCCTGAGAGCACGGTCGAGAAGAGGATGCAGAAGGCGCCGATGGCGAAGACCCAGACCGCCCATATGCCAAGGGTCTGGGTGAAGATGTTGGATAGCTCGCCGATCGTCTCGTCGTTGCCCTCCGGCGTCAGCCCCATCTTGTTCAGCACCCCGGCGCCGAGGATGTAGTAGGGAATCGTGGCGCAGGTCACGATGAGGAGAGCGAGCCAGACGTCGGTGTGGAGCACTCGCATCCAGCCGCGGGCGTGCGACTCCCAGTTCGGGTCGCTGCGGTCGGAGCCGAGCAGGCTGGGATAGCCCTTCTCGATGCACCAGTAGGTGTAGGACGTGATGTCGCCCGAGGTCGTGCCGGTGTAGCCGTATGCCGAGAGGGCCAGCGCTGCGACGACGACGAACAGCGACAGGTCCGGCTTCATGCCGCCGAGGATCTCGCCCGGCGTGGTCCGGAACTCGGTGAACTGCATCGCGATCAGGCAGACCAGCGTGCAGAACGTGAAGGCGAGGACCAGGGGCAGCATGACCCGCTCGAGCCACTTGTAGGAGCCGGTGCCGAGGATGATCGAGCAGACGACGGCGATGAGGCCGGTGCAGAGAACCCCGTCGAGCTCGACGTTCGCCAGCGAGGCGAGGAAGGACATCGACTGGCCGGCGCCGCCGATGATGCCGCCCAGCCCCATCGTCCCAGGGACGTAGGCGAGGATGCCCAGCCAGATCGGCCAGGAGATGCGCCAGATGCGCCCCGGCAACCGGTTGATCGCCCGCAGGTACGTGTCGCCGGACTCGATCGTGTAGCGCGCCATCTCGGCCTGCACCAGCGACTTGCACCAGCAGGAGAGGAGCATCCACCACAGCAGCGTGAAGCCCGCCACCGCGCCCAGGCTGGTCGTGAGCACCAGCTCGCCCGAGCCGATCACCGCACCGGTGACGATGAGGCTCGGACCCAGGTACTTCAGGCGGTCCCGGAACCTGACCGGCGGGGCCACGGCCTCGCCGTGGCGGACGGTGTACGGATCGAGTACTTGGTTAGCCAGAAGCGACTTCCAGAGCGTCTGAGGGGCGCTTTGGAAGCGCCGGTCTGTGGTGGGAGCGGAGGGAGGGTATCAGCCGCCTACGCGCGGCTTCTCGCGCGCCTCCTTCTCCAGCAGCCGGGCGCCGCGGAGCATGTTGCCCATCGCGTAGTTCCCTTCGTGGCAGGCGTACTCGTAGAGCCGTTTGTCGGTCCGCGGCCAGGGCAGGGAGCCGGCGTACGGTGCGGTGTAGTCGGAGTCCTCGACGCTGAACTCGTAGAACAGGGTGTCCGCATCGAGGCGAGAGAAGCGCTCGACGACGCGCAGGCCGTCGTGCGGGACATTCGGTGCGCGCAGGAAGTTCGTCGTCTCGACGACCAGGGTGTCGTCTTCCCACCAGCCGATCGAGTCGCCGGCGAAGGAACGGACCTCGGGCGGTGCGTGTTCTGAGTCGAGGCGGACGATACGCGTCCAGTGCATCCACTCGACGTGGATCGCCACGTGGGCGTCGGTCTGCGTGATCGTCTTCAGGTTGTTGTAGGCCGAGGGCCGCACCGGCACCGTGGGGCCGCCCGCGTACAGGCAGCGGGTGCCCAGGGTCTGGACCTCCGGCTCGTCGTAGAGATTCTCGCCGGTCTCGAGCCACCACGCCCCGCCCGGATTCTGGTTGTAGGCGCCGAGGCCGCGCGGGGTGAGAGTCTGGCCGCGCTCCGTCTTGGGCGGCAGCCGGCCGTTGGGCGGATCGGTGATGATCGAGTTGCGGTACTTCCCGTCGATCTCGAAGGGGATGTTGCCAAAGTCGAACCAGAACTGGTTGTGGCCGCCGATGTTGCTGCGGTGTCCGTCGCCGCCGACCGGCGGGGCCTTGCGGTCCGGGTCGCTGGGGATGTCGGCCTGGACCCTGCCGGCTTCGGTCGCGGCCGCGATCTGGTGCGCGTCCTCGGCGCTCATGTACGGGTCGCTGCCGTACTTCGGATCGCGCATCATCGGCGTGCGGGTGGCGATGTCGTAGGTGCCGGAGAGGTCCGGCCTGCCGCTCGGTGTGCGGGGAATGTCGTCCTGGGCGATGGTTGCAGTGGGAGCGACCAGGATCGCCGCGACCACGAGGAGTTGGATTCGCATCGGCTGACCTCCTGTTGCTCTAAGGAGCCTTGCTTTCCGGAAGGGCGAAGGCGATCAACTCCGCCGGTTCGGTCATCCCGCCGCCGGTGACCGCGATGTACTGCCGTCCGCCCTGCATGTAGCTGACCGGGGCGCCGTGCAGGGCGCGGTCGGTGAGCACTTCGGCGAGCAGCTTGCCCGTCGCCTTGTCGTAGGCCTGGAGCGAGCTGCCGAGCACGGTCGAGCGGTCGTTGTAGACCTCGAAGCGGGCGGTATGGGTGATGAGCAGCGTCTTCGTGACGAGCAGGCCGCCTTCCGTCACCGCGCTCGACGCAAGCCCTCCGAGCGGCCCCAGGTTGAGATGCCGGATCGCGGGGTGATTTCGCGGCCCGTCGCCGAGGGGCACTTGCCAGGCGATGTCGCCGCGGTTCAGGTCGATGGCGGTGATTCGCTTGTACGGCGGCTTGAGCAGCGGCAGGCCGCGCGGACCGGCGGTCGAGACGCGGTCCAGCACGTAGGGCCAGGAGCTCCGCGCCCCGTCCGGCTCGACCAGGGCCATCCCCGAGGGCCGGGTCATCGACTGGACGAAGAGCATCCCGGTCTCGGGGTCGGCCGCGGCGCCCGGGTGATTCGCTCCGCCGCCGGCGCCCGGAAGGACGAGAATCGCCTCCTTGCCGCCCTCGCCGCGGCGGATCAGGGGCATGAACATCGGCCCAAGGATGAACTTCTCGGCGATCTCGAGCGCCTCGGCCCGGAGCTCCGCCGTGAAGTCGATCAGGTCGTCTTCGCTCACGCCCTGGCGGTCGAACGCCGGCGGTTTGGTCGGGAACGGCTGGGTCTTCGACATCTTCTCGCCCGGGACCGTGCTTTTCCAAGGGACCGGACGCTCCTCGATCGGCCACACCTGCTCGCCGGTCGCGCGGTCGAAGACGTAGGTGAAGGCGGTCTTCGACACCTGGGCGACCGCCTTGATCAGCCGGCCTTCGACGACGATGTCGAGCAGGTTCGGCGCCGAGGCGATGTCGTAGTCCCAGACGCCGTGGTGGACGGTCTGGAAGTGCCAGACCCGCTCGCCCGTCGCGGCGTCGACACAGATCAGGCTCTCGGAGTACACGTTGTCGCCGTGCCGCAGACCGCCGTAGTAGTCGCTGGTCGGCGTGCTGGTCGCCAGGTAGACGTAGCCGAGCTCCTGGTCGGCGGTCATCGGCGCCCAGACGTTCGTGTTGCCGGTCGTCTTCCAGGAGTCGTTCTCCCAGGTCTCGACGAACTCCTCGCCCTCCTGGGGGATCGTGTGGAACCGCCACTTGAACTCGCCGGTGCGCACGTCGTAGCCGCGGACGTGGCCCGGCGGGTTGTTGTTCTGGAGCGGGAAGTCGAAGATGCGGGAACCGACGACGATGGTGTCGCCGACGACGATCACCGGCTGGCCATGGCTGATGTTCCGGAGTTCCGTGTTCTCGCGCCCCAGGTTGCGGGAGAGTTCGACCACGCCGTCCTCGCCGAAGGCGCGGTCGGGCAGCCCCGTGGCCGGGTCGATCGAGATGAGCTGCTTGCCGATCGTGGCGACGAACAGGCGCTCCTGCTCGCCGTCGGTCCAGTACTCGAGTCCGCGCGTGTAGTAGTTGTTCTGGGCCGGCTTGCCGCGCTCGTAGCTCTTCGGGTCGTAGACCCAGAGTTCCTCGCCCGTCGCGGCGTCGAGCGCGGCGACCTGGCTCAACTCGGTTGGGATGTAGAGCCGGCCGCCTGTGACCAGGGGCGACGAGCGGAGCACCTGCCGCCGGTAGGGCGAGTTCTCCTCGATCCGCGAGTCGGCGGACGCCCACTTCCATACGGGCTCGAGCCGGTCGAAGTTCGCGCCGTCGATCTGGTCGAGCGCGGTGTAGCGGGTGAACCCGTCGTCGCCGCCGTGATGGCGCCACTCCCCGTCCGCAGCCCCGTACTGAGCGGCGCCTGCGGTGCAGAGGAAGAGGGCCGGGAGTGCCGCGAGAATCCAACGGGGTTGGTGGTACACGGCGGCTAGCATAGGGGCAATGCAACCCATACACAATTGGATCAGCCGATGAGAGCGGTGCGCTCCCTCGTGGCCCTCTCCCTCACCGCCTCCCTCTCCGCCCTGTCCTGCGCGGCCCCCGACCCCGAACCGGCCCCCGATGTCGACGGGGCGGTCGCCACCGACACCGCCGCCCCGGTACGCGTCGAACGCCTCCTCGACGCTCCGATCATCGGGCCCGAACTCGACCCGAGCATCGGGGAGAACATCCAGGGGCCGTCACTCATCCGCGTGCCGGACTGGGTTGCCGACCCGCTCGGCCGCTACTACCTCTACTTCGCCGACCACAAGGGCCACTACATCCGCCTTGCCTACGCCGACGACCTGCTCGGGCCTTGGTCGATCCACGTCCCCGGGAGCCTGCAGATCGAGGAATCCCACTTCCTCGTCGAGCCGCCGGAGGTGACTCCGGAGATGGCCGCCGAGTGGGAGGAGCGGCGGGGCCTGAAGATCTCCCATGACGTAGTGAAGGAAATCACGGCGACTCACATCGCGTCGCCGGACGTTCACGTCGACGATCAGAACGAGCGGATCGTCATGTACTTCCACGGACTGGAAGACGTGGGCCGCCAGGTCTCCCGGGTCGCCACGTCGACCGACGGCATCGACTTCGAAGCGCAGCCCCAGGAGCTGGGCCGCACCTACATGCGCATCTTCCACTACGGCGGTTTGACCTACTCCCTCGCCATGCCCGGCCAGTTCTACCGGTCGGAGGACGGCTTCACGAACTTCGAGCAGGGTCCGCTGCTGTTCAACCCGGACATGCGCCACTCGGCCCTGCTGCTCCGTGGCGACACGCTGTGGGTGTTCTGGACCCAGGTCGGCGAGGTGCCGGAACGGATTCTGCTCAGCAGCATCGATCTCAGCGGCGACTGGATGAGCTGGACGGACTCCGAACCCGTCGAGGTCCTGCGCCCCGAACGCGACTGGGAAGGCGCCTACGCCCCGCTCGAACCGTCCGTTCGCAGCACCGCCTACGGCCACGTCAACCAGTTGCGCGACCCGGCGATCTACGAAGAGGACGGCCGCGTCTTCCTGCTCTACGCCGTCGCCGGCGAGAGCGGCATCGCGATCGCCGAGGTCTTCTTCGAGTGACTGAACCACTCCGCCACTGGGTGCGCCGGCCCTCTGGCCGGCATCCGCACACGGGGTTCCGCCACTGGGTGAGCCGGCGTCCCCGCCGGCATCCGCACACGGGGCTCCGCCACTGGGTGCGCCGGCCCTCTGGCCGGCATCCGCACACGGGGCTCCGCCACTGGGTGCGCCGGCGTCCCCGCCGGCATCCGGTTCCGCTTCGGCTTTTGGCAATCGCCTTCGCACTCGCCACTGCCCTTACAGCCTGCGCCCCCAACCAACCCGCCATCGACGGCGCCGGCACGATCACGATCGCCGGCGCCACCCTGATCGACGGCACCGGTGCGCCGCCCGTCGAGGATGCGGTCGTCATCGTCCGCGGCGATCGCATCGAAACCCGTGCCCGAAGGCGGCGAGGTCATCGACGCGACCGGCAAGTTCCTGATTCCCGGGCTCGTCGACCTCCACAACCACTACCGGGACGGCCTCGAGGAATGGGCCTGGGGCCTGCAACTCCACGCCGGCGTGCTGACCGTCCGCAGCCTCGGCTCCGACCACGGCCAGACGCCGGCGATGATCGCCGAGGCCCGGGCCGGCAACGTGCCGGCGCCGCGCATCTTCACCGCCGGGGTCGGCTTCTCCCACCCCGAAGGCTTCCCGCCGGGCAAGCTGGGTCCCGCCACCGAAGAAGAGGCCCGCGAGATGGTGCGCGAACTCGCCGCCCAGGAAGTCGACCTGATCAAGATGTGGGTCGACACCTTCCTCGACACGCGGCCCAAGATCGAGCCCGGGATCCGCGCCGCGATCGCCGACGAAGCCGCGCAGTACGGCATTCCCGTCTCGGCCCACGTCTTCTTCGAGGACGACGTCTGGCAACTCGTCGAGGCCGGCGTGCGGTCCTTCGTCCACGGCGTTCGCGACCAGGAGGTCGACGACGAGTTCGTCGCGATGGCGCAGGACAACGGACTCACCTTCGCGCCCGCTCTCGGCCAGGCCAAGACCTTCTGGTGGGTAGCCGAGCATCCGGAACTGCTCGACGACGAGGAGTTCCGGGCCGGCATCCAACCGCCTGCGTTCGAGCGACTGCTCGATCCCGGGAACCGGGCCGCCATGCTGGAGAGCGAGTCGACGGCCAGGCGTCGCGTCGCCTACGACTACGTGACGAAGTTCGTCCGCCGGATGAACGAAGCCGGAGTCGTGATCACCGCCGGCTCCGACAGCGGCGCCGGGAACATCGCCTACGGTTGGGGCACCCACCACGAGCTGGAAGCCCTGGTCGAGGACGGCGGCCTGACGCCGCTTCAGGCTCTGGCCGCCGCCGGCGCGGCCGCGGCGGCGGAACTCACCGGCGACCCCGACTTCGGCACGGTCGCCGACGGCAAGGCCGCCGACCTCGTGCTTCTATTCGCCGATCCCCTCGCCGACATCCGCAACACGCGGCAGATCGATCGCGTGATGCAGGCGGGCGTGTGGCTCGGGCGTGGCTTGCCGGCCTTCCCGCAGCCGGCGGATTAGCCGGCGCAGCTGAGGGATGAGCGGCGGGAAATCAGACCCGTCTCCGGGATGCTGGGTGATCGTGGGCTTGTCACTCGCTGCGTGGGGGGTTTAGGCCACGCGCTCCTGTTCGCGAGCGTGCGCGGAATCTGAACTGTCGAAGCGGCCGACCTCGGCACAGTCCTCGATGGTGCAGACGCTCCTCAGGCGCTCGGGAGTTGCTCCAGCAGAGGACGGTTCGGAAAGATGCCGCGCAGGAACTCGTCGACCGGCAGGCAAAGAACATCGTCGATCAGCAGTCGGCGGGCGCCGCGGTAGAGAAGAGCGGCCTGCGCTTCCGGGTAGTCGTTCAGGAAAGCCCGAAGAGCTCGCAGGTCGCTCCGGTGCGCGTTCCGGGAGTTCTTGACCTCGAAGGCCCAGAAGCCAGCCTCTCCGTAAACGACGAAGTCGACCTCTGAACCGGCGCGCGTGCGCCAGAAGAACAGCCTGGAGGTCCCTTCCGAGTAGGCGGCCCAGGCGCGGAGATGTTGCGCCACGAGACCTTCGAGGGCCGGTCCCTCCGTTTCCGCTCGGCTGTCCAGCGGTCCGGTCGGACGGAGCGCTCGAAAGACGCCGGCGTCGAAGAGGTAGAGCTTGTCGTGGACGACCGTCTTTCGGCGTGCGCGGCGGCGGAACACGGGCAGGCGGAAGGCCAGAAGCAGATCCTCCAGGATGGCAACGTAGCCGGAGGCGGTGCGGCGTGGCACTTCGCACTCCCTGGCGACGGAGGCAACGTTGAGCTGGGCGCCATGCGAGAAGCTGACTGCCTCGAGGAAGCGGGCGAAGGCGCCGACGTCGCGAACGATGCCCTCGGCCTGGACTTCCTGCTCCAGGTAGAGCCCGGCGTACGCGTGGAGCATCTCTTCGGGGTCCGGCGCGCGCGTCACCAGGGGCAGGAGTCCGATGGCGAGTGCTCGATCGAGGGAGAAGGCGGGCGTCTCAGCCGCCATGAAGGGGTGCATGGTCCTGTAGAAGGCTCGGCCTCCGAGGAGATCGACGCCCCCTTGGCGGAGCTTCCTCGCACTCGATCCGGTGAGTGCGAATCGCCTGGGGTCCGGCGATTCCAGAACGGCGTGGACCACGGTGAGAAGCTCGGGCACACGCTGGACCTCGTCGATGACGACGTCGTTGCGATCCGGCTCTGCGGCGATCATGTCGCGCAGGCGCTCGGGCCGAGCCCGGAGAGCCCGGTAGAGAGCCGGGTCAAGAAGATCCAGATAGAGCGCGCCCGGAAGCTGGGCTTGGAGCCAGGTCGATTTGCCTGTCCCCCGAGGTCCGAAGAGGAAGAAACTCTGGTCCGGTAGCTTGCAGAAGCGCGGGGTTACTGCCGATTTGCGTCGCAAAACGGCGATAGTCTAGCCGATATGCGACTTCCGGGCACCCTGCCGGCACTCGGCTGACATCGACTCCGGCTCAGTCGGTGGCCGGGTCGCCTGCCCCGGATACCGCCAACCGCCACCCCAGGAGAGGCGTAGGCCACAGCCACCGCCACGGTTCCGGACAGCAGCGAGTAGCCGCCGAGCTTCGCTTCGGTCAAACGCGTCGTATGCCTCCCTGAGCGCCTACCGGCACTCCGTCGACATCACCTCCGACTCGATGATCACGCCGCAGATGTGGCTGGTGTACTCGAACGGGTCGCCGTCGAAGAGGGCGAGGTCGGCGTCCTTGCCGACCTCGATCGAGCCGACGCGGTCGTCGATGCCGAGGATGCGTGCCGGGCTCAGGGTGACCGCTTCGAGGGCGCGTTCCATGCCGAGGCCGTTGGCGGCGGCGATGGCCGCTTCCCAGAGCAGGACGCGGGTCTTCGGGACGTAGCCCTCAAATCCGGTCTGGATCGCGAACGGAATGCCGGCGTCGGCGAGCGACGCGGCGGTCTCGTAGGAACCGTTGCGGACCCGGCTCATCGTCGGGTGGAGCAGGACGGGCACGCCGGCCTCGCGGATCTCGTCGAGCAGCAGGTAGGACTCGGCGGCGCCGTCGAGCACCAGGTCGAAGCCGAACTCCTGCTGCAGCCTGAGCGCGGAGGCGATTTCGGGCACGGTGTTCGCCGTGATCAGCAGGCACAGCTCGCCCTCGAGCACCTGGCCCAGGGCCTCCTTGGAGAGGTCGCGCGCCGGGGGCTTGGGCGCAGGCTTGGCGTCGCCCTCTTCCCCGTCGGCCTCGTCACCCTCGGCTTCGTCGCCATCCTCCGTACCGGCTTCCGCCGCCTGCTGCACCTGATCCAGGTACGCCTGGGCCCCGAACAGTGCATTGCGGAGCATCGCGATTCCCTTGGCCGATGTCCCCGGCGACTGGAAGTTGGACGACACCGCGTTGCCGAGCGTGGAAGCGAGCATCCGCGCGGGGACGACGACGGCCTGGTCGACGTTCCGGCCGCGGGTCTTCGCGATCATCGTCTGGCCGCTGACGAGAGCTCCGGGCCCGTGACCGGTGTGCATCGTCGTGACCCCGTACGACCGGACCCACTCGACCAGGGTCTCGTTCGCGTCGTAGGCGTCGATCGCCCGCAGGTCGGGCTGGATCGGCGAGGAGCGTTCGAGCTGATCCTGGTCGCGGACGGGACCGACGTTGCTGTTCAACGCGCCCGAGAGCCCGACGACGGAGTGCGGGTCGACGAGGCCGGGGGTGACGACGGCGGCTTCGAGGACACGGGCGCCGTCGGGGATGTCTGCTTCGGCCGCCGGCCCGACCCACTCGATCTTGCCGTCCGCGCCGGCGATCACGACCGCGTTTTCGATCGGTGGCCCGGAAACCGTGTGCAGGGTGCCCGCGCGAACCGCAACCTGGGCCGCGGTCGGGACCGCGGTTACCGCCGCCAGGGCGAAGGAGAAGAACGTGATTCCCAGTCGCTTCATCGTGTCTCTCCCTCGAGCAACTGCCGGGTCATGTGGTCTTCGTGGGCCGTGGTCCGGTAGACCTTGTAGCCCCCGACCGCGAACTTGCGGTGGTCGGGGTTCGAGCGGTCGTAGATCATCGTCCCCTCGACCCAGGTCTGCTCGACCTTCGAGTACACGCTCAAGGGATCGCCGGAGAGGACGACGAAGTCCGCGTCCTTGCCGGCTTCGAGCGAGCCGATCCGGTCATCGAGCCCAAGTGCCCGCGCCGGCGCGAGAGTCAGGCCCTCGATCGCCTTGTCGCGCGACATGCCGTAGCGGACCGCGATCGCTGCGGCTCGGAAGAGGAGCCGCGAATCGGTCACCGAGTCGTCCGTGTTGAAACTGACGTCGACGCCGGCCTGTTCGAGGATCGCGCCCATCTCCATGTTCCAGTCGATCGTCTCTTCCTTGCCGCCCGGCGCGTCGATCCAGGTGATCGACACCGGCACGTCGGCGGCGGCAAGTTCCTCGGCGACCTTCCAGGATTCCGTCCCGTGCTGGACGACGACCCGGAAGCCGAACTCCTCCTTGAGCCGCAGCACGGTGGCGATGTCGTTGTGGCGGTGGGTGTGGTGCTGGACGATCCGGTCGCCAGCCAGCACCTGGGCCAGCGCCTCCATGCGCAGGTCTCGCTTGGCCGGCTCGCCCCCGTCGTCCCCGTCTTCGCTCGCTTCCGCCTCGGCCATCCTGTCCCGGTACTCGACCGCCTCGTGGTAGAGGTTTCGCACCAGGGCCGCCGACTTGGAGCGCGTGCCGGGGAAGGGCGGCGAGCCGATCGAGTTCGTGCCGTTCGCCATCTTCATGCCGCCGCAGATGCCGTTGATCGGATCGTCGCAGTAGAGCCAGTCCTCGATCGTGCGGGCGCCGTCGCGCAGCTTGACGTAGGCGGTCTGTCCGGACATGAGGTGCCCGGAGCCCGACATGATGTTCAGCGTCGTGATGCCGCCGGATCGGGCGCGCCAGATGCTGTCGGCTGCCACGTCGATCGAGTCGAGGTTCCTCACGTCCGGGTGGAGCGGCGCGGACCGGTCGCCCCCGGATACAGAGCCGACGTGGGAGTGGGTGTCGACGAGGCCGGGCATCAGCACCTTGCCGGACACGTCGTGCTCGACCGCCCCGCGCGGCGTGTTCGTGTCGGGGCCGCCGACGCCTGTGATCTTGCCGCCCTGGACGACCAGGACGCCGTCGTCGATCGGCGGACCGGCGATCGGCAGCAGCCGGGCGCCGCGGAATACGTGGGGGTCGTCCTGGGCCGCGGCGGGTAGCGCGGCGAGGAGTGCCGGCAGCAGGGCGGCGAGCAGGAACGAGGCGGGACGTCTTCTCATACGGATTCCTCGAGTGGGGTGGTGTTGCGTCTGCGAGTCCAAGGCGTGAGCGGCACCGACTGGGTGCGCCGGCCGTCTGGCCGGCTGCCGCCGCAGGCGGCCAGGTACACGCGCCGCGAAGCGGCGACGATACTGCTAGCGCCGGAAGGACGAAACAAGATCGATACGGTACACCGCTTCTCGCGGTCGTCCGCCATCCTCGCTGCCCCACATGACGTGTACGGCGATCTGGTCGCCGCGCGGGCTCCAGGCCAGGTCGCCGACGTAGGTGTGGCCCAGACTGTGGTCGGAGGGCGGGTCGTTGAAGAAGGTGAGCCGGCGTTTGTTCGAGCCATCCGCGTCCATCAACCACAGCTCGCGTCGGGCTGTCGGCGGCACCGACTGCCCGGGTTCCGTGCCGCGGATCTCGGCGTTCGACGTGAAGGCGAGGTGGCGGCCTGTCGGCGACAGCCGGACGTACTCCTCGGCTCCGCCGCGCGTGTGGGTCAGCCGTTCCGGCTCGCCGCCGTCGAAGCGGATTCGGTAAAGGTCGAGGGTGTCGGGCGACTGCCCGGGCTCGAAGTTCGCCGCGACCAGGGCGCCGCGGTCATCGGGGGTGTAGCCCTGGGGCACGATCAGCGCGTCGGTGGGCACCGGGTACGACTGGATCCGGCGTAGTTTGGGGATGCCGGTGCGGCCGACCTGGAATCGGGCGCTGCGCAGTTGCCAGGCGCCGTAGCGGCCCTTGCGCGCCTTGACGCGCTCGCTCCACAACAGCCGCTCGCCGTCGAAGGCGAAGTGGGGATCGAGCACCGCGGTGCCATTGTCGCCGAACCGGGTCAGGAGCGTGAAGTGCTTGCCCCTGCGGTCGATGTCGTAGAGCTCGCTGTGCACCGCCCGGTCGGGAGTCAGGAGCTGCAGCGGATCGGCAATGAACTTGAGCCGCTTGGGGCGGCTCTGCACCTGGACGATGAGGCGTTCGCCGGCGGGGTGCCAGACCGGGTTCATCGCGTTGTCCTTCCGCAACGCGTACATCTCGCAGGTCAGGCAGCGCTCGGCCAGGAGGTCCGTCGACGTGATGTAGATGTCGTAGCGGCCGTCCTCTCCGGCCTTGTCGTAGGCCAGCCACTCGCCCTGGCGGGACCAGTCGAGCCGGCCGCCGCCCTCGATCCAGCGTTCGATGCGGAGCACCGGGCTCGCCTCCGGGTCGGCCGCCGGCGCCGGCGCGGTCAGTCCGGCCAGCAGGACGCACGTCCATGTGAGTGTCCGCGGCACGTTCAGTTGGAGGCCACTCCGACCAGCCTGCGTTCGGCTGGTTCGCCCGGCGCTTCCCGCGGCGACCCTGCCGCCGGCAGCGCGTCCGGGAAAAATTGCCGGTACCAGCGCCGCATGCGAACGACGGGCCCGTCGTCGCGGCAGAGCGTCGGGTGGTCGAGATAGGTCTTGTTCTCCCAGATCTCGATGTCGTGACGCCATTGGGCGATCCAACTGCCGACGACGTACCAGACCAGAAAGCGCGGGAGCTTTCGATCGGCGAACCAGTGGAAGTCGACCTGCTGCTCAAGCGGCCCGACCGGCAGGTGCGTCTGGCACAGGTCGATCTCACCCGCGTCGGGAATGAAGAACCTGAAGTTCACGATGCTGGCCGGACCGGTGAACGTGGCCCGGGCCCGTGTCCGTGTCCGCTCGAGAGGACGGTCGCGGAACTTGAGCACGGCCTCGTCGAGGAAGTGCATCGTCCAGGGCCGGTCCTTGGGGAACTCCACGCCGGGCGTGTGTTCGATCTTGATGCCGGGGACCGGGATTCCGGTCCACGGGACGTTCATCTGTTCATGGATGTAGATGAAGTGGGCAAAGTCGGCGGCGTTCTCGATGAACTCGACGATGTGCATCTGCACGCGGCCGGCGTCGTAGTGCCCGCGGTAGACGAAGCTCCCGTCGTCGACTTCCGGGAGCCGGGGGACGGGGTACGGCAGCTCATCGCCGGCCTGCTGTCTGGCGCCGTCGCTGCGGTGATACATGAAGATCTGCCCATGCACGTCCTGTACCGGGAAGCTCTCGGCGGCGACGCGGGTCGGCGCCGTGTCGCTGTAGGGCACGCAGGCCGGCCGTCCGTCCCCTGTGAATTGCCAGTTGTGAAACGGGCACTCGATGCGGTCCTCGCGGACGCGGCCGTGCCTGAGGTTCGCGCCGAGGTGGGGGCAGAACGCCTGCATCGCGTGTACGTCGTCCGAATCTTCGCTGCGCCACACAACCAGCGACCTCCCGAGGCACTCGAGGTAGCGCACCTGACCGCGCCGGAGCGACTTCGAGGTCATCAGCCGGTACCAGCCGTCCGGGAAGGGGTGGGGATAGCCGGCGAGACGGAGATCGTCGGAGGTTTGGGGCTCCCGGTGGTTTGAACGGCGCGTTCTGAAGCCCATGAGGAAACTCCAACCGCTACGAAGAGATCGATTCGCCGCCCGGCTTGCGCGCGTGAATCAGGAAGGAGGGCGTGAAGATGCCCGCCACGCCGGCCTCGACGAGGGCGTCGGCCGCCACGTTGAGGATGCGGGCGGCCTCACTCGTGCCGGCAGGCGCGATGCGGAGCAGCTCCAGCAGGCCGGTCGCCCTGGCGGTAAACCATCGGCCGACGGGAATCCGTCCGAGTGATGCGAGTGAGAAGTCACGCCCCTGGAGCGACCGGTACCAGGGAGTGCCCGGGTCGCTTTCGAGCGCCTGGTCGCAGCTCGAGAGAACCTCGAAACCGGCACTTCGGACCAGGTCGAGCTGGCGAGAGGTCGTGGGCAGGTTGGGCGTCGCGTTTCCGAACTCGACCCGGTCCCGAATGTCGCGATGGCCCGGATCCTCCTCGTCGAAGTTGTCGGTCAGGCACCAGTCGATCAGGGCGAGCTCGCCTCCCGGCCTGAGCAGCCGATGGAGCTCCTTGAAGCAGAGGGCCCTGTCGGGCGCGTGGCAAGTCGCTTCGAACGAGTACGCGGCGTCGAAGTGGCCGTCTTCGAGAGGCACGTCCATGAAGCTGGCGAGCAGGAAGTCGCACGTTTCCTGAAGACCGGCGCGGCGCACCGATCGCTCGCCCCTCGCGATCTGGTACGCGTTGAAGTTGATGCCGGTGATGCTGGCGCCGGTGGCCCCGGCGATCGTGACCAGTGGCCCGGCGACACCGCATCCGATGTCGGCGACCTTCGTTCCCGGCCCGAGGGCCAGGAGTTCGCCCACGCCGGTCTCGTGACGGTGCAGTGCCGCCTGGAGGCCCTCCCCGGAACGGCGGGGGCAGAAGTGGAACGACTGCCCCCAGCCGTACTCGTAGAACTTGGTGACCACATCGTAGTAGCGACTCACCATCTGCGGTTGATCGTGCAGGGCACGATCCGCCTCCTGGGCGGCGGCCATCTCCTTCAGTTCGAGGAAGTCGTCGAGCGCCTCTCTCAGTTCGCCTCCGCTGTTCGCGGTGACGGGACGAGGGTGCCGGGTCTCTATGGTGTGCTGAGCAGTACGCAGTGCAGGTTCGGCCATGGGGGCTCCTTTTCGGCTTCCGGTTGGTTCATGATAGCCGTGTGTCCTCAAAGCCCACGCGACCGACCGGCTTCGCCGCACCGATCCTCCTCGTGCTCTGGATCGTTGGTTCGGCGCCCTTCCTCGGCCGCCTGACACGGTGGATTGAGGAAGAAGTCGACCGTTCGCTTCTCATCATCGTGCCGACGATCCTGTTCTGGGTCGCGGCGGCGGCGTTCGTGATCTGGGTGGTTCGCTCCGCGAAGCGGCTTCGGTGGACCAACTACACGGCGCTCGCAGTCGGGGCGGTCTGTGCCGTGACGCAGGCAACCGCGCTGGCCCGCGGCCGCCCGGAGGAGTCCGCTCTCGAACGGATGCACCTCGTCCTCTACGGGCTCGTCGCGCTGCTGCTCTACCGGGCCTTTCTGCGCGGCGGCCGGTCGGCCATCGCCGCCGCGTTCTCCGCCGCCGTCCTGACCTCGCTCGTCGGGCTTGCCGACGAGTTCGTCCAGTGGCTCGTCTGGGTCCGCGTAGGCGACTTCTACGACTGTGTGCTGAACGCCTCGGCCGCCGGCTGCGGCGTCGTCTTCGGGCTGGGGCTCTTCGGATTCGACACCCGGGCACCCGCCCCGGCTGAACGCCGGACCATCGCGGTCCTCTGGGCCGTCCTCGTCGTCGCTTCGTTCGGCCTCGTCGACCTCGCGAACCTCGGCCACCGCATAACCGACCCGGAACTCGGCAGCTTCCGCAGCTACTACAGCCCCGACCGGCTCGAACGACTCAACGAGAACCGCTTCGCCCGCTGGCCCACGAAACCACCGCTCAACCCGCCCTTCCAGCCCTGGCATATCCAGGACCACTTCCTGAACGAGGCCACCTGGCACGTCCAGGCCCGCAACGAGGCCTTCGACGCCGAAGACTGGCCCACCGCCGCCAGTCGCTACTACCCGGCGGTCCTGGCAGAAGTTCGGAATCCCGACGGCGGCCTTCGCCACGCCTTCCCCGCGGACAGGGTCCGGCGACTCCAGCAGGAAGGGGCCGTCCCGGTGCCTTCGTACGAAAGCCTCGCTGGCGGCAACCGCATCTGGATCTGGCCCCGCTTCCTCGGGCCCACTCTGCTTCTCTCCGCTCTCCTCCTGGGCGTTTTCGTTGCTCTGGTTTCGGCCCGGCGCGCCGGAACACGGTCCTGACCGCGGTTGCCACGCGACGCAGTCGATGCCGCCAGTCTGCGCCGGGGTCCGAAGGGGAGGGTCCCAGCGAGGCTGTCGGCAAGCGACGGCCGGCGCGCTTGCATGAACCGACACCCAACCGGAGCGCAGCCGACCGCAGCGAGCGCCAACCTCCCCCACCACTCAGGGAGCGCGAGCGTCCGCTGGGACCCTCCCCTTCGGACCCCAGAGCAGACGGGTGAGCCCCTCAGTCGAACCCTTCGCGGGTCTCTGCGATCAGTCCGTCGACGACGGCGTTCAGGTCGCCTTCTTCGGCTCGCTTCAACTGGCGGTCGGCGCTGGTGCCTTCGGCGAGGATCGTGTGGACGTACTCGGCTTCCTTGCGGATGCCGAGTTCGTCGAGCACGTCGTCGACGAACTCCATCAACTCGAGGGTCAGGAACCGCAGCGGCACCTCCTCGGCCTTGCCGAAGTCGATCAGCTTGCCGTCGATGCCGTATCTCATCGCCCGCCACTTGTTCTCGTAGAGCAGGTGGCGGGGGTAGCGGCGCCAGGCCTGGTTGTTGCGCCGCAGGCGGATCAGCTTGCCGACGATCGCCATGAACAGGGCCGTCAGGCACAGCGCCTCCTCGATCTTCGTGCAGACGTCGCAGACGCGGAACTCGATCGTCGGGAACTTGGGATGAGGCCGGACGTCCCACCAGATCTGCGTGGGCTCCTCGATGCACTTCGTCTTGACGAGAACGTTCACGAGGCGCTCGTACTCGGCGTAGGACCGGAGCGAGGGCGGCAGACCGGAGCGGGGGAGGCTCTCGAAGACCACCGAGCGGTAGGACTTGAGCCCGGTGTCCCGCCCTTGCCAGAGCGGCGAACTCGTCGACAGCGCCAGCAGGTGAGGCAGGAAGTAGAGCGACTGGTCCATCACGTCGATGCGCAGGTCCTTGTCCGGCACGCCTACGTGGACGTGCATGCCGAAGATCAGCATGCGGCGGGCGACGTCGCCGAAGTTCTCCTGCAGCTTGATGTAGCGCTGGGCCTCGGTGACGTCCTGCTCCTGCCAGGAGGAGAATGGATGCGTGCTGGCGGCGGCGATCGACAGACCGTTCCGGGACGCGAGATGGGAGATCGATCGCCGCAGGCGGATCAATTCCTGGCGGGCCTCGCCGATCGTGCGGCAGACGTCGCTGCCGACCTCGACCTGGCACTGCAACTGCTCCGCCTTGATCTGCTCCTGGAGAACGATCTGACCCTGCTCGAGGAACTTCTGGATGAAGGGTTTCAACTCCCGACTCTCGGGGTCGATGATCTGGTATTCCTCTTCGATACCGATCGTCAGCTCGGGGAGCTTCGTCTGCATGGTTCTTCTCCTGAGCAGGGGAAGGGGTTCGTTGCGGGACCGCTAAAGCGTATCCGGCTGCTCTGATACGGTCTTCGCCGCGATGAGCCGGTTCGCGACCATTGCCTCGCGTCCGCTCGTTCAGCGCCTGATAGCCGGCTGCGTCGCTCCTGCCGTGCTGCTCGGAGTTGCCTGCACGAGGGCGGAATCGGCGGGCGATACCGAGGCCTCGGCGGCCTGGAGCCTGGAAGGCAAGGCACCGGCGGCGGAAGGCCGGCATGGCATGGTCTCGAGCGGCCATGGCCTGGCGTCGGCGGCCGGCGCGCGCGTCCTCGAGCAGGGTGGCAACGCGGTCGACGCCGCGGTGGCGGTCGGTTTCGCTCTGGCGGCGGTTCTTCCCGCGGCGGGCAACATCGGCGGCGGCGGCTTCCTCGTCTACCGCTCGAACGACGGCGAGGTGCGGGCGCTCGACTACCGCGAAAAGGCGCCGGGCGCGACCACCCGCGACATGTTCCTCGACGACGAGGGCAAGGTAACGGAGAACGCCGTGATCGGCCACCTGGCGGCGGGCGTTCCGGGCTCGGTGGCCGGTTTGTGGGAGATGCACCAGCAGGTCGGGTCCCTGCCCTGGGCCGACCTGGTGGCGCCGGGGATCGAGCTCGCTCGGGGCCACGAGGTCGATGAAGTGCGCTCGCGGAGCCTCGGGTCGGCGGTTGACCGGCTGAACCGCTTCCCGGCCAGCGCGGAGCAGTTTCTCGTCGATGGCGAGGCGCCGGCGCCGGGGACGCTTCTTGAGCAGCCCGACCTGGCGGCCACCCTGACGGCGATCGCCGAGCAGGGCCCGGACGGCTTCTACCGCGGCCCGGTCTCCGATCTGATCGTCGCCGAGATGGAGCGGGGCGGAGGCCTGATCTCGCACGAGGACCTGGAGAGCTACGCACCCGCGTGGCGAGAGCCGGTCGAGGTGGAGTACCGCGGCCACACGATCTACTCGATGCCGCCGGTCTCTTCGGGCGGCCTGACCATGGGCCTGATCCTGAACGTGCTGGAAGGTTGGGATCCCCTGCCTCCGTTCGGCAGCGCCGAACTGATCCACCTGGAAGCCGAGACGATGCGGCTCGCGTTCCGCGATCGGAACACGCTGCTCGGCGACCCGGACTTCGTCGACGTTCCGCGGGCGCAGTTCGAGTCCCAGGACTACGCTGACGGGCTGCGGGCGCAGATCGATCCCGCGCGGGCGCGGCCGCTGCCACCGGTCGAGGTCGCGCCGCCGGCCGAAAGTACCGAGACGACCCACTACTCCGTCGTCGACCGCTGGGGCAATGCGGCGTCGATCACGACCACGATCAACAGCGGCTACGGCAACGCGGTCACGGTGACCGGCGCCGGGTTCCTGCTGAACAACGAGATGGACGACTTCGCCGCTTCACCGGGTCAGCCGAACCAGTTCGGGCTGGTGGAGGGCGAGAACAACGCGATCGTCCCCGGCAAGCGGATGCTGTCGTCGATGACCCCGAGCATCGTCCTCGACCCGGAGGGCGACCTGATGATGGTCGTCGGCACGCCGGGCGGCCCGACGATCATCACGACCGTCTACCACGTGATCTCGAACGTGATCGACCACGGCATGACCCTGAAGCAGGCGGTGGAAAGCCCGCGCGTACATCATCAGGCGTGGCCCGATCGGATCTTCTACGAGCAGGGTGGCCTTTCTTCCGAGGCACTCGAAGGTCTGGCCGCGCGTGGTCACGAGCTCTTCGAGCGCGGCTTGAGTGGCGACGTGTCGGCGATCCGGGTAAAGGACGAGGCGCTCGTCGGCGTTGCCGACCCGCGGCGGGGAGGCGGCGTGAGCGCGCCGCGGGGAGAGGCGCCCGCGAGCGGGTAGCGGGCCGCGCATGAGTGCTCGGCGTATTGTGGCCGCGGTGCTGTCGCGCCGGGTCGTTGGCGAGATCGCATGAACGGCCGACGCATCTTCGCCGCGGTGACAGTAGCTCGCTTCGGGCTCGATCTCTGATGAACGGCCGACGCATCTTCGCCGCCGTTACGGTTGGTCACCTCGGCATCGACATCTTCAACAGCATGGGGCCGGTGCTGCTGGCCTTCCTGAGGGAGCCGCTCGGCCTCAGCGCCGCGCAGATCGGGCTTGCGGTCGGACTGTTCCAGGTGTTGGCGGGGACGACGCAGCCGGCCTTCGGCTGGTTGGTCGACAGGGTCGGCAGCCGCTTCCTGGGTCCATTCAGCGTTGCCTTCAACTTGGGGTGCATGGCGCTGGCGGTTGCTGCCGCTGCCGCGACGGGGAGTTTCGGACTGTTCCTCATTCCGTTCGCCCTCGCGGCGGTCGCCTCCGGCGCGTTCCATCCTCTGGGCGTGATGCACTCCAGTACGGTGAACGTCGCCCGCTCGGCCACCTTCACCGCGATCTTCTTCTTCTGCGGTCAGCTCGGGCTCACCACGGGCCCGTATCTGGCGGGGCTGGCGCTCGACTGGGCGGGGCTTACGGGGATCTACTGGCTCGTGCTGGTCGTGGCGCCGGTGCCGCTGTTCATGGCCTTCGCGATGGGGCCGCGGCGGGTCAACGCGGCGCCTGGCCCGTTGCGGTCCGCCGATGACAGGCCGGCCGGTGGCGCGGAAGCGCCCGCCAGTCGCCGGCGACCGATGCGCGGCGGCGTCATCGCTCTTCTGGCCCTGGTGTTCGCCAGCCGGTCCTGGGCCATGTTTGGAACGATGGCGTTCCTGCCTCTCCTGTTGAGCCAGCAGGGATACAGATCCTCGACTCAGGGGCTTGCCAGCGGGCTGTTTCTGCTCGGGGGCGCGGTCACGGCGGTTCTCGCGGGGGCCTGGGCCGATCGTTGGGGTCGACGCCCGGTCGTCTTTCTGACGACGTTGCTGGGTTCGCTGCTGCTGGCGCTGGTGCCGGAGTCCGAAGGCCTGATCTTCGCCCTCGTACTGCCGTGCGGAGCGTTGCTGGGGGCGTCGCACTCGATCCTGATCGTCATGGCCCAGGAAGTGCTGCCCTGGCGCCGGGGGCTGGCTTCGGGAACGGCACTCGGCTTCCTGTTCGCGACGGGCGGGCTCGCCACCTGGGGAATCGGAGGGCTCGCCGATCGTTTCGAACTGACTTCGGTGCTGCAGGCCGGCGCCGTCGTCGGCCTGGTGTCGGCGTTTGCTTCGCTGCTCCTGCCGAAACGGGAGCCGACCGGAGTGGCGGCGGCACCGGCGGTCTCGGCGGTGATCGTCCTCGCGGTCGCGGGTTCGGTTCTTGCTTCGCCGCGAGCGGCATGGGCCCAGTTGAACGGTGAGATCAACGGTCAGGTCCGGAGCGAGGCCACCGGTGAGCCGCTGTCCGGCGCGGAGATCAGGATCATCGGCGAGCAGTTGTACAGGCCCAGGGTCGTTCACGTCGGCACCGGCGGCAGCTACCGGGCGCCGGGCCTGCCGCCTGGCAAGTACAGCGTCGAGGCGGGTGTTGAGGGGTTCGTGACCTCCGCGGCGGAGAACCTGATCCTGGTGACGGGAGGTGTGCTGCGGGTCGACTTCGATCTTCGACCTGGCGGCGCCTCGAGTCTCGACCTCGAGTCGTCGCCCTTGCTGGACGTGGTCACTGGCAGTGACGGCAATGTGCTGGCCGGCGACGACCTGCGGGAACTGCCCGGCTCAACCGCGGCAGTGAACCTGGACCTAGCCACCGGTCTGGACGCGGTGGCGGGAGGACTGGCGGTCAACGGCTGGTCACCCGGACTCGCCAACTATCGGATCGACGGGCAGGCAACGGCCGTCGACACGCGGGAAGCGACGGCGGTGGACCTCCATTGGGTCGATCAGGTGCGCGTGCGAACGATGGACTTCTCGGCGGCGCTGGCAGGCCCGCAGGTCGACCTGATTACGCGGACGGGCGATACGGCCTGGCGGGTGAACGGCGGTCTGTCGGCTGTCGAGCCGCTGGACAGCGCGAAGAGGTTGGCTCTGCGCCAGCAGGCCGACGACCAGGTCTCCTTTGGCGGCACCGATAGCAGGAGGATTTCCGGCGAAGAGGCCTATGTCTTCGTTGGCGGTCCACTTCGCGACGAGCGCGCGCGGGCTTTCGGCGGCCACTCGACGGGCCGGGCCAGGGGTGTCTTCGATCTGTTTCTGGCAGGCGCGCCGTTGACGTGGCGCGAAACAACGGAGTTGTCGGTCGGCAAATTGGACTGGTGGGCAGGCTCGGCGAGCAACCTGAGCCTGAAGCATCACGCGGGGGCCACGGAACTGGATGGCCGTCGGCCTGCCCTGCTGGTGCTTCCCGACGCGAACGGAGTGGAGAACAGGCGTTCCAGTCACCAGACGACGAGCCTTAACGTCGAGTGGGGTGTTTCGGATCGACTGTGGCTACGGCTCTTCGGCGGCCGCTCCGACCTTCGCGATCGCGCCGACCCCTGGCAGGACACGGGCACCTACTTCGTGGCGCCTGCCCCTGGTCTCGCCGCGGGCTCTCTGTACCCGCGGACCGCGGGGCCGCTACGGCGGTTGGCGGCGCGCCGAAACTGGGCCGTGGAACCGTCGTTCTTCCTGTTCGATCACACCCTGGAGGTCGGCATTCAGAGTACCCGCGGCGATTTGCAACTGCAGCGCTTCGATCATCCGGGCCGGGAGCTGCGGTTTGCCGGCGGCCCCTTGCCGGAGTGGCGCGGCGAGCCTCTCGGAGCGGGCGGTCTGCGGCAGAAGAAGCGGGCGCTCTACGTCCAGGACGCCTGGCGCCTGGCGGGAGTGTTCAACCGCCGCCTGACCCTGCACCTGGGCCTGCGTGCCGAGGAGGAGTCGACCGGGCCGCTCGAACTCGGTTTCGGTGACCGCACGGAACCCCGGATCGGTTTCGCCTGGGACGTCACCGGACGCGGAAAGTGGAAGCTCTACGGAGGTGCTGCCTGGTGGCACCTGGACGCCTTCCGGCCCGTCGCCGGTTTGGCGGGTATCGACGGACTGGCGACCCTGGAGACGGCGGGGTACTCCGGTTCGCCTCTGGTCTTCGAGCGTGCCGCCGCCAGTTCCGACCTGCGTCCGGGTCTGGTGCGGGAGGTCCAGTTGGGAACGAGATACCAGTTCCTGCCGGACGTCGTGATCTCCGCGCGTCTCGCCCGCCGCCGGTTGCGAGACGGCATTCGACTTGTTCCTGTGGTCGATGGCGGCACGGTCGTGCCGACGCTGCTGACGCCCGGTGTGGGCGCCGGTAGAAGTCCGCGGGAAGGCACGAGCGACGATCTGCCGCGGTTGCAGCAGGACTGGTGGGGCGCCGAACTCAATGCGAACGTCGGTGCCAGCCCGGCCTGTGCTGAGTCGGTTGACCGGCAACCACGAGGCCGGCGGACTGGCGCTTCAGGCAATCAGTGGAACGGACGTTCATCCGGGACTGGCAGCGTTCGACCTCTGTTCCTCGCCGGTGCCGTGCGACGTGCTCGACGTGACAGACGAGAGTCGGCGCCTCGACGTCGACCGCGAGCACCAGTTCGCCGGCTGGTTCGTGCTGTCTCCGGGGGACCGGTTGGTGACCGCCCTCGTCTACCGGTTCCGCACGGGCGGGTCGTACGTGCCGAGGACGATGGCGGTACGGGTCGACGAGGAGAAACGCATTCTCAGCACGGGACTCGCGCCGCTGCCTCCGGGTCTGGAGACACCGGTCAAGAGCTCGGACCTGAAGCGGGTGGACCTTTCCCTGACCTACCGCATCCCGCTGCGCTCCGAGCACCGGCGACTGTCCTTCTTCGCCGAGGCGCTGAACGTCTTCGACCAGGACGCCGCCACCGATCTCTGGCCGCTCGCCTACTTCGATCCGGTGCTGATCGGTCCGGGGGCCGGCACCGTCGCCGACGCCGTCGCCGCGCAGCAGCCGAGGCCGGACGGCCGCGAAGGCCTCCCGGCCGCGTTCCAGGACAGCCGCCGGGTGCGGGCCGGGTTGCGGCTGCAGTTCTGATTGACCTGGCTGACTTGGCTGCCGGAGGAGCGGGGCGCTCGGCCCCCTACCACGCGATCCGCACCGGATACTGGGAAACCAGCCTGTCCGGTGTTACAAGCGTCATCCCGTGCTCAATCGCCTGGCAGATCAGGAGGCGGTCGAACGGATCGCCGTGCACGGGCGGCAGCCGCGGTAGCTGCAGGGCGCTGGCCTCGTCGACCGGCAGGGACTTGAAGCCGTACCACTCTCGCCGTGTGGGAACGAAGACGTCTGGCTGTGCAGGCAACTCGAGTTTGCCGAGCCCGTGCTTGACGGCCAACTCCCAGGCCGTGACCGCGCTCACGTAGACATCGTTCGCGGGGTCCGCGACGAGCTTTCGGACTTCCCTGGGGACTCTGGCGGAGCCTTGGCTCCACCAAAGGAACACGCAGGTGTCGAGCAGCAGCTTCACTCCTCGGGAAACACCGGCCCGTTCTCGAACGCATCGATGAACTCGTCGGGCAGGGGGTCGAAGAACGAGTCGGGGACCTCGAACTTGCCTCGATCCAGTCCGAACGGGCGAGGTTTCTTCCGGGCCGCTGGCACCGGACGAATCTCGGCGACCGGTTCGTTCCGGCGGCAGAGGAGGATCTTCTCCCCCGCCTCGACCCGCGCGATGTAGCGGGACAGATGCGTCTTGGCTTCGTGCATGTTGAGTCGAATCATAGTCTGGAACTTAGTTCAGTTGTGGGTCCGATGTCAACACGGGCGCCTTGCGCGCGGCGCGGCTTTCCGGCCGCCTGCGGCGGAAGCCGGCCAGAACCCGGGTGGCGCGATCCGCGCCACCCGCGAACCAGTCCGTGCGCCCGTCATCGGGTGCACGGATGGCAGGCCGGCGCACCCAGTCGGAACCTCTCGGCTCTACACGAGTTCGCTCAACCGCCTTAGCGCGGCCAGCAGGTCGGGCTGCTCGGTGAGCACGCCGCGCAGCGGGTCGGTCTTGAGCTTCTTGAGGCGTTCGGGCAGCGACCGGATGTTGTGGTCGCGCAGGTCGAGGCCGGGTTTGACCTCGGACCAGCGCAGCGGCGTCGAGACCGGCGCCGCCGGAAGCGGTCTGACGCTGAAGGGGGCGACGAGCAGCCTGCCGCGTCCGTTCTGGACGAAGTCGATGTAGACCTTGCCGCCGCGGCGTTCGGGGTTGCGGGTGATCGTGGCGATGTCGGGCAACTGGCGGCAGATGATCTGGGCGATGAGTTGGCCGAGGCCGCGGGACTGCTCGAAGGTGCAGGCGCCGCCGAGCGGCAGGAGAACGTGCAGACCGCTCGAGCCGCTGGTCTTGACGAAGCTGGGCAGCTTGATCTTCCGGCACAGGCGGCGGATGGCCAGGGCGATCTCGATCACGTCCTCGAAGGGCGCGTCCTTCGGGTCGAGATCGAGGATGCACCAGTCGGGCTGGCCGAGCTGGTGCACCCGGCTCGACCACACGTGGAGGACGATCGCACCCAGGTTGGCGATGTAGACCAGGCTTTCGCGGTCCCGGCAGACGAAGTACTCGACTTCCTTGCCGGTGCGGGGGCTTACCAGCTTCACGGTCTGCAGCCAGTCCGGCGCGAAGTCGGGGGCGTTCTTCTGGAAGAAGGACTTGCCAGCGATGCCGTCGGGATAGCGGGTCATGACCAGCGGCCGGTCGGTCAGGTAGGGCTGCATCGCGTCGGCGATCTCGGCGTAGAAGTCGATCAGGTCGCCCTTTGTGTAGCCCTCGGCCGGCCAGAAGACCTTGGACCTGTTCGTCACGTCGACGCGCCGTTCGGGCGGCGGCGGCGGGTCGCTCCCGGGAGTTCGCGGCTCGGCCGCTCGTACGCAGTCCTCGATCGGCTTGTCGTCGCGCAAGTGGAGGAAGACAGGGTGCCGGAGCATGCCGTGGGGGGTCCATTCCTTGTAGCGGACCTCGCAGATCAGCTCCGGGTTCGGCTCGATCCAGGTCTGGTCTTCGACGCGGCCCCCCATCAGGTCGCTGTCGCCCAGCGGCTTGTCGACGGGATCGTCGCCATCGGCGTCGTTGCCCGCGCCGACGCCGCCGTCCGCGCCGACGGGGGCCCGGCACGGCGGACCGTCGCGCCGGTTGGCCGACAGTCGGTCCGCCAGCTCCGCGAGGACCGCGTCGCTGAACCCGGTGCCGACGCGTCCGGCATAGACGAGGCCGCCGGCTTTGCCGCCGCCGGCTGCCGCCGTGTCGGCGGCCTCCGCATCCCAGACCGCCAGGTGGAGCGAGCCGAGGCCGACCCGGCTGCCCTTGGGCGGCGACATGCCGACGATGGCGAAGTCGGCGGTCCGTTCGGTGCGCAGCTTCACCCACGACGACGACCGGCGGCCGACGTAGCGGGAGTCGCCGTCCTTGGCCATCGCGCCCTCGAGGCCCATCGCCGCCACCTGCTCGAAGAACGCCTCGCCCTGCTCCTCGATGTGGTCCGAGTAGCGGAGCGGCCCGGCCGGGGGCAGAACCTTCGCCAGCAGGGCCTTTCGCTCCAGCAGGGCGAGCGACCGCAGGTCCGATCCCTCGAAGGCGACGAGATCGAAGGCGAACAGGGTCGCGGGCCGGCGCACGGCGGCCTGTTCGATGTCGACCGGTCGGCTGAGCAGGGCCCGTGTCTGGAGCCTGGCGAAGCTCGGCCTGCCGCCGCCGTCGAGGACGGTGACCTCGCCGTCCAGGACCACCGATTGCACCGGCAGGGCGCGCAGGGCGCGGACCAGTTCGGGGTAGAGCGCGGTCACGTCGCCGCCGTTCCGATAGCGGAGGAAGACGTTGCCGCCTTCCCTGGCCGCCACCAGGCGGTAGCCGTCGTACTTCAGTTCGTAGATCCAGCCCGGCCGGGAGAACGGCCGATCACCGGTGACCGCGAGCATCAGTTGCAGCGAGCGCGGGTCGACGTTGCGCTGTCGAGCGCCGGATCCGGCGACCTCGGCCCGCACCTCCTCGATCCGCTCGCAGCCGTCGCGGAGTTCCTCGACGGTCAGGCCCGAGAGCACGGACTCCGGCGGCAGGTCGTCCTCGCCGCCCTCGCTCTCCGGCCGGGCGGCCGCGTCGGGCTTCTTCATCAGCAGCCACTGATTGCCGTCGTCCGTCTGGCGCCGGCCGCCGGTGCGAAACAGAGTCCAGACGCCGCGCAGCTTGTAGCCGTGGAGTTCGAAGAGGAGCTTGCCGTTCTCCAACCCGGCGACCGGGTCCTCGAGCGGCCTCCAGCGGCCGCTGTCCCAGACGATCATCGCCCCGGCGCCGTAGTTGCCGGCGGGGATCGATCCCTCGAAATCGGCGTACTCCAGCGGGTGGTCCTCGGTGGCCACCGCCAGGCGCTTGACCTCGGGGTCGAGGCTGGGGCCGCGGGGCACGGCCCAGGACTTCAGCGTGCCTTCGAGCTCCAGGCGCAGGTCGAAGTGGACGCGGCGTGCCGCGTGCTTCTGGACGACGAAGCGGCCGGCGCCCGTCCCCGTCGCGGGACCGAAGGGTTCGGGCGTCGCCTCGCTCGATCGCTTGCGGCGGTAGGCCTCGAGATTGCCGCTCGGCATCCGCAGCATTCTCCCAGAACCTGGTGGGTCTCTCCGAGGAGCCGCCGTCCGTTCGTGTCAACGGAGCCCGCAGCGTGCGCGGAAGAACTGGGTGCATTCGGCGCGGAAGCGCCGGCTTCCGAATCTTCTGCCGCGCACGCACCTTGCGGTAGAACCGCCGAACCGCTTTCGGTGCTATGATTTGCCGCCTATGCCTGCACGTTCCGTTGGTACCGGTACCGTCTCGTTTGGCTTGGTTTCGATCCCCGTCAGGCTCTACTCGACATCGGAGACCTCGGGCGGGGTCCGCTTCAACATGCTCGACCCGACCGACAACACGCGGGTCAAGCAGCAGTTGGTGAACCCCCGTACCGGCGAACTCGTCGAGCGCAAGGAGACGATCAAGGGCTACGAGTTCGGCAAGGGCCAGTACGTCACCTTCAGCAACGAGGAGATCAAGGAGCTGCAGGAGAAGGCCTCGCCGGCAATCGAGATCACCGAGTTCGTGCCACTTGCGGAAGTCGAGCCGATCTACTTCGAGAAGTCCTACTACCTGGGGCCGGAGAAGGGCGGCGAGCGCGCCTACCGGCTGCTCAGCAAAGCGATGCGAACCACGGGGCGCTCGGCGTTGGCCAAGCACGCCGCGCGCGGCAAGCAGTACCTCGTCATGCTGCGGCCCTACGCCTCGGGTCTGCTGATGCAGCAACTGAAGTACGAGGACGAGCTGAAGGCCTTCGACGAAGTGCCGCTGGGCGAGGAAACCGAACTCAAGCCGGGCGAACTCGAGCTCGCGGTGCAGTTGATCGAGCAGATCGCTTCCGACGACTTCAAGCCCGACCAGTACACGGACGAGGTCCGCAAGCGGCTGTGGGAGGCGATCCAGAGCAAGATCGACGGCCGCGAAGTCGCCGAAGACGAGACGGAGGCGCCGCAGGCGCAGATCATCGACCTGATGGAGGCGCTCAAGGCGAGCCTCTCGAAGAACGGCGACACGGAGACCGGCGACGCTGCGGGCGGCCGCAAGTCGAAGACCGGTTCCCGCAAGGCCGGCGCCGCCGGGTCGTCGAAGAAGAAGACGGCTGCCGCCGGCAAGACGACGAAGAAGCGCGCGCGCCGGGCGAAGGCGGATCCCGAGCGCAGGGCCGCTGTGGGTTGACGTGAGCCGTTGTCAGTGAGCCCTCAGCGCGAGGGCGTCAGGGCCGTTACCGCGGCCGCTATTCAACTGACTGGATCCGCGCACGTGCACGGGCGGGGAGAGGCTAAGGTAGCTCTTCGTCTCAGTCGTCCGCCGGCAGCCGCCCGCCGGTGAGCAGGATTGCCCGGTAGTCAACACAGGAGTCTTCGAGATCGCACCCCCATCTAAAGAGCCGCGCATCAACCACCGGATCCGGAAAAGCCCGGTACGGCTCATCGATCAAGACGGTACCCAACTGGGTGTCGTCGCCCTGGATCAGGCCAAGACGCGCGCTAACGCGGCACGGCTCGATCTCGTTGAAGTAGGTCCGAACGCGGATCCGCCCGTTGTTCGCATTCTGGACTGGGGCAAGGTCAAGTTCGAACGCGACAAGAAGAACAAGGAGTCGCGGCGGAAGGCGGCGACGATCGATCTGAAGGAGGTCAAGTACCGGCCGACGATCGATCCGCACGACTACCAGATCAAGACGGACCGCGCGCTGCGCTTCCTGCGCGAGGGCAAGAAGGTCAAGGTGACGATCTTCTTCCGCTACCGTCAGCTCCGCCGGCCGGAACTCGGCGTGGCGATTCTGGACAAGGTGAGTTCAGCGATCGAGGGTGTCGGCGAGGTGGAGACCCGGTCCGGCCTGGAGGGCCGTCAGATGACGATGATCCTCAACCCGGCGCCGCAGGAGGACTGAGTCCGAATCAGGGCGGAGCAGCCTTGCATGGAACTGGCCGCCTTGAAGCGGATGCCGGCCAGAAGGCCGGCGCACCCAGTACGCGGCCAGTTCCATGCGAGTCAGCGCAGCGCAGGCGCTGCCCTGCCTCCTGGGGCGAAGTTCCGCCGCGGGCTGCCATCGAGATGCAGACGTGCGAGATGCTGACGTGAATGGGCGCGTGCCCGTTGTCGTCTTCGCGGTGCTGGTCGCACTTTGTGCGGTTGTGCTGGCTGTCGCCTTGACGGACGAGCCGGCCGGCAGCCGCGGCATCGACCATCCCGAGTTCGAGACGATGCGCCAGGGCGGCGGCTCCGAGCGCCACGACTCCGTCGTGTTCTGGGGCTGGCTCTACGGCACCCTGTCGATTGCGCTCTTCGTGGGTTTCATGGCGCTGGGGTTGCGGCGCCGCGGTCGACTGCCGAAGGGTAGCGGTCCGGCCCTGGTGATCGGTCTGGCGCTCTTCGCGCTGGTCTTCACGCTGCTCATCCTGAGCTACCGCGCCTACGTCGCGCCGGGGGCCGAACGGACGTTGTTCGGGTCGTTCCCGCGGCCCTCGGCATGGATGCTCTATGGCATCTGGCCGGTTCCCCTCGTCTTTACCGTGCTCTACATGCGGAACTTCGACCGCTGGGTGATCAGCGAGGAGGAGGTGGCGGAGTTCGAGCAGTTGGTCGCCGCGTCGCGACGCGAGCGAGGGGCGGCCAGCGGAGCGGACGGCGGGGACGGCGACGGCCCGGGTGGAGCGGCGTAGATGGAAGGCGGCGGCAACAGCATCATCCTGGCCTGCATCGGCGCCTACCTCGCGGTGTGCATCGGCGTCGGTTTGTGGGCGTTGCGGCGTACGAAGTCGACGAAGGACTTCTTCATGGCCGGCCGCGATCTGGGCATCATCGTCACCGCCCTGGCCGTGTTCTCCAGCACGCTGTCGGGCTTCGGCTTCGTCGGCGGCCCGGGGCTCGTGTACCGGATGGGCATGAGTTCGCTGTGGATGGTGGTCTGCGCGTCGGTCGGCTACGTGATCGCCTTCTACCTGCTCGGCAAGCGGCTGCGGCTGTTCGCGGAACTCCGGGACTCGATCTCGCTGCCGGACGCCGTGGCGGCCCGCTACCGGAGCCAGTGGAGCCGCGGACTCACGGCGCTCGCCATCCTGCTGGGCGTGATGGGCTACCTGGGAACCCAGATCCTGGCCATGGCGACGGTTCTCCAGGACATCCTCCAGCGCAGCTTCGGACCGATCAGCATCGAGGCCTGCGTCGCCTTCTCCTGCGCCGTGCTCGTCTTCTACTGCGTCACCGGGGGCATCATCGCCTCGGTCTACACCGACCTCATCCAGGGCTTCGTCATGATGGTGGCGGCGGTCCTCGTGCTCCTGGCCGCGATCGCGGCGATCGACGGCGGCTTCGCCGGCATGAGCGAGACGATCATGGCCGACGACACGGAGTCGATGGGGCCTTGGGGCGCGGCCGGGATGATGACCTCGCTCTCGTGGTACTTCGTCTTCGCCCTCGGTCTGGCCGGGCAGCCGCACGTCATCACGAAGATGATGATGTGCCGCCGGGTGCGCGACGCGCGCAGCATTCTGCCGGTGTCGATCGTGGCCTACGCGGTCTCGGCCCTGCTCTGGATCAGCATCGGGCTGGTGATGCGGGCCCTGGTGCTCCAGGGAAACCACCCGGAGATTCCCGGAGCCGACGCGGCCGCGCCGCAGTTCCTCCAGGCGTTCGCTCATCCGCTCCTCGCGGGAGTCGTCTTCGCCGGCCTGTTCGCCGCGATCATGTCGACCGCGGACGGCTTCCTGAACATCGGCGCCGCGGCCGTCGTCCACGACATTCCGCGCGCCCTCTTCGGCCGCTCGCTCGGGAACGAGCTGCTGTGGGCCCGGATCGTGACCGTGATCATCGCCGTCGTCGCGTCCCTCTTCGCCCTCTACAGCGGCCAGGAGATGGTCGCCCTGCTCGGCGCCTTCGGCTGGGGCACCTTCGCCGCGGCCCTGGTACCCGCGGTGGCCATCGGCTTCAACTGGAAACGCGCCACCGCAACGGCCGCCAACGTCGCGATCGGCACCAGCCTGGCGATCAACTTCGGCGTTCAGCTCTTCAGTCTCCCGGTGCCGTACGGCATCGATGTCGGCGCACTCTCGCTCCTCGTCTCCCTCACCCTCTTCTTCGGCATCTCCCTCATGTCCAAACCACCACAACTCGACCGCGACATCGCGGCGGTCATGGACATGTGACAGGGCTCTCCATCCGTCGGTCCTGGATGGTTCCTTGGGTCAGCTACGCCCTGAATGGCTCCACTTGGTTGCTGCTCGAGAGCGGCTAGCCTGCGCAGGCGGGTGCCACCGCAACAACCCTAGCGAGCTAGTACAGGACGACGGAGCGGATGCTCTTGCCTTCGTGCATGAGGTCGAAGGCGTGGTTGATGTCGTCGAGGCCCATCGTGTGGGTGATCATGCTGTCGATCTCGATCTCGCCGGCCATGTACTGGTCGACCATGCCGGGGAGGTCGGTGCGGCCGCGGACGCCGCCGAAGGCGGTGCCGCGCCAGACCCGGCCGGTGACGAGCTGGAAGGGCCGGGTCGCGATCTCCTGGCCGGAACCGGCGACGCCGATGATCACCGACTCGCCCCAGCCCTTGTGGCAGCACTCGAGGGCGGAGCGCATTACCTCGACGTTGCCGATGCACTCGAACGAGTAGTCGACGCCGCCGTCCGTCAGGTCGACGATGACCTCCTGGATCGGGTCGTCATAGTCGGCCGGGTTGACGAAGTCCGTCGCGCCGAGGGAACGCGCGAAATCGAACTTGGTCGGGTTGACGTCGACCGCGATGATCCGGCCGGCCTTTGCCATCACGGCGCCCTGAATCACCGACAGGCCGATGCCGCCCAGGCCGAAAACCGCGACCGTGGCGCCGGGCTCAACCCTGGCGGTGTTCAGCACCGCGCCGATGCCGGTCGTGATGCCGCAGCCCAGCAGGCAGACCTTGTCGAGCGGCGCCGCCTGGTTCACCTTCGCGGCGGAGATCTCCGCGATCACCGAGTACTCGGAGAAGGTCGAGGTGCCCATGTAGTGGTACAGCGACCGGCCGCCGCTCCTGAACCGGGAGCTGCCGTCCGGCATCACGCCCTGGCCCTGCGTTCCGCGGATCGCCTGGCAGAGATTCGTCTTGCCCGACGTGCAGAACTCGCACTCGCGGCATTCCGCCGTGTAGAGCGGAATTACGTGGTCGCCGGGTACGACGGAGGTGACGCCGGGACCGACCTCCTCGACGATCGCGCCGCCCTCGTGGCCGAGGATGGCGGGGAACAGCCCCTCCGGGTCGGCCCCGGAAAGGGTGTAGGCGTCCGTGTGGCAGACACCGGTGGCGACGACGCGGACGAGGATCTCTCCCTGCTTCGGCCTTTCGACGTCGACCTCTTCGATCTCCAGTGGCTTGCCCGCCTCGCGGGCCACGGCGGCTCTCGACTTCATCGCTGAAGAAGCTCCTCGAAGAAGAATCCAAACTCGATGTGAGATTCTGCGGTTCACACGCTACCATTGGTGGTGACGCCCGGTCGTGTGGTCGACGTCAAGGCGTAAATGAGGAGGAAGAGAATCTGAAGTAGAACCAAGGGAGGGAAAACACATGCGCAAGTTGCTCATGGAGTGCATTGGCACGATGTTCCTGATGATGGCGGTGGCTCTCACCGGGAACAACCCTATTGCCGTCGGGTTCATGTTGGCGGTGATGGTCTACAGCGGCGGACACCTGTCCGGCGCCCACTTCAACCCGGCAGTGAGCTTGGCCGCATGGATGCGAGGCAAGCTCGGCGTGGCCGACATGGTCAAGTACATGGTGGCCCAGCTTGTCGGCGCCTGTCTTGGTTGGCTCGTCCACAACTACCTGGTGGGCGGAAGCACCGCGCCGATGGCGGTGGAAGGCCATCCGCTCATGCATGGGATGGTGGCTGAGGCGCTGCTCGCCTTCGCTCTTGTCACCGTCGTGCTGAACATGATGTCCTCGCGGTCGTCGGGCAACCCGGCCGGCGGTCTGGCCATCGGCTTTACACTTGCGGCCGGCGTTTACATGGTCGGCGGTGTTTCAGGTGGTGCGCTCAATCCAGCGGTCGGAATCGGTCCCGCGGTCATGGAGGCGGTCACGGGTGGTGGCTTCGATGCCAACACCCTGGCGCTCTACGGAGTGGGCCCGCTGGTTGGCGGCGCGTTGGCGGCAGTCGTCTACAAGTTCCTCAACGAGGGCTGAGACTGACGGCAGCGGCCGCGGATCTTCTGATCCGCGAGGGACTTGGCGCCGCGAAGCGGCGACCGTTCCCAGGCACCGAAGTTCGCGCGTGACCCCGGCAACGGCGCGCCGACCGGGGCACGTCGCGGTGCGTTTGACGCGGCGACTCCTTCTCGCCGCGGCTCTGGCGACGCCCGTCCAGGCGCAGTTGCCCGGAGCGGCGGTCGACGTTCTGGACTACCGTTTCGAACTCGCGCTCTCGGACCAGGACGACGAGATCGACGGCCGGGCGTTGATCGCCTTCCGGGTCCTGCGTCCGGTTTCCGAGGTCGTGTTCGATCTCGATGATCCGGCGCAAGGGAGCGCCGTGGAAGCCGGCGGGAAGGCCGGTGAAGGCCGGCCGGCCGGGGGCATGGTCGTTTCCTCGGTAACGCTCGCCGGCCAGGCCCTCGGGTTCCGGCAGCAGGACGACCGGCTCTTCGTGGTTCTGGACCGCGGGGCGGCGGCCGGTGAACGCCGCCGCATCGAGATCCGCTACCGGGGTGTCCCCGCCGACGGCTTCACGATCGGCACGAACCGGCACGGCGAGCGGACCTTCTTCGCCGACAACTGGCCGAATCGGGCCCATCACTGGCTGCCGGTGGTCGATCACCCGTCGGACAAGGCGCACGTGGCCTTCGTCGTCACGGCGCCTTCGCACTACCAGGTCGTGGCGACCGGGGCATTCGTGGAAGCCGTCGACCTTGGGGACGGGTTGCGCCGGACCGAGTGGCGCAGCCGGGCGCCGGTCGCCACGAAGGTGATGGCGGTCGGCGTCGCGCGGTTCGTTCGCCACCGCCAGGCAATGGTCGATGGCGTGCCGGTCGAGACCTGGGTTTATCCGCAGGACCGCGATGTCGGCCTGCGGGCGTTCGCTCCCGCCGCCCGCGTTGTGGGCACGTTCGAGCGTCGGCTGGGCGACTATCCCTACACCAAGCTCTTCAACGTGCAGACGACGACCCGCTGGGGCGGCCTGGAGAACGCCGGCAACGTGTTCTACGACGAGGACGCGATCGACAGCGAGAACGGGATCGAGACCCTGATCGCCCACGAGATCGCTCATCAGTGGTTCGGCGACTCGGTGACCGAGAGCGACTGGCTCCACGTCTGGCTCAGCGAGGGCTTAGCGACCTACCTCACCGCCTGCTACCTGGATTGGACGTACGGCCGCGGGCGCTTCATGGGCCAGATGGACGCGGCGCGGGAGCGGGTCTTCAGGTACCTCGACCAGGCGCCGGACTCCGTCATCGTGCCGGAGTCCGTGCCCGATCCGCGGCGCCTGCTCAGCCCGAACGTGTACCAGAAGGCGGCGTGGGTGCTGCACATGCTGCGCGGCGAGATCGGCGACGGCACGTTCTGGAAGGGCATGCGGACCTACTACGAGCGGTTCCGCGACCGGAACGCCTCCACGGACGACTTTGCCGCGGTCATGGAAGAGGTGTCGGGCCGGAGACTCGACTGGTTCTTCGACCAGTGGCTCAGGCGCCCCGGCGTACCGGAACTCGAGATCGAATGGGAGTTCGACACGGAGTCGTCGGA
>JAGWAG010000046.1 GCA_021296535.1 Acidobacteriota bacterium | reverse complement strand
ATGTCGTCGACGTAGGTGAAGTCCCGGTGCATCCGGCCGTGGCCGAAGACCTTGATCGTCTCGCCGCGCAGCAGGGCGCCAGTGAACAGGAACAGCGCCATGTCGGGCCTGCCCCAGGGGCCGTAGACGGTGAAGAAGCGCAGGCCCGTCACCCGCAAGCCGTAGAGGTGGTTGTAGACCGAGGCCATCAGCTCGTTCATCTTCTTCGTCGCGCCGTAGAGAGAGCATTGGGCCGAAGTGCTGTCGCTCTCGCTGAGCCGCTCCCGCGTGCTGTCGCCGTACACGGAGCTGCTCGAGGCATAGATCAGGCCGCCGACCTCCCTGTCGCGGCACAGCTCGAGTACATGGGTGAAGGCCTGCACGTTGTCGCGGACGAACGCGTCCGGATGCGCGATCGAGTGCCGTACTCCCGCCTGGGCCGCGAGGTGGCACACCCTGGTCTGGGCGCTGCCGTTCGCTCCGGCGACGAGTTCGTCGAAAGCGGCCGCGAGAGCCTCTCGATCCCCGATGTCCGCGCGGACCAGGCGGAAGTTCGGGTACTCCTCGAGGATCCCGTTGCGGCTCTCCTTCAGCCGGGGGTCGTAGTACCGGTTGAAACTGTCGTAGCCGATCACTTCATCGCCGCGGTCGAGCAGAGACTTCGCGACGTGAAAACCGATGAATCCGGCGCTGCCGGTGAGCAGGATCCTCACGATGCACCCCCTGCGGCCCCACTCCGCCAGCGCTCCGCGAGTTGGGCCACGGGGTCGATGAGCAGGTCCTCGACCGGAAGCTCGGCCAGTAGCCCGTCGTCGAACTCCGGCGCCCGCTTGAGCACCTGGTCGCGCAGGCCGGCGTAACGCTCCCGGTAGCCGGAGAGCAGGCGGCGCAGTTCAGACGCCGGCGCACGCTCCCGGAAACGCACGTGGATCAGGTTGAGCGCCGAGACCTCGCCGTCGGTGAACTCGGGTACGCCGATGAACACCCGGCCATCCGTTCGCCCCCGCGCCGCCATCAGCCGGCCTTCGACCGCGACCGCGTACTTCGTGCCCTGGAGCAGCGGCTCCCGCACGGTCCGCGACTGCAGGTCGCGGCACAGGCCGCCAGCCCGCAACACCCGGATCGTGGCGGCGTCGCCGGGCGCCGGACCGTCGCCTCCACACCAGAGCTGGTAGCGGACGTAGCCGAGCACCTGGTCGACGAAGGGATCGAGCGCGCCCATCGTGCACCGGTCCTCGGACGAAACCGCCCCTTCCGACGCGCCGGCCTCGAGCAGGGCGGTCACAAGGGACATCCTGCCCAGGGTCTGGTCGTGGCGGGAGATGCCCACGGTCACCGTCTTGGCCTGGTGCTTGATCGTGTCGACGTGTCGGGTCAGATCGTCTATGGCCGGAGTCAGGGCGCTCCGCAGATCCTTCAGCAGCGCCGCTGTCTCGGCTTCGTCGCCGTCGTCGATCCCGTCGCCGCCCAGGCGATCGAGCGCCAGGGCCAGCCGCACCGCCCTGCCGGTGTGCAGGTTGCCGTCGTAGCTGCCGGCGGCCAGTCCTTCACGAACCGTCTCGATCTCGGCCGCGACCTGTTCACGCAACCGGGCGGTCGGCCGGGAGAGCATCCCGCCAACCGACTCCGAGCCGATCGCTGTGCGGATCGCACGCAGCGGCCTGGCGAGATCGTCGATCGCAAGCGCCGCGTGGTAGCCGAACAGATGACCGGCGACCGTCGCCAGCACGAAGGACAACTCGGGCGCGGCTGCCGGCACTTCGATCACGGCCGGCGCCGCCTGGAAGCCGGCGCCCTCCGAGGCGATGACGATCGGCGTCGCGCGGTGAGCCTGGTAGACGTCGATCTCCTTCCTCGTATCCGCCGCGGTCGACCCCTGGACTCCCGTCGCACAGACCAGGATCAGCGGCTCGGACGACAGGTCGATGTGCTTCTTGTCCTCCGTCGCGTCGCAAGCGATCGCCTTGTAGCAGAGTTCCGAGAGCTTGATCCGGATCTCCTCCGCCGCGATGCGGTCGAGCCCATTGCCGACCACCGACCAGTCCCTCAGCCTGGGCGCGTGCCGCCGCGCCAGAGCCGCGATCTCGTCGCGCAGCGTGAGGGTGTGCTCCATTGCCTCCGGCAGCGCGCGCAGCTCCCGCAGCAGCCGGTCGGCCGCGGGCCGCTCGTCCGTCCTGCCCGCTACGAGGTCGACGATCGCCACGGCGAGCAGCATGCCGGCCGCGATCTGAGAGTAAAACGCCTTGGTCGACGCCACGCTCATCTCCACATCGCGCCCGTCCGAGGTGTAGAGCACGCCATCCGCCCGGTCCGCGAGGTCCGAGTCGCGGCGGTTGACGATGGCGATGGCCCGCGCGCCCCGGCGCTGCGTCAGGTTGAGGGTCCGCAGCGTGTCCGTCGTCGTGCCCGACTGACTGACCGGCACGACCAGCGTGTCCGCCATGTCCGGCAGCAGGTGGAAGCCCGAGAGTTCCGTTGCCGGCATCGCTTCGACGCGAAGCCCGCGGAGGCCCCGCTCCCGAAGCCGACCCTCGATCGAGGCGGCTATCCCCTGGCCAGCAACGGCAGCCGTGCCCTGACCGGTGACCACGACCCGGGTGATCGCGCTTCTTTCCAGATCGCGCGCCACGGCTATCGGGATCGTCTGCCGGCCCAACGTCACCCGGAGGCGTCCCGTCGTGTCCTCGTGCAGCTTGCCGCGCAACGTCTTGCGTACCGATTGCGGCGCTTCGCTGATCTCCTTGAGCAGAAAGTGGGGGAACTCGCCTCGGTCGATGTCCCGGGTCGTGATCTCCGCCCGCTCCAGTTCATCCTCGTCTACCGGCAGCGACGACGCGTCCATGCCGAAACGCTCGATACCCGCCAGGTCGCCGGCCCGCCGCGCGTCCAGGACCGCGATCTGCCCCCTGGCTACGCCGGGCGCCTCCGGGCCAGCCGCCGCCTCGCCGTCCAGCCGGAGGTAGGTCGCCGTCTCCTCCACCAGGCCGTACGGCTCGCTGGCCACGACGAAGGCGTGGTCCGCGAGGCCCACGTACAGCCCCTGGCCACTGCCTCGGATCGCCAGGTAGAGGCGGTTCGGGTCGTCCCCGCAGAGTGCGCCGACGGCGAGCGAGCCCTCGAACTCCGACACCGTGCCGCGGAAGGCCTCGAGCGGTTCGTCGCCTCGGGCCAACCGGCGAGACATGAGGACCGGCATGACCTTCGCGTCGGTCGTGATCCGCGGGTCGATGTCCAGACTCTCCAGCACACGCAGATCCGCGTGGTTGTCGACGTCGCCGTTGATCGCCGCTGCCACCTGCGGCAGGTGCGCCGTAGCCGCTCCGCCGTCCGCCGCGCCGGATCGGTTCCCGGGGGCCTCCGCCTCGTTCAGGGGATGCGCGTTCGCCTCGTTGACCCGGCCGACGCTGGCCCAGCGGGTATGCCCGAGGATCGCGACCTCGACATCCGGACTCTCGAGCGCCGCCGTCAGCACCGGGTCGCCGGCCACCGCGGCGCGCAGAAAGCGCACGTTGTCGCCCAGTTCTCCGATCTCCTCGGCGCACTTGTAGACCAGGCCCAGGCGGCCGTCGCCGCGAACGATCGCGCGATGGCCGAATGTCCCATCCCCGGTGCGCCGGTCGAGCTCCGCCCGAACCGCCGGATCGCCCTGGTCGACCCCGTGTCCCGAGAGCAACAGGAACAGGCCGGCGGAATCGCGGCCGCGGATCTCGAGGCGATCGAGGGACGAGAAGGTCTGCTGGACGCCGATCAATACGTCGAGACCCGCGTCGGTGACCCCGGCCGGGGCCAGTGCACCGACCTCGGCGACGGTTCGCAGCCGGTCGCAGCGGATCGCCCACTCGGCGTCCGCCAGGGCGCCCGCCGCCCTGGCGATGACCTCCAGGCCCGCGTCTCCGAACGCCGGTACCCCGGCGTCCAGGGTCGACTCCAACCGCCTGAGCGCCTTCAACGTCGGCGCCAGGGCTTCGGCTACCGCGGCGCACAGCGCCGGGTCGCGCACCAGGGAGCGCACCGCCGGACGGCCGCGCAGCCGTCGATCCCAACTCGCGATCTCCGAGGCGGCGTCGGTCAGAGCGGACGCGAGGGACCCGGCGTCCGCACGATCGACGTGACGGACCGCCGCCTCGACGCAGCGACCGGTCGCGGCGAGCCCCTCCAGCAGTTCCCGCGAGTCGACCGCCGGTCCAGGGTGGGGGCGCATCAGGATGCCGACGATCCCGCACATGGGTGGCGGAAGCTTAGCCCGGATTGAGGCCTCGACGGCGGTAAGCTCCCGGCGAAGGGACCGAACCGGGATGAACGACACACAGACCTACCTCGCCGCCGTCGTCCAGATGGGCGCCACGTCCGACGAGCAGGCCAACTGGGAAACGGCCCGGCACTGGATCGAGACCGCGGCGGACCGCGGCGCGCAGTTCGTGACCACGCCGGAAAACACGAACTACCTCGGGCCGCACAAGGAGAAAGTGAAGCTCGCCGAGCCGACCTCGGGCGCCACCTGCAGGCGGTTCGCCGCGCTGGCGCGCGACCGGGGCATCTACCTCCTTCTCGGCTCCTACAACGAGCTCTCGCCGGAGGAAGACGGCAGCCGCTGCTACAACACCAGCGTCCTGTTCGACCCCCAAGGCGAGATCGCGGCCACCTACCGCAAGATCCACCTCTTCGACGTGGACGTCTCCGACGCGGTGCGCTTCCTGGAATCGAAGACGGCGGTACCCGGTGCGGACACGGTCGCGGTGGACACGCCGCTCGGCCGCCTCGGCCTGACGATCTGCTACGACCTGCGGTTCCCCGAGCTCTACCTGGGGCTGGCCGCGGACGGCGCGGAGATCCTGACCGTGCCCTCCGCCTTCACCCTGATGACCGGCAAGGACCACTGGTACCCGCTGCTGCGCGCCCGGGCGATCGAGACCCAGTGCTACCTGCTGGCGGCCGCGCAGACCGGCAGACACGACGACCGCGGGCTACGGCACAGCTACGGCCACTCGGTGATCATCGACCCCTGGGGGCATGTCCTGGCCGACGCCGGCGACGCGCCGGGGATAGCGATCGCCGAAATCGACCGGCGGCGCGTCGCCGAGGTGCGGCGCTCGATGCCCGTCGCCTCCCACCGCCGGCTGCCGATCGGCTGAGCGACGCCGGCGGACTCGCCCATGGACATCTGGATACTCGTCGCGATCATCGTCTTCACGTTCCTGGCGTTCAGCTTCGAATGGCTGCGGATCGATGCGGTCGCCCTCTCCAGCCTGGGCCTGCTCCTGCTGTTCGGCCTGGTGACGCCCCAGGAGGCGATCCGGGGTTTCAGCAACGACGCCGTGATCACGGTGATGATGATGTTCATCCTCAGCTATGGACTGACCCACACCGGCCTGATCGACCGCTTCGGCCAGAAGCTCGCACAGATGTCGGGCCACACCCACTGGGCCGCCGCGATCGCGCTGATTCTCGTCTGCGGCGTCCTCTCGGCCTTCATCAACAACACCGCGGCGCTGGCGATCCTGATGCCGGTCGGCATTCAGATCGCGAAGCACTACGGTGTGTCGCCGTCGCGGATTCTGCTGCCGCTCTCCTACCTCTCGATCATCGGCGGCACCTGCACCCTGATCGGTACGTCGACGAACCTGCTCGTCAGCTCGATGGCGGCGCAGTACGGCTACGGCGGCTTCACCATGTTCGAGTTCCTCGCGTTGGGGCTGATCCTTCTTGTCGTCGGCTTCGCCTACATCGTCCTCGTGCCCATGCGCCGCCTCCCGGATCGCGCCGGCTCCTCCGACCTGACCACGAAGTACCAGTTGTCCTCGTTCCTGACCGAAGTCCAGGTGCCGGAGGGGAGTTCACTCGTCGGCAGCAACGTGGTCGACGCGCACATCAACGAGCGCTTCCGCCTCACGGTCCTCGAGATCCTGCGGGGCGAAGAACGGATCGCCGTCGAACTCCGCTCCACGCCGATCCGGGGCGGCGACCTCCTGATCGTCGAAGGCCTGATGGACGACATCGTCAGCTTCCGGGACCACTACGGCCTGCGCCTCCGCACCGAGGTGAAGATCGGCGACCGCGACCTCTCGGACAAGAACAACATCATGGCGGAGATCCAGCTCTCGCCGGTCTCCCGGCTCACCGGTTCGACGATCCGCGAGCTGGACTTCCGCCGCCGCTTCGGCTGCTTCGTCCTGGCGCTCAACCGCACCGGCGAGCCGATCCGCGAGAAGCTGGCCCATATCGCCCTCCACAACTGGGACACCCTGCTCGTCTTCGGCCCCCGGTCCCGGATCGAAGCCCTCTACGACACGGAGGACTTCATCCCGTTGCAGCAGGACGTCAAGCTGCGCCTCGTCATCCCGCGGCGCTGGTGGCTCGCCGTAGTGATCATCCCGATCGTCGTCGTCGTCGCCGCCGCGGGAGTCACCTCGATCCTGAAGGCGTCGATCCTGGGCGCCGTGGCGCTCATCGTCTTCGGCGGCATTTCCGTCCAGCAGGCGTACGAAGCGATCAACTGGACCGTCATCTTCCTGCTCGTCGGCATCCTGCCGATGGGAATCGCGATGGAGAAGACCGGGCTCGCGGCAATGATCGGCGAGACGATCGCGAACGCCGGCGCCGACTACGGGCCCTGGGCGGTCATCGCGCTGGTCTACCTGGCGACCGCCCTGCTCTCGGAGATCGTCTCGAACAACTCGACCGCGGTGCTCATGGTCCCGATCGCCGGCACCGCCGCCGCCTCGATGGGCCTCGACCCCAAGCCCTTCATGATGACGGTCGCCTTCGCCGCATCCGCCAGCTTCCTGACCCCGATGGGCTACCAGACGAACGCGATGGTCATGGGCCCCGGCGGCTACCGCTTCAGCGACTACCTGAAGTTCGGCGCCCCGCTCAAGATCGCGTTCTTCGTGATCTCCGTACCGCTGATCCCGCTGATCTGGCCGTTGACGTAACTGGCTGCCTCACCGCTGGCAGCGCGGGCAGTAGTACGTGCTGCGGTTGGCGATCACGATCCGGCGGATGCGAGAACCGCAGCCGGCCGGGCAAGACTCGCCTTCCCGGCCGTAGACGTCTAGCGAAACCTGGAAGTAGCCCGAGTTGCCCTCGCCGTCGGCGAAGTCGTTGAGGGTCGTTCCGCCCTGCTCGATCGCATCGCCCAGCACTTCGCGCACCGCCTCGGCAAGAACGTCGAACCGGCGGTGGGCGATCCGAGCCACCGAACGACGGGGGTGAATGCGCGCCCGATAGAGCGCCTCGGACGCGTAGATGTTGCCCACGCCGACAACCACGGAAGCGTTCATCAGGAAGGTCTTCACCGGTGCCGTGCGGCCGCGGGCCAAGTCGGCGAGGACCGCGCCGTCGAACCTGGCGGAGAGGGGTTCGACACCGAGGTGACGGAAGTGCCGGTCACCGTCGAGATCCCCGGTTGGCGCAACGAAAGCGACCCCAAAGCGTCGTGGATCGCAGAAACGCAGACGGAGGCCCGACGCGAGTTCGAAGCCGAGGTGTTCGTGCGCCAACAGCGGCGCATCCCTGTCGACCAGGGTCAAACGGCCGCTCATCCCCAGGTGCAGCACCAGCGTCTCGCCTCCGGAAGCGTCGACCCACAGGTACTTCGCCCGCCGGCGCAGGCGGCGAACCGTATGTCCCTCGAGGCGACGGAGCGCCGGCGCGCAAAGCGGCTCGCGCAGGGTCGGGAAGTGGACGTGCACCGCGTTGAAGCGATCGCCAACGAGGGGCCGCTCCAGGCTCCGGCGCAGGACCTCGACTTCAGGGAGCTCGGGCACGCTCGCCCTGTTCCGCCGCACCGCCGCCCGCCACCGTCGCGACCAGAGCCTCCAGCGCGGTATCGCCGTCGGCGCTGCCGCCCTTGAGGCGTATCTCCGTCTGGAGTATTCGCCAGGGCAAACTCGCGATGGCCCGCGAGGAAGCGGGGTCGCGCCGCGCCGAAGCCGCCTGGTAGATGCGAAACACGCGAAACGGGTGGACTCGCGCCAGCGGGTTGGAGGCCCCACCCGGCATTTCGGCGGTCAGCTTCGGCAGGACACGGGTCTTGAAGCGGTTGAAGTTGCGCTCGGGCGGAAGGTCGAGCGACACGGCGGCGCCGTGCGCCACCGCCAACTGCTGGCAGAAGTTGGCAAACAGGCCAAAGAAGCGGAACCTCTCGGCATTCCGATCGGCGGCGCCGTCCAGGCGGCGTCGAAGCTGCGTTACCGCCTGGGCCGGCCGTTGCTCGGAAATTGCATCCATCAGTTGGAAAACATCCTGGTCGCCACGGTCGGCCACCATCTCCTCCACCGTGCTCCGGTCGATGCGACCGGCCCGGTCGCGCACGGTGTCGGCCATCTTGCGGTACTCACCGGCGAAACGGGCTGCCGAGTCGGCGTCCACTCCCGATTCGCCGCGCTCCTCGGGTTTTCGCAACGTGCGACGGGCCAGTTCCTGCACCGCCCCGCGATCGATGCCGACGCCGGTTTCGCTCGCCAGCTCGGCCACCACCGCGTCGAGTCCGCCCACGCCGCCCCGGCGGTCGAACTCCATCCCGCCGACATCGAACATCGTCTTCTTCTCCGCCAGCCGCTGAACGAGAGGGTGAGCCGGGTCGGCTTGCCGTTCGGCGAACACGAGGGCATGGCCCTCCGGCAACAAGCCATCGACCATGCGGCCGAGTTCCGCGAGGTCGCTGTCCGACCATCCCATGAGTTCCTCGGCCCTCGCGGCTTCGAGCAGCCCTGCCAGGTCCCTGACGAGCTCCGCCTTCTGTTTCTTCGTCCGCCGGCGCCTGCTGCGCCTTCGGTGCCTGGCGCCTCCGTCCAGGGCCGAGGCTGGAAGCGACGAAACCACCTCGCCAGGTGCTCCGGCATCGGCCGGAATGCTGAACAGCCGCAGCGCCTGCAGGAGCCGGCCGGCTGCTTCCTTTCCCGCAGACGACAGTGCAGCACCCTGAGAGACCGGCAGCGCCCCAGCGGCCTCGTCGATCAGGTCGGCGGCCGCCGTCCTGTCGGCGAAGATCGCGCTGTCGCTGACGAGGGTGACCTTGGCCGGATCGAACAGGGAGAAGGTCAACAGGTCCGCCAGAATCGGCCGTAGCTCGGCCGGCCGTTTGTAGGCGGCCACCTCACAGCCGCTCTCCGCGGCGAGCGCGCCCGCGATGCGGGTCGCCGCCTTCATCGCCACGACCTGCTCGCCGATCACCAGGTACAGCGGCTGGCGGTCACCGCCCTCGATGCTCTTGACCGCCGCGTCGATCTCGGGCGTCTTCACTCTTCGCTCGGAAGCCGACCCTTCTCCTCGAGTTCCTGGCAGTTGATGCAGTAGGAGGCCCAGGGCACCGCTTCGAGACGGGCGCGGCCGACGTCGGCCTGGCAATGGACGCAAACGCCGAAGCTGCCGTCGTCGAGGCGGATCGTCGCCTCGTCGATGCGCTCGAGCAGGACGCCGTCGCCGTCCGACAAAGAGAAGTTCAGTTCCCGGCTGTAGGCGTGGTTCGCCCGGTCGACGAGGTCCTCCGAGCCTTCGCCCGACGACGCCTTCAGGCCGGCAGTAAGGTCACGGTTGTAGCGACCGAACAGCTCGCGCCGCTTCTCCTCCAGCCGCGCCCGCACCAACTCCATGTCGATGTCGGCGCCCTGGCGGCGAGCGTTGTTCCCCGAGCCGTCGCTCGCGCGCTCCGGCCTGAGGAGCAGCGTCGGCGCCTTGCGCGGAGGCGCCTTCTTCCGGGCCGCCTTCCTCCGGGCCACCCTCTGCTTTGCCGCCAACCGGCGAGCGGCCTCCCGGTCGGCCTCGTCCTTGGCCGCTTTCGCCTTCGCCGCCGCGGCCTCCTCCTGAGGCCTCCTCGCCTCGGCTTCCTCCGCCGCCAGGGCCTTCGCGACCCGCTTCTCCGCGGCGGTAGCAGCCCTCTGGGCCTGCCTCGCCGTAGCCTTCGCCTCGGCCAGAGCCTTGGTCGCCTTCTCCAGGGCCGACGCTCGGGACGCCGCCGCGCGAGCGGCCTTGCGAGCGGCTACTCCCCTCGCCGAGGACTCCTTGGCCGCGGCCTGGGCAACCGCCTTTCGTTCGGCCGCCAACTTCGCCGCCTTCTCGGCAGCGGCGGTCGTTCTCTCGGCGAGTTTCGCCGACCGGACGGCTTCCTTCTGCTTGGCGTTCGCCGCCTCCAGTCCCTCGGCCGCGAGTTCCGAGGTGGACCTGGTCTTGCGCTCGGCCCGCTTCGCCGTCGTCACCGCGGCGCGCAGGCGCGCGGCCGCCTCCTTCGCCAAACGCGAAAGCTCGGCAGCCTTCTCAAGCGCCTTGTCCCGTACCGCCTCGCTCTCCGCAGCATCCTCCTCGGCCTTGCGAGCCGCCGCGACCGCGGCCTGCTCGTCCTCGGCAGCCTGCTCGGCAGCCGACTTGCGAGCCGCGGCTGCCGCTACTGCCTTCTCCGCCGCCGTGTTGCCCGACGCGGCCGCACGTTCCGCCTTCCTCGCGACAGCTCGGCGCTCGGTGGCCGCCTTCGCAGCGGCCGCGGCCGATTTCTTCTTCGTCTCGGCGATCCTGATCGCTCTGTTCGCCGCGGTGGCCGTCGACCTCTTCTCCCGCGCCGCCTGCTGAGAGGCCGCCTTCTTTTCGGCAGCGGACTTCGCCGCGCGCTCGGCCACGGCTGCTTTTCGCGCCGCCTCGGCCGCGGCCTTCTTCGCCGCCGCCTGTTCCGCTTCCAGCGGGCGTACCTTGGCCGCAGCCTGCTTCTTCTTGTTGTCGGATCCGCCGCTCCGGGCGCTTTTGTCCGCGCTTGCCACTTCTTTTTCCCTCACGCGGCTCAGTGAAACGGTCGCCGATGATAGTTGATTCCCTCAAGGATGGTGAAGGACCGGTAGATCTGCTCGAAAACAGTCAGGCGGGCAAGTTCGTGGGGGAGGGTCAGCGACCCCAGGGACAGCCCGAAACGCGACGACTTCAGCAACTGGGGATCCAGGCCCACGTCGGACCCGACGATCCAGGCGACCGGCCTTTGCCACTCGCTGCGCAGCCGCCCCACTTCCGCCGCGAGGGCGCGCGAACTCAGGTTCCGGCCCTTCCGGTCGAGACACACCGTCCAGGCCTCAGGGGGCAGGGCGGCGCGAATCGCTTTCCCCTCGAGCCGAAGGCGGGTCCGATCGTCCCCGGGCGCGGGACGAACGACCTGCTCCCGTACCGGAGCGAATCTCCTGATCCGCTGCCGATACTCGCCGCAAAGGGACTCCCAGGGTTCGCGCCGGCGACCGACCCAGACCACAACGATCTCGAACGCCACTGAGCCATTATGCACGCCGTTCCGCCGCTCCCCGCAACCCGGTCTCCCGGAAGGAACGGGTACGTCTACGCTGTTATTGTCTGCGTCATGGCAAGGTCCGCCGACCAGGAACTGAAGCGACTGCGCAGACGCCGCGTGACCCGCGGCCTGCTTCTGGGCGGGGTGGCGCTCGGGGCACCCGCGGTCATCAACACGCTCGTCGCGCGCCGCGCCGCGCGCTTGCCTCGACCCCGGTGGGGCGCCACCCGGCACGTCGAGATCGACGGCCAACGGCTCGCGTACGTCCACCTGCCCCGGTCCGGCCAGGGCTCCACGCCGCCAATGGTCCTGCTTCACACGTTCGGGCCAGGTCACACGGGCCTGCTCTGGCGCGAGACGGCGGAACGCCTCGCCCGCGGCCACGACTGCTTCGTCCCCGACTGGCTCGGCTGGGGCGACTCGGAGCGCAGGGCCCAGCGCTACACGGCCGAGTTCTACATCGATCTGCTCGACCGGTTCCTGGAAGAAGTCGTCGGCGGACCCGCGATCCTCGTGGCTCCCCATCGCGCGGCCGCCTATGCCGTCCAGGTGACCCTGGACGCCCCCCAACGCGTCGCCGCCCTGGCGCTCATCGCGCCCCAGGGCCTGGGCGCCGACGTCGCCCAGGACCGCGGCGACCCTCTCCTTCATGCGCTCCTGCGCGCCCGCGCTCAATCTGGTGACCGGCAGGCGGGCTCTGGACAACCATCTTCGCCGCGAGACGATGTTCGGGGCCGAGGGGCTTGGCAAGCCGGTGGTCGAGGCGATGTACCGCGCCAGCCACCTGCCCGGCGCCAGCCACGCCCTGACGGACAGCCTGTGCGGCCGGCTCGGCCACCAGCTCGAAGCCGGTTTCGGTGACGAACTCCAGCAGCCGTCGTGGCTGGCCTGGGGCCGTCAGGCAACCCACCCGCCGCTCGAGACGGCCGATCTCTGGCTCCAGGAACTGCCGAAGGCGGACCTGGAGGTCTTCGACGGCTGCCGCAATCTGCCCCACGTCGAACGGCCGGCCAAGTTCGCGGCGGCGCTGACGGCGTTCATCGAGCGCCAGCGTTTCGCCGCCTGATCGGGGATCCACCCCGAACCCCGTAGAGCGACCGTACGCCGTGTCCAGGGAACCAGAGCAGAGCCGGCCAGAACCCGGGCGGCGCTCCGCGCCACCCGTGAACCAGTCCGGGCGCCCGTCATCGGGCGCACGGATGGCAGGCCGGCGCACCCAGTCCGCGGGCCCGTCATCGGCAAGCCGGCGCACCCGGTCCGCCTTTCCGTCCGTTCCGGGCGGCTATCCGTTTCCCGACCTCGAGCGCGAGACCCTCGAGTTCTGGCAACGCGAACGAGTGTTCGAAGCTTCGCTGGAGACCGGCGATAACGACCGGCGCGAGTTCTCGTTCTACGAGGGTCCACCGACGGCCAACAACGTGCCCCACGTCGGCCACGTCGTCACCCGCGTGGTCAAGGACCTCTACCCCCGGTTCCGCACGATGACCGGGCGGCGGGTGCCCCGCAAGGGCGGTTGGGACACCCACGGCCTGCCGGTGGAGATCGAGGTCGAGAAGCAGCTCGGCTTCTCCGGCAAACAGCAGATCGAGGACTACGGGATCGAGAAGTTCAACAGCGCCTGCCTCGAAAGCGTCAGCGCCTACGAACGCCAGTGGCGGAGGATGACCGATCGGGTCGGCTACTGGCTCGACATGGACGGCGCCTACCTGACCTACCGAAACACCTACATCGAGTCGGTGTGGTGGTCGCTGGCCGAACTCTGGCGGCAGGACCTCCTCTACGAGGGCCGCAAGATCCAGCCCTACTGCGCCCGCTGCGGCACGACCCTGTCGAGCCACGAAGTGGCCCAGAACTACCACGACACGGAGGATCCCTCTATCTGGGTGCGCTTCCCGCTGCGGCCGGGGCAGACGCTTTCAGCGATCGACGACGGCGACGGCGCGGCGTTCAACACCGACCGGCCGATCGACATCGTGGTCTGGACGACGACGCCCTGGACGCTGCTCTCCCACGCCGGGATCGCAGTGCATCCCGAGCTGACCTACCGCGCAGTGACGGACCCCGGCGATCCGGAGCAGCTACTGCTGATCGCCGAGGACCTCGAGCGACCCGTGCCGGTTCTCGTTCCCGGCGACGGCAAGCCGACCCGGGTCGACCTGCGGGAAGCCGCAACCGTGGCGCGCTTCGCCGGCCGGTCCCTCGAGGGCGTCCTCTACGACCGGCCTTTCCCGGTCGAGCCGAGCCGCCCGTACCGCCCCGCCGAGGTGTCGGACGCCGCCGGTTTCCGCATTCTGCTCGCCGACTACGTCACCCTTGCCGAGGGCACCGGCGCGGTCCACACGGCGCCGCTGTTCGGCGAGGACGACGAAAAGAGCGGCCGTGAGTACGGCCTGCCCGAGTTGCAGGCGGTCGACGCGGAGGGCCGGGTCGCGCTCAACGCAGCCGCCAGCTCCGACGATCCCTCCGTCCGGTCCCTCATCGACGAGATCAACGGCGACTGGTTCAAGGACGCCGACCCGAAGATCGTCCGCTCGCTGCGGCAGCGTGCCCGCCTGCTCCACGGCGAACGGTACAACCACAGCTACCCCTTCTGCTGGCGCTGCGATCAACCGCTGCTCTACTACGCGACGACGAGCTGGTTCGTGCGCACGACCGCCGCCCGCGACCGGTTGATCGAGAAGAACCGCGAAGTCCACTGGCACCCCGAGCACGTCGGCCAGGGACGCTTCGGCGACTGGCTCGAGAACGTCGTCGACTGGGCCCTGTCCCGCAGCCGCTACTGGGGCACGCCGCTGCCGGTCTGGAAGTGCGGCGACTGCGGCGAGACCGAGGTGATCGGCTCCTTCGAGGAGCTCTTCCGCAAGGTGGGCAGGCCCCTGCCGGACGATCCGTACGACCGCGCCTGCTTCGATCCGCACCGGCCGTTCATCGACGACGACTTCCAGTGGCCATGCGCGGCTTCGGACTGCGCCGGCACGATGAAACGGGTCGAGTACGTGATCGACGCCTGGTTCGACTCGGGCGCCATGCCCTTCGCCCAGTACCACTACCCGTTCGAGAACCGGGAGACCTTCCGGTCCCGCTTCCCGGCGGACTTCATCTCCGAGGCGGTCGACCAGACCCGGGGCTGGTTCTACACCCTGCACGTCCTCGGCTGCCTGCTCTTCGACAGCCCGGCCTATCGCAACTGCATCGTCCTGGGACACGTGAACGACGAGAACGGCCGCAAGATGTCCAAGCGGCTCGGCAACGTCGTCGAGCCGATGGAGGTGCTGGCCGAGACCGGCGCCGATGCGCTGCGCTGGTACTTCTGCGTGAACAACCCGGAGCAGCCGTCCCGCTTCTCGGCCCGGCTCGTCCGGGAAGCGGCCCAGACCTTCCTGCTGCCCCTGTGGAATGCACTGTCCTTCTTCACCATCTACGCCAACCTCGACGGCTGGCGGCCGGGCCGGCACGAGATCCCCTTCGCCGAACGGCACCAGCTCGATCGCTGGATCCTGCTCCGGCTCTACCGGCTGGTTCGCGAAACGACCGGGCATCTCCGCGGCTACAGCACCGCGCCGGCCGCCCGCGGCATCGAAGCGTTTCTCGAGGAGCTGACGAACTGGTACATCCGGCGCAGCCGCGACCGGTTCTGGGCGCCCAACGACGAGTCCGGCGCCGGCGCGCAGGCCAGCGCGAAGGAAAGCGCCTACCAGACGCTCTACGAAGTCCTGACCACGCTGCGCCTTCTCATCGCGCCCTTCGTGCCCTTCGTCGCCGAGGAACTCCATCGCCGCCTGCTCTCGAGCCAGGGACTCGGCGCCGTCAGTTGCCACCTGGAGTCCTGGCCCGAGCCTCCCGTCGACCGCGCCGACGAGAGGCTCGAAGCGGCGATGGCCACCGTGCTCCAGGTTGCCCGCAACGGCCGCTCGGCGCGCAACGCGAACAGCATCAAGATCCGCCAGCCGCTGCGCTCCGTCACCCTGGTCAGCGCCGATCCGGAGCTCGAATCCCTGGTCGAGCCATACGTCGATCTCGTGTCCGAGGAACTGAACGTTCACGAAGTGCGCTGGGCCGCCGACAGCTCCGAGTACGTTTCCTTCGACGTCGTGCCGCACTACCCGAAGTGCGGCCCGCGGTTCGGTCGCGCGATGCCGGCCGTGCGCGCCGCGCTCGCTGCCCGGGACGGCGCCGATCTGAAGCGGGAACTCGACGGATCCGGGCGCATCGCGATCGAGCTCGACGGCAAAACCGCGCACCTCGAACCGCACGAGGTCGAGGTACGGCTCGAAGAGCGTCCCGGCATCGCCGTGCACGGGGACAGCGAGCTGCTGGTCGCCCTCGACGTCGACCTGGACGACGACCTGATCGCCGAGGGGCTCGCGCGCGAGGTCGTCCACCGGGTCCAGAATCGGCGCCGCGCCGCCGACCTCGACTACGCCGATCGCATCGCCGTCCGCTACCGGACGAACGAGGAGGTCGAACGGGCGATCGAGGCGCACCGGGAGTGGATCTGCGGCGAGACCCTGGCCGTCACCTTCCAGGCCACCAATGGCGACGGGCCGGACGGCATGGAAGACGCCCCGATCGAGGGTCAGGCCTTCGCGCTCGCGATCGAAGTCCAATCCCGCTAGCCAGGAGCGCACGAACCCATGGCAGGAATCTTCAAGGCCTACGACGTCCGCGGCCTCTATCCGGGACAGTTGAACGAGGAGCTGGCGCGCCGGATCGGCATGGGATTCGGTCACCTCGTCGACCTCACAGGCGACCAGGGAGCGGAACGCCCCCGTACGGTCGTCGTCAGCCGCGACATGCGTTCGCACAGCGTGCCGCTGTCCGAAGCGCTCTGCGATGGACTGACCGCGGCCGGCCTCGATGTCCTGGACATCGGTCTCGCCACGACGCCGATGAACTACTTCGCCACCGGCCGGCTCGGCACAGCCGGCGGCATCCAGGTCACGGCGAGTCACAACGGGGCCGGGTACAACGGCCTGAAGTTCAGCCTCGCCGGCGCCGTGCCGGTGTCGGGAGACGACGGCATCCCGATCATCGAGGAGGACGCCCTCGGCCCGGAGCCGAAGCCGGCGGCAGCGCCCGGGCAGGTCGAGACGACGAGCGTCGAAGCCGCGTACGCCGAGCATGTGCTCTCCTTCCTCGATCGATCGTTCGAAGCCGCAGACGGCCCGAAGCTGCGACTGGCGGCCGACGCCGCGAACGGAATGGGCACGATCTACCGCCCTCTGCTCGAGGCCTGCGGCGTCGAACTGCTGCCGCTCTACTTCGAGCTCGACGGGACCTTCCCGAACCACGAGGCGAACCCACTGCTGCCGGAGAACCTGCGCGACCTGAGCGATCTCGTCATCGAGCAGAAGGCCGACCTCGGCGTCAGCTTCGACGGCGACGGCGACCGCGCCGCCTTCGTGGACGAACACGGCGAGCCGATCGGGTCCGACCTGATCACCGCCCTGATCGCCGGCCAGATGCTCGAGCGGGAGTCGGGCGGCACCGTGATCCACGACATCCGCTCCTCCCGGGCGGTGCCGGAGTACATCCGCGAACACGGCGGCACGCCGCTGCCGGAGCGGGTCGGCCACTCCTTCGTCAAGGCGACGATGCGCCGCACCGGCGCCCTGTTCGGCGGCGAACTCGCCGGCCACTACTACTTCCGCCAGAACTACTGCGCCGACAGCTCGATCCTGGCCGTCGTCGCCGTCCTCAACCTGATCCGCCGCTCCGGCAAGTCCCTCTCCGAGATCACCGCGCCGCTACGCCGCTACGCGAAGAGCAGCGAGATCAACTTCGAGGTCGAGGACAAGGACGCCGCGATGGCAGCCCTCGTCGACCGCTACGCCACGCGCCAGGGCGGCGCACTCGACCGCCTCGACGGCATCCGCATCGACTTCGACGACTGGTGGTTCAACGTCCGCCCCTCGAACACCGAGCCCCTGCTGCGCCTCGTCCTGGAAGCCTCGACGCCCGAACAGCTCGCCGCACGGCAGGCCGAACTGACGGCGCAGCTCGGCGAACCGACGTAGACGGCGGCGCGGCGCGCCAACGGTGGCGGCAGTGGAGGCACGCGGGCGTCGCGGCGCACTGGCGGCGGAGGCACCCGCCTGCCCGGGGGTCGCGGGGGGTGGGGTCCCAGACGGACGTGAGCGCTTCGGAGGTTGATGAGAAGTGGGCGCTCACTCCACTCCGCTCGCTTCGGTTGGGCGTCGGTTACCTAAACGTCGTCGGCCGTCGCTCGCTCCGAGGCCGCTGGGACCCCACCCCCCGCGACCCCCAGTCAGGCTGGACGGCGTCGCCTGGCGCGACGTACCGGCCAGACTTGGGAATCGCTGGGTGGGCCGGCGTCCCCGCCGGCATCCGCCACTGGGTGCGCCGGCGTCCCCGCCGGCTGCCGCCGAAGGCGGCCGAAAAGAGGCGCCGGCCGTCAGGCCGGCTCCACCTTGGCGGGCTAGTCCCGACCGCCGAGAAGCCCGGCCCGCATCAGGAAGTAGAGGAGCGTGAGAAGGGAGGCCACGGCGGCAGCGACGTAAGTCATGGCCGCCGCGTTGAGGACCCGGTCCATCCCGACCCGTTCCGACTGGAGGATCAGGCCCTGCTCCACAGCGAGGCGCTTGGCGCGGGCAGTGGCGTCGAACTCGACCGGCAGGGTCACGAGCTGGAACAGGACGACCGCGGAGAACAGAACCGCACCAAACAGGATCATGCCGGTTGCACCCATGATCAGGCCAAGGAACATCACGATGTAGCCCAGGTTGCTGCCGATTCCGGCCATCGGCACGAGGGTCGAGCGCAGCCACAGGGGCGCGTAGTTCTTCGCGTGCTGGATCGCGTGCCCCGCCTCGTGGCAGGCGATGCCGATCGCGGCCACGGAGTTCGAGCCGTAGACCTGCTCGGACAGGGCGAGCTTCTTGGTCACCGGGTTGTAGTGGTCGGAGAGCCGGCCTCGTGTCGCAACGACCTGCACGTCCGTGATGCCGGCGTAAGCCAGCAGCCGCTGCGCCGCCTGGGCGCCGGTCATACCGGTCACCGAACGCACCTTGGAGTACTTCTTGAACGCTCTCTTGACACGGAAGCTGGCCCATCCCGACAGCAACAGGCCGGGGATCATGACCATGAGGATGTAGTCGAAATCGAAGAAGACCATCGAACGAACTCCTTGGTGAGCGCCCGCCTTGAGTTACGGAGCGTCACCGGCGGTGTTTCAAGGGGGCTCGCGGCACGACGAGGCGCCGCTGCCGGCTGTGCGAGGGGCAATCCGCGCCGCA
>JAGWAG010000045.1 GCA_021296535.1 Acidobacteriota bacterium | reverse complement strand
GCGCGGCCGCCCTGGTCCGGCTCGCCTTCTTCGCGTAGCTCCCCGCTTCGCGCGCCGGCCGCGGCTCCAACCCCACCAAACCCGAACGCAGTCGGCTGCGCGAGCCCACCAGCGCCGCCTACCGGAGACGCCAGCCGGCCTCCTGCGCGGCGACCACTATGCGCGCGCACGCAAGTGCGTCCGAACCGGCGTCATGGTGCCGAAGAGGAATCTCCAGCCGTTGGCAGACATGCGGCAGTCCAAAGCTCGGCAGGTCCCAGTGACGCTGGGCCAGTTCCACGGTACAGACGAAGCGCCGCCGGGGCGCGCGCAGACGGTAGCGAGCGCAGCACGCGTTCAGTACCCGCCGGTCGAACTTCGCGTTGTGAGCGGCAAGGAATCGCGCATCGACGAGCCAACCCCGCAGGGTCGGCCAGAGTTCAAGAAACGTCGGCGCCTCGCGCACGTCTTCCCAACCCAGGCCGTGGATCCCGGTGAACGTGAACCGCCTGCCGGGCGGACGGATGAGATAGCTGCGCGACTGCACCACCTGGCCCCGGCTGCAGGCCGCGAGGCCGACGGCGCAGGCGCTGTCGTGGCGGGCGTTGGCGATCTCGAAGTCGATCGCCACGAAGGGGTCCAGCGCGTCGGCTACCATGCCGCAGTCGATGGTACCGGTGGGCCCCGCCAGAACGAGCCGCACGAACGCCACTCGGATCGGGGTCTCGCGGAGTGAGACAAGTTGCTGACCGCTGAAGAGATCGGCGCCTGGCCCGGAAAGACGATCGACGACGCTCTGCATCCGGCGCTGTGGCACATGCTGGATGTCGGTGCCGTCGCGAAGCGGCTGACTGCGAAAACGCCGCTGACTGACAACCCCTCGCTAGATGACGCGTTCGTCTTCCTGGTTGCTCTTCACGATCTTGGCAAGTTCAGCACGAACTTCCGGGAGATGCTGCACGGTTCCTCACCGGGGGCGTTCCGACACTCGCAGCACAGCTACCGGCTTCTTCGGGACCACGATGAGGTCGTGGCCGACCTGGTCGGGGGAACAAGGGGCGCCCGGAAGATCCTCTACGCCGCCGTAGCCGGCCATCACGGAGGTCCGCCCAAACATCTGGACGCACGGAAAGCCAGAGATCAGGCCCGGGAGATCGGCGCCGAAGCCAACGAGGTGGCACCGAGAGTGATCAGGACTGTCGGGGAGCTCCTTCCGGACGCGTCCCTGGCCGAACTGAACGAATCCGGGGCCCGCCGCCTGTCCTGGTTGCTTTCCGGGCTGACGGTCCAGGCCGACTGGATCGGGTCAAACACAGACTGGTTCGGTCCGCGTAGCGCCGCAACGCCGCTGGGCCACTACTGGACCGACGCGCTGAGCCGAGCCGAAGCCGCCGTGTCCAAGGCAGGTCTGCACAGCGCGTGCCCGCTCCCGGACGGAGCGCAGCACGTTCTTCCCGGTTCCCAGCGACCTCGGCCGATGCAATCAGCGGTCGCCGAAGTAGAGCTACCAAACGGCGCCTGTCTCGCGCTGATCGAGGATGCGACGGGCGCGGGCAAGACGGAAGCGGCGCTGATTCTGGCCGCGCGAATGATGGCGGTCGGCAAGGCACGCGGGTTCTTCTTTGCTCTACCGACGATGGCGACCTCGAACGCGATGCTGGCAAGGCTCGAGGAGATCACTCCGCGCCTCTTCGAAGGCAAGCCGAGTTTGGGCCTCACGCATGGCAGAGCAATCCTGAATGAACTCTTCCGCAGCATCCGCGGCCGGGACGGGTCAGATCCCGGCGTCGAAGTGAGCTGCGGACCGTGGCTGGCGGATGACCGTCGCAGGATCCTTCTGGCTGACGTCGGTGTCGGCACGATCGATCAGGCATTGATGGCCGTGTTGCCCACGCGGTTCAACACTCTCAGGCTCAAAGCTCTCTCCGAGCACATCCTGATCGTGGACGAGGCCCACGAGTTCGACCCGTACATGGAGACGCAGCTTCAGCGGTTGTTGGAGTTCCAGGCCAGACTGGGCGGATCAGCGATCGTCATGACGGCCACGCTGCCGCTTGAGATGCGCGATCGCTACGCAAACGCATTCCAGCGAGGCCTCGGTCTACGCCGCCCCGTAGCCGTTTTAGGCCGGAGCTACCCGGCCTTGAACCTGGTCGGACACGACGTTCGAGGTTCCAGCCCGCACCCGGTTCCAGCGACATGCCGCGATGTCGACGTGCGCCGGCTTCCCGACGAGGAAGAGGCGCTGAAGCTGCTCCGACACGGCGCCGAGAGAGGCGCAGCCTGCGTCTGGGTGCGCAACGCGGTGGACTCGGCCATCGCAGCAGTCTCGGCCTTGCGCGCCACAGGTATCGATGCCGATTTGCTCCACGCGCGATTCGCCGTCGCTGACCGACTGCGGCACGAACGCTCTCTGCAGAGCCGGTTCGGGCGCGACGGCAGCGGGAGAGAAGGGCGCGTCCTGGTCGCCACTCAGGTCGTTGAGGCGTCGCTCGACCTGGACTTCGACTTGATGGTCTCCGACTTGGCGCCGATAGGATCGCTGATCCAGCGCGCGGGCCGGCTGTGGCGTCACATGGATCTGCGTCCGGCAGACCGGCGCCCAGTCGCCGGGCCAACGCTCCATGTGCTTGCGCCCGACCCGGCATCAGTCGGGGACGCGAACTGGTTGAAGCGTGTTCTGGGGCCGGGGGCGCTGGTCTATCCCCGGAACGTCCAGTGGCGAACCGCCAATGTCCTGTTCGACCGCGGCGTGATCAGGGCGCCCAGTGGCCTGCGCGACCTGATCGAAGCGGTTCACGGTACCGAACAGGAACCCGTACCTACCGTGCTGGAGCCGGACGAGTTCGAGACGCTGGGGCGGGAGATGAGCGAAGCGCAGCAGGCGTTGATGCTGGTGCTTGACGCCAAAGACGAGTACAGCCAGATTCAGATGCAGCGGGTGTTCGACGATGACCGCTTCCCGACCCGACTCGGCATCCCACAGGTCACGCTGCGCTTGGCAAAGGCCGTCAACGGAAGGACCGAGCCCTGGGCCGGCAACGGCACATTCGGGTGGCAGTCCTCGGAAGTGCAAGTCTCCGCCTACCGGTACGGGAGCCTCCCGGGCGTGGATCAGGACCGACCCGAAATCGCGGCCGTACGCAAAGACTGGCCGAAATGGACCAGGGCATCCGTGTTCGTCGCTCCGGTCGCAGACGACGGAGCGATCTGCGACGGACTACGCTACGACAGCGAGCGTGGCGTCGAATTCGTCGCCTGACAGCAACGACGCTCGGGCAGCAGTGAGGATTCGGTTAGTCTCACTCGCTCCCGACGCGCCCAACGCCTGCGGGAGTTGCAACGTTCTCACTGCCGATTGCCAAAGCCCCTTGGCGAAGCTGAACCTGATAACCGACGCCTGGATCCCCGTGCGCTGCCGGTCGGGACGCAGAGTGATCCGGCCCGATCAGATCGCGGAGCCGGACGTTCTCCGCCCGGACTGGCCGCGGCCGGATCTCAATCTGGCCTGCCTGGAGTTCTTGGCCGGCTTGGTGTACTTGGCTCATCCTCCGCGAGGAAGCGACGACCGGGAGAATCCACCGAAGGCGGGCGTCCTCAGGGCTGCGATGGCACCCTTGGCTCCGGCGTTTGAACTACTCGGCGACGGGCCGCGTTTCCTCCAGGACTTCGAGCCGATCGACGGTCGAGAATGGCCGTCCGAGCAGCTCTTCATCGACAGCGCTCGCGACGAGACCGTGAGGAACAACCAGGACGTCATGGTCCGGCGTGGCCGTTATCGAGGTCTGCGATTGCCGCTGGCGGCAATGGCTCTCTACACTCTGCAGGCGTTTGCCCCCAGCGGAGGACGAGGCCACTTCACTTCGCTACGAGGCGGAGGCCCCATGGTCTGCCTGGTGCGGCCAGATGGCGCTGGGCTCTTATCGCTGATATGGGCGAACGTGCCGCTCGGTGAACCACTCATCCCCAGCGAACTGGAGGCCTTGCCATGGATGAAGCCGACGAGGGCGTCGAGAGTAGCGGGCGGACACGCGCCGGAGTCTTTCCCTGAAAGCGACAGTCCGTCGAGGCCAGACCCAGAGGTGTTCTTCGGCCAGCCCCGGCGCATACGCCTCGTTGTGCGCGACGGTTGTGTCACGCACTTCTTCCAGAGTACCTACGGTGCAAAATACCCGCCCGAGAGGTGGCATCATCCCCTCACGCCCTACTACGCGAAGGGAGCGGAACTGCACCCGGTACATCCCGAGCCCGGCAACTTCAGCTACCGGCACTGGCGGGGCGTGGTCTTGCAAAGTGACAGCGGAAGACAACCATCGGCATTGGTTCAGTACCTCAAAGATGTCGAGTACGGAGACTGTAGTCTCATAGTAGGAGGCTGGGCGATAGCCAAAGGCAAAGCGACGCCGCTTGACTTCGTATGGTCCGAGCAGCCTGTCTTTCGACTGCCCAGCAAGGAGGTCGAAGACAGTGCCAGCGCAGCCGTCGAGGCTGCAGACTTGGCATCCCGTGAGCTTGCCCGGAGAGTCAGTCTCGCACTGGGAGAAGGTAGCCGAAGAAAAACGGCTGGGCGGAAGGTGGGCAACATAGCGGCGGGTGGCGGGTTACGGGTAAGGGAGCGGCTCTTCGTCCATACACAGATCGCGTTCGAGGGCGTGCTTGACGGGATGTCGGCTGGCAGAGCGTTCGCGCCGGAGAAGTGGGCCGGGGTCATTCGGCAGGCGGCACTGGCGATCTTCGACGCCGAGGTGACTCCCGGTCTGGCGGACTTGAGCGAAGCCCGCCGGACCGCCGCCATAAAGGCCCGCAGGCAGCTACTGGCTGCGTTGGCGGGTCGGGGTGCCGCAGGCAAACGAATCTTTGCCGCACTCCGGCTTCAGCCGACGCCCGCACGGCACAACGGAGGAAGAGCAGAATGACAGCGAACCCGTCGATAGGCGCTACCTGCATGAGCTGGTGGAGGACCGGCATCGTGGGCGAAGGAGGTCCGGCGAGGCGGTCGAGGGCTCAACTCCGCCGCGCCGCCAGCTCAACGGCGGCGCTCTGCCTCTCGGCGACCCATGACTTGAACCGCCGCCTGATCGAGGCCGGACATGACCTGCGTCGGCGCCGAGACGGACCGGAACGCTTGGCGCTCATTGCCGTTGCGCTGGCGCACGTTGCGGAGGATTCGCCTGACAACGCGGCCAAGCGATTCGGACGACTTAGGACCAAGAGCGATCGGCCGATGTTGAGCGGGGTCCGGTTCGACGCCCTCGTCAGGGCGAAGGAACCCAGCCAACTCCTGCGACCACTGGTTCGCTCCCTGCAGATCGTGGACGGAAGAGTCAACGTGGTGAAGCTAGCGACCGACCTTTACTGGTGGGATGACAAGGTGCGCACCGTTTGGTGCTTCGACTATCACGGCGCGGCGGACGCCAAGCCGACTTCTTCAGAGGAAGAGAGCGCATGAGCGGTTTTCTCCAGCTTCACTACCTGACCGTGTACCCGATCTCCAACCCGAATCGGGATGATCTCGGCCGTCCAAAGACAGCCGTCTTCGGAGGTGCCCCCCGGCTCCGTATATCGAGCCAGTCGCTGAAGCGTGCGGCACGTTGCTCCGACACCGTGCAGAGTGCCCTTGCCCACCATCTTGGCAAACGAACGCGACTGATCGGCCAAGACGTCCGCGATTCGCTGCAAGGGCTTCCAGAGAGCGATGACCGGATCACAGCCATCGCAACACGGGTGGCCGATGTGTTCGGCGAAGCGGCCACGGACGCTGAGGGGCGCATCATCACCCGGCAACTTGCCTTCGTCTCACCGGAGGAGCGGAAAGCGGCCATCGAGTGGGCGAAGACCGCGGCGGAGACCGGCTGGAAGCTGCCACTCAAGAAAAGCGAGAAGAAGAAGGAGCTGGAGAATCTGAGGGAACTGCTCCTGAAGAAGGATGCGGACCGGGCAGTCGATGTCGCCATGTTCGGCAGAATGATGGCCGGTGCCCCTGCCTTCAATCGCGAGGCAGCCGTCCAGGTCGGTCATGCCTTCACGACCCACCGCGCCATCGTCGACGACGACTACTACACCGCCGTGGATGACCTGAAGGAGCCTAGCGAGGACGCTGGCGCCGGCTTCGTCGGGGAGGCCGGCTTCGGCTCCGGCGTGTTCTACATCTACGCCTGCGTGGATCTGGGGTTGCTCATTGAGAATCTCGACGGCGACCGGGAGCTTGCTGCCCGTGCCGTGGGCGCCTTGGCGGAGGCACTGGCGACCGCAACGCCTTCGGGCAAGAGAAACAGCTTCGCCCACCAGACACGGGCGGCCTACCTCAGAGCCGAGGTGGGTACAGCCCAACCTCGCAGCCTAGCGGGCGCTTTCTTCAGGCCGGTGGAGGGCGAAGACCTGATGGCGGCTTCTGTTGACGCTCTGGAGAGTCTCGCATCGCAACTCGACGCGGCGTACGGCGCGTGCTGCGACAAGACTGACCACATGAACGTCGCGACGAGACAGGGAACCCTCGCGGCGATCCGGGCCTTCGCCGAGGATGCGGTCGCGAGTGACTGACTACCTCGTCTTCACGCTGGTCGCGCCAATAGGTTCATTCGGCGATCTCGCGGGGCACGAACGTCGAGGTTCGGACTCATGGCCGTCGCGCTCCGCGATCCTCGGCCTGGTCGGGGCGGCGCAGGGCATCAGGCGGGACGATCGGCCGCGGCAGGAGGGACTGCCGAGCTGGAGCATGGCCGTTTCCACGCTGTCAAGCGGAAGGCGGTTCCGCGATTTCCATACGGTCCAGGCCGTGCCGACAGCCCGGATCAAGAGGCCTTCCACGCGGCGGGAGGCGCTTCGAGTCCTTCGCCCTGGGGACAACCCGGTCGTGACAAGGCGCGACTACCGCACCGACTGCGCGTTCGGCGTCGCTATGTGGGGTTCCGGCGACCTCCACGAGCTACAGGGTGCCTTGACCCGCCCCTTCTTCGTCCCGTACCTCGGCCGGAAGTCCTGTCCTCTGGCCGCGCCGATGGCACCCAGCGTGATCGAAGCCGAGTCGCCTGTCGAGGCGTTGCGGCACATTCGCCTTCCCCCGTTCCTCGAGTCGCAGCTCGATCCCGGGCGCCCGTTGTCGGTCGCCTCGGACGAACCGTTGCCGGGCGGGCGAGAGCAGGTCCGGTGGGACGAGCCGTTGGACCGTACCGCCTGGCACTTCGGGCCGCGCGCGGTACATATTGCCCGACCCAGCGAATCACCCGCGGACAGATGACGCTCTACCTCTCGCGGCTGACCCTGAAACGGACTGCGCCCACCGCGGCGCTGATGCCGCTGCTCGATCCCCCAGAACCAGGTCAGGCCGCTGACGCGCACCATCGGCTGATGTGGTCCGTTTTCTCGGACGGTGCTGCACGGGAGCGGGATTTCCTGTGGCGCTCCGACGGCCAAGGCCGGTTTCTGACCCTCTCCGCAAGAACGCCGGCCCCGAACGACCTCTTCCAGCCGCACGAAACGAAGGCTTTTGAACCGAGGCTTAACGCCGGTGACCGCCTGCAGTTCAAGCTACGAGCGAACGCGACCAAGGACAGGGCGACCGCCAGTCGGGGACCGAAGAGCCACCGAAGGGATCGTCGCGTCGACATCGTCATGGACCGGCTGCATAGAGAAGCGGCCCCAAGCGGAGGCCGATCAGAGCTACGGGACCGCATCGCCGAAGCCGCTGCCTCCGAGTGGATGACGCGCCAAGGCGCCGACCGAGGCTTCCGGCGAATCACCACGGCGGTTGAAAGCTACTCGACGATCAACCTGGGGCGTCGCCGTCGCCAGGGTGCGACGCTCGGCATTCTCGACCTGCTCGGGGCGATAGAGGTCACCTGTCCCGACCTCTTCGTGCAGGCCCTCGCCAGGGGCTTCGGCCGAGCGAAGGCATGGGGATGCGGTCTCATGCTGATCCGCCGAGTCCTATGACTCTTCCCGGCCTGCCGCCGCCGAAGCCGATTCCTCTAAAGGACCGCTCGGCGCTGGTCTTCGTGGAGCGGGCTCGCGTCGATGTCTTGGACGGAGCTTTCGTGGCCATCAACGCCGACGGTACGCGAACTCACATTCCGATTGGTGGCTTGGCCTGCTTGATGCTGGAGCCGGGCGCCCGCATCAGCCACGCTGCGGTTTCCCTGGCGGCAAGGGCTGGAACGCTTGTGACATGGATAGGAGAGGCCGGAGTGCGGCTCTACTCCGCCGGCCAACCTGGTGGAGCGCGTTCGGACCGGCTTCTTTGGCAGGCGCAGTTGGCCCTGGACCCCGCGGCGAGACTTCGGGTCGTACGCAAGATGTACTCCGTGCGCTTCGGAACGGAAGCGCCGTCGAGGCGCTCGATCGAACAACTCCGGGGAATCGAAGGCCAGCGCGTTCGCCAGACCTACAAGCTCCTGGGCCAGCGCTACCACGTCGCCTGGAAGAGGCGCCGCTACGATCCTCGCGACTGGAGTAGTGCCGACACGGCCAACCGTTGCCTGTCTGCCGCTACCGCGTGCCTGCACGGGTTGTCCGAAGCGGCTGTCCTCGCGGCGGGCTACGCACCGGCGATAGGGTTCCTGCACACCGGCAAGCCGCGCAGCTTCGTCTACGACATCGCCGACCTCTGGAAGCTGGAAACAGTCGTCCCGGAAGCGTTCCGAATCGCCGGTCGCGCCGAGAAGGGCAGGCTCGACATGCCCATCGAGAGGGCCGTGCGTCTCGCCTGCCGCGACAGCTTCCGCCGAACGAAGCTACTGAAACGGATCATCCCTTCCATCGACGAAGTGCTCAGTGCCGGGGAGTTGCCTCGCCCCGAGCCGCCTGCTGAAGCGATGGGTCCGGCCTTTGACGAGGAGCAAACCGGCGATGATGGTCATCGCGGTTAGCAACGCACCGCCCCGCCTCCGCGGCCGGCTCGCAGTTTGGCTCCTGGAGATCCGAGCCGGTGTCTACGTGGGCGACTACTCGGCTCGGGTTCGCGACCGAATCTGGGAACAGGTCTGCGCCGGAATCGACGACGGGGACGGCCTGATCTGCTGGACAGCCCCGACCGATCAAGGGTTCGATTTCGACACCGTCGGTCTCAACCGACGTATGCCTCATGACTTCGACGGACTGAAGCTCGTGACGTTCTCCCCACCGCTGGAGAACGGTACCGAGTGACTCTTGTGGTGGGCGACGAAACGCGGGCAGCGGACTCGACGCAGCTCCGTTCCCCGCACACGCGGGGATGAACCGACGTTCGCTGAGATCGCAGACATCATCGAGAGCCGTTCCCCGCACACGCGGGGATGAACCGTTTTTCACGTGTCAGTTTTTCTCCTCACGTCACCGTTCCCCGCACACGCGGGGATGAACCGATGCTGAGGAAGACACTGACGCTTTCCACGATCCGTTCCCCGCACACGCGGGGATGAACCGCCGATCGCGTGCAGGCGCTCCGGCGCCAGGCCCCGTTCCCCGCACACGCGGGGATGAACCGTCTCTTAGATTCGTCTTGTCGCGTTGTCTCCACCGTTCCCCGCACACGCGGGGATGAACCGGAGAACCCCATGACAGACCCGAAAGACTGGCCCCGTTCCCCGCACACGCGGGGATGAACCGGAACCGGTATCGTCTGGAATCGCGTAGACGGCCCGTTCCCCGCACACGCGGGGATGAACCGGATGCCGGCTCGAAAGGGGAGCGGAGCCTGGGCCGTTCCCCGCACACGCGGGGATGAACCGACTGGCCGAGAAATCGCGCACTCTGGACCTCCCCGTTCCCCGCACACGCGGGGATGAACCGTAGTGGCAACGGGTCCGCTTGTCGGCCTCGACCCGTTCCCCGCACACGCGGGGATGAACCGGACCCCGAGGAGCGGATCGCCTCTCAGCGCGACCGTTCCCCGCACATGCGGGGATGAACCGACGTCGCGCCAACGAAGGCGACGGCCACGGCGCCGTTCCCCGCACACGCGGGGATGAACCGGTGCCGAAGGCTGACCGTCTGCAATACCTGATCCGTTCCCCGCACACGCGGGGATGAACCGGAGTAGCTCGGGGAGAGGCGTAGGACGTTGCCCCGTTCCCCGCACACGCGGGGATGAACCGGTTGCCCCTTCCGTTTCACTCGCCGTTTCACGCCGTTCCCCGCACACGCGGGGATGAACCGTAGCTGTCGGTGTCCGGGTCCCGCATAATGTTCCGTTCCCCGCACACGCGGGGATGAACCGAACCGCAAGCTGTGGATTGCCGCCCTGCGGGACCGTTCCCCGCACACGCGGGGATGAACCGTAGTGGCTCAAGTCGCCGAGGCTGAGCGGCCGCCGTTCCCCGCACACGCGGGGATGAACCGGTCCGGGTGGCACGTGGCCAGCCGCGCCTCGCCCGTTCCCCGCACACGCGGGGATGAACCGACCGCAGCGTGACAGCCAGAGCTGCCCAAGAACCGCTCCCCGCACCTACTCAGTTGCTCCTACCGAGTCGCCCTCCGACCACCACACGGTGGTGGTCTTGGAGAGGAAGGCTGGCCGCTACCCACCAGAGCGGCGCATGGCTGTCGATCAGGGCCCGCACTCAGTCGCCTTCGCAGGCGGCGAGCTCGTCCTCCGGTAGGGGGTCGAAAAGACTGTCGGGAAGCTCTATCTTGCCCTTGAGGACATCCGGCCGGCGGCGAAACGACTCCCTTGCCGGCACCGCAACAATCCGGTCGTCGATGGCATACCTCGTATCGCCGGGATACACCACGTACAGCGCATCGAGCCGGAGATCGTTCAAGGCAACGAGCATCGAGCGGGTTCGGCGCGGCGCGTCGATGCGTTTGACCTCGACGCCGACGCGGCGGCCGTGCTTGAGCAGCAGCAGGTCGAGTTCCGCGCCGTTGTGGGTGGCCCAGAAGTAGACCTCGTCGGGCGCCGCTTCGGCGACGACCTTCCCCAGGATGAAGCCCTCCCAGGACGCGCCGATGCGGGGGTGCACCTGCAGGGCGTCCATCGTCGCAGCGCCGATCAACTGGTGGTACAGCCCCGCGTCCCGAATGTAGACCTTGGGCCGCTTGACCTGCCGCTTGCGCAGGTTCTCCCGCCACGGCCGCAACTGCCGAATCAGGAAGAGGTGCTCCAGCAGGTCGACGTATCGGCGCACCGTCGCCTGGGCAACCTCCAGGGCCGTAGCCAGCTCCGCCACGTTGAGAACCTGCCCGTGGTAGTGAGCGAGCATCGCCAGGAACCGATGCAGAGCGGGCACGCCAAGCGCGGCGCCGAACTGAGGCAGGTCGCCTTCCACGAACGTGCGCAGAAACGCATTCCGCCAAGCCACGCTGTCGGCATCCGTCGGAGCCAGGAACGACAGCGGGAAGCCACCGCGCACCCACAGTCCGGGCATCCGCGCAACGCCTACTTCGTCAACGCCGAAGCCGCCGAGTTCGATGTAGTCGATCCGTCCCGCCAACGATTCGGGCTCTGGCACAGCAGGTCCGGGCCGGCGCTGCCCAGCGCCAGGAAGCATGCCGGATTGTCGTCGCTCCCTTCCGCCGCGCTTGACGCCGACGCCACTCGAGATCACCAAACACGGTCTACGACATAGTCGTCGAACACCCTGTCTACGGAGACGATTCGCAGAACGTGAACCAGGGCCTGGGCGATCAGCATTCGATCGAACGGATCCCGGCGAGGGCCAGCCAACCGGCCCGCACGCTTCGGAGAGGCGCGCGCTGTCAGCCACCCACCAGAGCAGCGCGTGGGTGTCGATCAGGGCCCGCACTCAACCGCCTTCCCAGGCGGCGAGTTCGTCCTCCGGTAGCGGGTCGAAGAAGCTGTCGGGAACCTTGATCTTGCCATTGAGGACATCCGGCTGACGCCGGGCCGCGGGCTTGCAGGGCACAAGCCGCGCCACCGGCGCCCCGCCGCGGGCGATCACGACGTCTTCACCCGCCCCATCCGCTCCAGCAGCCCGACCGGCATTCCTCATTCCCGGTCCCCCTGGTTTCCGTCCTTCCGTAGCGGACACGTACGCCGAGTACAGCACCCGCACGACCTCCAGGCCGAGCTCGCCGTCCGACTCCGCAGCCACGCCGTCCAGCAGGTTCGCCGCAAACGCCTGGCACATGCCGAGTTGACCCGACGTCCAGTCCTCGTCCGGCATCGGGGTCGTCCAGCCCGCGCCTGAGTCGATCTTCTCCATGATGTAGGCGTCGTCGAAGACTCCGCCGTCGGGCGCGTAGGCCCGGAGCATGTCGTTCGGGCTCAAGGAGAGCCGCAGCCGACAGTTGCTGGCAAACAGGTCGAGGCCACTTTCCATTCCACCGAGGACGTGGTCGCCGCCCCAGGCGACGGCGCGTGAGCCGTCGTCGAAGCCGATCACCGCTGTGCCCCAGTTCTCGACCTCGCCCCAACCCCCGGCGATGCGGAGTTCGCCCTTCGAAAGACCGTCGACCG
>JAGWAG010000044.1:19066-19522 GCA_021296535.1 Acidobacteriota bacterium | reverse complement strand
GGAACGAGTTCCCGCAGGCGTTCGTACCGAACTTCGCGCTCCAGGCGTCGAAGATGCCGCTCGGCATCCCGACCGGAGCACTCCGCGCGCCGACCAGCAACGCGATCTCATTCGTCGTCCAGTCGTTCATCGACGAACTCGCCGCAGAGGCCGGCAAGGACCCGCTCCAGTTCCGGCTCGACCTGCTCGACGCGGCGCCGGCCGGCACCCGAACCTCCTTCGACGCCGGCAGAATGAAGGCCGTGCTCGAACTCGTGCGCGACAAGTCGGAATGGGGCAAGGCGGACCTGCCCGAAGGCACCGCCCAGGGCGTCGCGTTCCACTTCAGCCACCGTGGCTACTTCGCCGAAGTCGTCCAGGCCACCGTCAGCAAGGACGGCGAACTCGGCGTCGACAAGATCTGGGTCGCAGGCGACGTCGGCAGGCAGCTCGTCAACCCGAGCAACGCCGTCAACC
>JAGWAG010000044.1:0-19006 GCA_021296535.1 Acidobacteriota bacterium | reverse complement strand
GCAACTTCCACAACTTCAAGCTGCTCCGCATCGACCAGGCGCCGCCCGTGGAAGTCCACTGGGTGATGAGCGACAACCAGCCCACCGGTCTCGGGGAGCCCGCACTGCCGCCGGTCCCGCCGGCCCTGTGCAACGCGATCTTCGCCATCACCGGCAAGCGGATCCGCTCCCTGCCGATCTCCAGGCACGACCTGAGCTGGACCTGAGCCTCTGTGCGCAACATCGCCATCGCAGCAACCCTCATCGCCCTGATCGCCGTACTCGTCGCAGCCGCGCAGGGTCCGGTGGCGGACGCCAAGCCCTCCCTCGACGGCATGGCCGTCCCCACCTACACCGCCGAAGGCGACCTCATCCGCCCCGAGGACTACCGCACCTGGGTCTTCGTCGGCGCGGCGCTCGGCCTCAGCTACAGCGAAGGCGCCGACGAGCGCGAAGGCCCCGGTGCCTTCACCAACGTCTACATCCAGCCCGAGGCGTACCGCTACTTCATGGACACCGGCGAGTTCCCCATGGAGATCTACCGCCCCGGCTCCCGCGAGTCGATCAACCAGGCCGGCTACTTCGAGAAGGACTTCCTGGGGATGGAAGTCGCGGTCAAGGACAGCGACCGGTACGAGGAAGGCTGGGCCTACCTCAGCTTCCGCGACCGGTCCGGAGGCCTGAGGGACTCGGCGTCAGCGTTCCCGAAGGACCGGTGTTACGACTGCCACGCCGAGCATGCGGCGACGGACAACGTGTTCACGCAGTTCTATCCGATGCTGCAGCGAGGGGAGTAGCTTGGCGCCGAGCACGAACAAAAGCCCCGTAATCTCCATCTCGCCACGAGAGGCATCACTCCGACGCAAAATTCGGCGCCAACTGCACACCCTCGGCTTCGACAAGGCAGCGGACGGCGCCCTCAACATCGGCGGCCACGACAAGGACCTTGTTCGGAGACTGCACGGGCCCCAGCGAGCCGACCGTCTCTCGGTCAACTCGGACTTCGTTGCGCATCACGCCCCGCGGCTCCTCCCTTACTTCGCGTCTGGGCGTGATCTGGAGCCCGCAGCAATCCAACCAGTACTTGAGCGGGTGTACGCGGGAACCTGGCAGGCGGACTTGTTTCGGCTAGCCACTCTCACGTGGTCCGTACCGGTCTCCAACGGGTTCGGTCGGCGTCTCCGATATGTCATCTGGGACGCCCACAACGACAAGCTGCTGGGCGTGCTCGCCATTGGCGATCCAGTCTTCAATCTCTCAGTCCGCGACGCCTTTATCGGATGGGGTGCCGACGACCGCCGCGAGCGCTTGGTCAACGTAATGGATGCCTACGTGCTGGGCGCTCTACCCCCGTACAACTCGCTATTGGGTGGGAAGATGGTCGCCTGCCTCCTCCGCTCACGACAGGTCTACAACGAGTTCACGCGCACCTATGGCAACCGCACAGGTATCATCTCCGGCAAGGCGAAGAACCCGCGCTTGCTGGCGGTCACTACTTCATCCTCAATGGGACGATCGTCGGTCTACAACCGCTTGAAGCTGGGCGGCGTGCGTTACTTCGAGCCTGTCGGGTACACGCGCGGCTGGGGCCACTTTCACATCTCGGATGATCTGTTCTTGGAGTTGCGCGACTACTTGCGAAGCACTGGCCACGGATACGCGGATCAGCACCGATTCGGACAAGGCCCGAACTGGCGCCTTCGCACCACCCGCGCCGCCCTTAAGGCTCTTGGGTTCAGAGAAGACCTGCTGCGCCACGGAATCCAGCGCGAAGTCTTCGTTTGCAAGCTCGCATCCAACGCCGCTGCGATCCTGTGCACCGGCAAGGGACGGCCGGACATTTCTACGGTTCTCTCAGTCGAGCAAGTCGCCGACCTCGCGCTAGAACGGTGGATTCTCCCGCGTGCTCGGCGGCGTCCCGACTACCGCGCCTGGGACAGGGCTGACGTCCTCCACCTGCTCGCCAGCCAAGTCGGTACCCAGCCGCGCCAGGCGGCGTCCAACTGATACCTGTCGCGCCTCAGCGACCTATACGATGGACCGTGACGCCGCCGCACTGAACGCTCTACAGGAGCGCCTTCTCGCACACTTCAGTTCGCTCGCGAGCGCCCGCGAACGCTCCGGCTTCCCGATCTTTGCCCTGGAACACGGCCTTAGTCCTGACGAACTCAAGCGAGCCAGTGCCTTGCTTCGCAACCGGGTTCGCACCCGGTTGCGCTTAGCGCCCCATTGGCTGCCATGGGTCGTGTACGCGAGCGAGGCCGGCTACAAGTACAAAGGCGACGAGTACTGGCCTTCGTTTGAAGAGCGAACACCCAACTGGCAGTTTCACGACCGAACCAAGGTGAAGTCCTGGTTCCAGAAATTCCAGAGGTCCTTCAACGGCGTGGTTCCATCCGGCCCGTGGGCCGATCAGTTCAGCATCATCGCCTGGCCGATCACTAACGCGCTTCTTCCACAGTACCTCCAACACCAGTTGGCCAAGCTCCTCTACGACCTCCGGTACGGTCTGGCCTTGACATCGTCGTTCGACGCAGGGTCGATCGGCAGGCTTCTCGCCGCTCGCGCGTCTCACACATCGACACGTTTCCAAGCGTTTCTCCAACAGGAGGACCTGACCGGACAGATCGTCGCTGCGCTTCTTCACGCAAGGTCGTTCGACGGTGGAGACTTGATCTACCCACCGACCTTGCAACGAGTCGTCGCGGATCTGGAGTGTGTACGCAGTTCTGGCGCGTGGCTCAAGGAGACAAGGCGAGTCGTTTCGGATCGTTTCAAGGGCATCGGCAGCGGCACCTACCGCGTCTCGCCCAGCCCCCGCCCCCCCGACGAGCCCATTCCGCCCGATACGTCACGGTTCGTCATCCGGCCGGCGCTCTTGCTTCGCCATGTCGGCTCCGGTCGCTGGTCCCCCGTCCTGCAACTGAGGTCCTTGCGCACCGTGGCCGCCGTAAGTGCTGGTCTGCGCGCCTTCCTCGACAGCACCCGATGCCGCCTCAACGGGGCCGACGATTGGAAGCCGACCGGATGGCTACTGTCCGGCGATCGAAAGGGTGCCCTTCAACGCTGGCCGAGCGGCGCGGTGCCACTCATTGAGTTTGAACGGCAGCACCCCCTCATGGACCATCTTCTTGAGTCCGAGTTCCGACCCCCACCCGGACCGCTATGGCTCTTTCGCGTCGGCGCCGACGGCATCGCCCGCCACCTCACATCACGAACCGTCAGACCAAACCACAACTACATCGTCGTAACTGCCGAGAGCGTGCCTACCGAACTACTGAATGCCTCCCCGTGCACGCTGCAGTGCGAGGGCGTCCAGGCATTCCGCCTCGCTGTGCCTGCCCAAGTTTCGGCGGACGAGGCGGCCCGCCTTGGCAAACTGGGACTAGATGTAGCGCGCACCGTCCGGGTCTGGCCAGCCGGTTTGCCCGGACGTGGCTGGGACGGCGAAGGCAGCACGGAGTGGCTGACCACAGAATCCCCCTGCTTCGGAGTAGCCCCGGATCACCCGCTCGATGCGCTTTCCTTTCGCCTGAACGATGATTCCCCGCAAGTTCTCGCGACCGCACCTCAAGACGGCCACACGTTTGTGCGCCTGTCGCCGCTAAGAGCCGGTAACCACATGCTGACCGTCGAAGCACACCGCAGCCCCGACCTGGACCGCACTGCTTCCACGCCCCCGGCAAAGGGGTTCGTGAGACTCGCGGTCCGCGAACCGGAGCCTTGGACCCCGGGCATCGCCTCCCACCCAGGTTTGGTCGTGACGACAGATCCCTACGACGCCAGCCTCGACCTCTTCTGGCGCAACGAACTGAACCTCTCTGTCAATGGTCCCGAGGGCTTCGCTGTCCGCCTCAAGGTGAGCCTGTACACCGCCGGCGGCCGGGGAATCCTATCCGCGCCGTTGGAACGTCCCATGGAGCTTCCCATCACGCCCGAAGCCTGGCGTCACACGTTTGATCGATTTGTCAACGATAGATCGCGCGCCTGGAAGTACCTGGAAGCCGCGAGTTGCACGCTCGAGATCAACGGTGAATCCTTGGGCACCTGCGCCCTCACATTCGAGCACGATCCCTCGCCTTTGCGCTGGGTCCTGGGCTACCGACAGCGAGAGACCCTCGTCCGTCTCGTCGACGACACCGGCCAACACGACAACGATCCAAACATCCGGTTCTACAGTATGGAGCGCCCGCTCGACGGCATCCCCTTGGAAGCCGACGCCGCCAGAGCAGGGCGAACCGTCACGCCGCCGGGCGGACTCTTCCTCGCGCGCCATCCGCCGTTCTCTGACGCGGCTGTCGTGAGTTCGCCGGTACCCCGCGGCCGCCTGCAGGACCTCGGCGTGGAGCCCGAAGTCGACGTTGTCGCAGGCCCGCCGCTCCGGGAAGCGTTCCGCCTGCTTCGTATCTGGCACGAAGCGCGCCAAGCGGGCTTCCTCGCTGGCACAAGGCAGCGCAAAGTCATCCGCAGCATCATCGACGCGATCTTCAAGACCATGTGCGGCGAGAACTGGGCAAGAGCGGAGCGATCGTTCGCAAAACAACCAAAGTCCCGGCACGCTCTTTCGGTTCTCAAGAAGCTTGTGCACAAACGCACCCAGCTCGGCCGTCCCCTCGCCCGACACTCGGACCCTGGCGAAAGCGAAGAAGCCGCGGCCAATCGTTTCGCCGACGTGGTCGAAGTCCATCATGTGTCGTTCGACCGCGATCTGTGTCGGTTCGCGCTGCGTCTAGCCATCCGGCCGACCGATGTTCTCGCCGACGCGCTTCTGGACGACCGAGTCAACGAACTTGCCAACAATCCGGCATTGGTCCGCGGCGCGCGTCTAGTAGCACTTCTCCGGGAACACCGCCATGGCTAGCCCTGATCGTCAGTTTAGGTGGATGCGGAAATGATTGAGCGCATCTCCGCGACCGAGGTTCTCGCCGACTGTCGTCCAATGCTCGGCCTGTCTAGTAGCCAAGAAGCTGCACTGGACGACGCCACGCTGGCAGGCCTCGGCAGACGCAGTGCCGGCATCCACTGCCCATGCTCGCGATCGACCCTGAGGGCCTCGCTACTCGAGTGCACCCGCGGCCTACCGTCCGCCTACAACTCGCTTCCCGAAGCAGTCGACGAGGCCATCGAATCCCTGATCGTCGGCGGCGACCTCCTAGAACTCAACGATGTGGTCACAGAAGACTCGAACGTTCGGCAGACTTGGGTCTTCGCCGCGCCCCCCGGCTTCGTCGTACGGCCAAGTGGCTCCGTGTACCTCTTCGGCGTCGTGCCGGATCAGGACTCGTTGCTCCCGTCTACGCTTTCCGGCCGCGTTCTCCATCGTGGCGCCACACGCCTACTTGAACCGCGATCCGGTGATGATCTCCCGCACGAACTGAGCGAACTGGGGCTCCAGGGGCTGTCTGCCGACGCATGGATTAAGAGTCCGCGGCTCGAAGATCCAGCAAAGCTGATCGCTCGCCACCAGCAGCTTCTGGCCTGCGAAGATCCCGTCACCGATGTCCAGGACCTTCTGATCCTCGACTCCGCACAACCCGTCACCTACTACCGCGGCCGATGGACCAAGCCCACGAACCAGGACGGCATGTTCGTTGCTCGGCGGCCGCAGGAGTTCGGCGCTCCGCTTTGGTGTCTGGTCGACTTGCGCAACGGCGCTCCGGTCCGGCTGCTCGACTTACCACTCAAGCAGACGCGCTGGCGCGCCTGCGACGCAGCGTGGCACCTTCAAATGGCCATCGATCACCGCAGTAACGGGCCTCAGTGCTACCGGCGTCGAGCGGACAACGGCGGCGTTCGCTTCGACTTCTTCTCCCCACTGCCGCAATGGTCACAGCGCCGCCTCATGATCTTCGGCACGCCCGCGCCCCCAGACCGGTCCCTTATCTCGTACGTCCTGCCGGCCAATGAGGCAGAGGCTGAGGAGAAGTTCCTGCAACAGAACTTGTGGTTGTCGCGCGTCGACAGCCGCCGCTAGCCAAGACAGTCCATGCAGACGATCCAACAATCAATAAAGCAACTTCACGAAGCGCTGCGCGACTACATCGAAGCCACGTACCACGTCAGCGCCGAATCGCTCGTAGAACGCCGCAAGGCGCTGCTGGACACCCCCGGCGTCATCCACCAAATCCCCTACCTGGAGTCCACGCCCCGCTACGAAACCGGCATTCGCTTCTCCGAAATGGCGGGACTCCCTTCCGCTGCGCTCGAGGCCTTTAGCGCCGTGGCCCAGTCCCAAGGCGACCTACCTAAACTGATCTACGACCCGCCCTACAAGCATCAATCGGAAGCAGTGCGCGGCAGCCTGGTCGACAGACGCAATCTCGTCGTGATGACCGGGACGGGCTCAGGGAAGACCGAGGCCTTTCTTCTTCCAATCCTCGGCAAGCTGGCCCGGGAAGCCAGGTCGAGCAGCGACTCCTTCGCAAACCAACCTGGGATGCGCGCCCTCGTCCTGTATCCCATGAACGCGTTGGTCAACGATCAGTTGGGCCGCCTGCGCGGGCTCTTCGGCGACCCCCGCATAGTCTCACTCTTCAAGACTTGGGCCGGGCGCCCCCCACGATTCGCCCGCTACACGAGCCGTACGCCCTATGCTGGCGTTCGGACGCGACGGAAGGACTCAGCGAAGTTTAGGGCGTTCGAAGACTTCTTCGTCGACATCGAGCGCCTCGCGCACGACACGAGGGCCGAGGGCCACGCCGAAGCGCGACATCTGCATCAAGCTCTAAAGGAGCGCGGAAAATGGCCATCAAAGCCAGACCTGAGCGCCTGGCTCGGCAAGAAGGGGAGCCGGTGGAAGGACGCCAGGACGGGCGAGTTCGTGAGGGCCGTAACGCTGCCGGGCGACAGCGAACTACTCACGCGGCACGAAGTGCAGTGCGCTCCCCCGGACCTTCTCGTTACCAACTACTCGATGCTTGAATACATGATGATGCGTCCCATTGAGCGCGCTGTCTTCGATATGACACGGGCGTTTCTTGAACGGAATCCGGACGAGGACTTCTTGGTCGTTCTCGACGAGGCGCATCTCTACCGGGGTGCCGCCGGCGCGGAGGTGGGTCTCCTGCTGCGCCGCTTGCGCGACCGCCTCGGGGTTCCGGCGGATCGGTTCCGCGTGATTTGCTCCACGGCCAGCTTCAACTGCCACACGTACGCTCCGCAGTTCGGCGCCCAGCTATCGGGCCTTCCGCCCGAGACCTTCCTCCCGATCTCAGGGACGCTCGATCTCCGACCACACGACGGCCCCGGTTCCGTTCGAGACGCCGCGGCCTTTGCTGGCGTCGACCTTGAGCAGTACTACGACGCGCCAACCGAACCGGAGCGCCACGCGGTCATCAAGCCGATCGTCGAGTATCGACAAGCGAAGGACGACGCCAATCCCGAGCGAGCCCTCTACAACTCGCTAGCCGACTACCCTGCCATGGGCCGTCTTATCAACATAACCATGGAGCGGGCACTGCCCGTCGCCGAACTCGGGGATCAGCTGTTTCCCGGCGCAGACCCGCAGACAGCCGACGGTGCGGTCAACGCGCTAATGGCACTCGGCAGCGCCGCGCGCCTCGATCGCAAGACCCCCGGGCTCTTACCCTGCCGAATCCACAACTTCTTCCGCGGCCTCCCAGGACTATGGGTCTGTATGGACCCCGCATGCAGCAATCTCGACGAATCCAACAGAGACGGCATCTGCGGAACTATGTACAGCCAGCCGCGCGAGTCATGCCATTGCGGTGCCCGCGTGCTCGAGCTCTACACGTGCCGCAACTGCGGCACAGCGTACGCGCGGGCCTACACGCATGATGTCGATTGCCCGTCGTCCTTGTGGTCTGAACCCGGAGAGAGCCTTCGCATGGCCGAGGGCGAGACGGGTCCCCTCGGTCCCCTCGACCTGCTGCTTGAAGCCCCCGCCATCGACGAAGCCGCCGAGCCGGCAGACTACGATCTCGAGACGGGCCGCCTCAACCCGCCGTCGCTAGGACCACGCATGCGCCGCGTCTTCCTGTGCACCGATCGCCTGTCCGATACGACCGACGAAGACGCCGAAGGCGGAGATCTGTCCCGCGCTGCCCCAGGTCAGTTCGCCCCGTGTGCTGTTTGCGGCAAGACGGCGCGCTTCGGAGCGTCCTACGTCCAAGATCATCAGACCAAGGGCGACCAACCGTTCCAGGCGCTCGTGGCGCGGCAGTTGCAGATCCAACCCCCTTCCAACGCCGCTCCGACTCCCTTCGCGCCCCTGCGGGGCAGGAAGGTGCTGACCTTCTCCGATTCACGGCAGGTCGCAGCGCGCCTAGCCCCGAATCTGCAAATGTACTCGGTCCGCGACTCGCTTCGCCCGCTCATCGCCTGGGGCTTTCGGCAGCTTCAGGCCGTCCCGTTCCTGCAGCCGAACCTCAACCTTAACGACCTCTACCTTGCAGTCCTCCTTGCCGCTCGGAAGCTCCAGGTACGCCTGCGGCCCGAAACGAAGGCCAGCGAGAGCTTCGAGGCGGATCAAGTCGTGCGAAAGGCAATCGAGAGCGGCCAGACGGATAACGACGGTGGCCTAGCCGGATTGTGTATGCAGATACGATCAGAACGCCCACCTGAAGCGCTGCTCGAACAGATCGTCACGACTGTCCAAGACCGCTTTCTCGGATTCGAGGCCCTCGCCTTGGCCTCCCTGACCGAGCGCGGTGACCTCACGGCCACGCTGCACCAACTCCCGGCGATTCCCGCGGTCGCCGAAACGCCCGACACTAAGGTGGAACTCGCGCGCGCGTGGCTGCGCTGCTGGCAGTCCTACGGCTTCTGGCTAGGCGCAATGCCGCCTGTCTGGGACAGTCGCCCCCGTTCCCAAGGCATTAGCGTCCGCTGGCGGAAGGGCAAGTTCAAGGCCATGAGCTCCGTCCTGCCGGACCATGCAGCGCGTAAGGTTTTCGACGACCATTGGTCGCCCCAATTGTCGGCCCGGTTCACCGAAGGCAAAGCCAACGGCTTCAGGCGACTACGAGGCAACGAATTGACCCTCGCCTTTGAAGGCAGTTGGGTCCGCTGCCGCAGTTGCAAGTCGGTGCATCGGCCAGTTTCCACCATCGCACACTGTCTCGACTGCGGCGGCCCCAACATCGGAGAACTCGATCCCGAACGTGACCCGGTGTTCCTGGCGCGAAAGGGCTTCTATCGCAATCCGGTCACGAACGCGCTCTCAGAGCCGCCGAACCCACCGCTTGCGCTAGTCGCCGCAGAGCACACCGCCCAGTTGAACGCACCCCAGATCGAGGACGTATTCTCCAAGGCCGAGGAGAACGAACTCCTTTTCCAAGACATCGCCCTAGGTCAGCGCGTCAACTCGTCCACGGCCGTCGACGTCCTATCGAGCACGACGACCATGGAGGTAGGCATCGACATCGGCGCGCTGTCCGGCGTGGCCCTTCGCAACATGCCGCCGGGCCGTGCGAACTACCAGCAGCGATCCGGCCGAGCAGGACGCCGCGGCAACGCAGTCGCCACAGTTGTCGCCTTCGGCAGCGCCGATAGTCACGACGAGCACTACTTCACCAAGCCTGATGGGATGATCCGGGGCGATGTCGTCGACCCGAAGCTGACGCTCGACAATCCGGACATCGTCCGCCGGCACATCCGCGCGTTCCTGTTGCAGTGCTACCACCAGGACCGTATCCCGGTCGTGGATCCCGGCCAGAATCACGACCTCTTCTCAGTGCTCGGCACCGTCGCCGAGTTTCGCGATCCTACGTCTGTTCTCAACCGCCACGACTTCGCCGACTGGCTAGGAGAGCACGAGGGCGCACTTCGAAACCGCGTGTCGCTGTGGATTCCGCGAGAGGTTACCCCGCAAGACCGCGACTTGCTGCTGAGCAACCTCGTACAGGATTGCGTTGCAGCCATCGACGACGCCATCGGTCTCGCACCCGATCCAGCCGAGCCCTACAGCGAGGCCCACGGAGCGGCCGAATCCGAACTCCAGCCGGAAGCCGGTGAAGAGAGTTTGGAACAGACCACGAACACCGAGAGGCTCCTCGACAGGCTTCTCTACTGTGGGAAGCTCCCTCGCTACGCCTTCCCGACCGATGTCGCGACGTTCCACGTGTTCGACACCGACCGATCCACGCGGTTCCGCCCGATTATGCGTTTCGCACCCCAGCAAGGCCTCCCGGTTGCCCTGTCACAGTATGCGCCGGGTAAACAGGTGTGGATTTCCGGCAAATGCTACACGTCAAGTGCCGTCTACTCCGCCCATCCTGCCGACCGTTTCGCCGCATGGGAGTCCAAGCGCATCTACATGGAGTGCGAAATCTGCGGCTTCGCCAGAACGTACGGTCTTGGCGAGGCCCAACGGCACGAAACTCGGGACTGCCAAGCCTGTGGCGGCGCCCAGACCTTTGGTCCGGGGCGCTACTGGCTGCGCCCCCCCGGGTTCGCCCATCCCGTCGACACCGAAGAGGTCACGTCGCCAGAGGACATACCGGAAACCAGCTACGCGACCCGCGCCAAGCTGACGATGGACACGCCCGACGATGCTGAGGGTTGGACCATCGTCAACGAACGCGTCCGGGTACTTGCATCGAGAAGACACCTGCTCGTGTCCAACACGGGGCCGAGAAGAGACGGCTACACGTACTGCACGAAGTGCGGCCGAATAGAGGCGACAGCGGCCCATTCCGACCAACTGCACGGCACGCATCTGAAGCCCTATCCGTACGACGACGACAAGCGGCACTGCGAAGGTCTCCACCCCGTAAGCCATCTCGTCTTGGGCACCGACTTCATAACGGACATTGCGCTCTTCTCCTTGCGCGTCGCTCCGCCAATGAGCCTCAGACCCGGCCACACCTCAACCGTCGTCGCCTTGCGAACCGTTAGTGAAGCGCTAGCTGCCGCGGCCTGCAGGTTGCTCGAACTCGAGCCGGGCGAGATGATGGCCGAGTTCCGCCCCGCACTCACACCCGCCGGTATCACTGGCCTTGAAGCCGAGGTCTTCCTGTACGACACACTGCCAGGAGGGGCCGGGTTCTCGACGCAACTCACCGAATCACCCGTCGAGCTATTACAGGCGGCACACCGCCTTCTCACCAGTTGTGAGGAAGGCTGCGATGCGTCGTGTTACCGCTGCCTACGCAGCTTCAAGAACAAGTTCGAGCACAGTCTGCTCGACCGCCACATCGGTGCCCAGCTTCTCCGCTACCTCATCGACGGAGAGCTGGCCGAGTTCAGCCCAAGCCGATTGGCTTCATCGACCGCGCTGCTCCGGAGTGACCTCCAGCGCCAATCCGTGGACGGGACGCAATTCGACATGGATGCCCCCCTGCAAACGGCCGGCGCGACCGTCACCGCACCGATCCTGGCTACGACCAACGACGGACGACGATTTGTCATCGCCCTTTCAGATCCTCTGACGCCCCGTCACCCCGCCGACGCGTCCATCGCTGCGCTTGATTCCAGCCGAGAACTCCCTGTCATCGTCGAGAACGAACTCATCGTACGCGGGAACCTGCCGACCGCCACGCGACGCATCATGGCCGCCCTCCGGTAAACGCCTACCGACCAACTCCGAGGTCGGCAAAAGGAATCGTGCGAGAAGCCTCAACCAAGGCCGATCGAGCGGCGATGGCCCCCAGATAGAGCGTCCAAGTCAGCGTTCCGGAAGAACCTGGGTGCCGGCGCACCCTCAGAGGATCTTCGCTTCTTCAAGCACTTGCTCCCGGAGTGCCGGGTGCAAGCTTCGCTCTGCCACCACCTGTACGCGCCGATCCAGAAGATCCTGCACATCCATCAGGAGCGCGCCAAGCGCCAGACCGGTACGCCCTGCCGGCAAGGTGACTAGAAGGGCGACATCGCTCGCTTCATCCGCGTCTCTCCGAGCCATCGAACCAAGGATCCTGACATCGCGAAGGCCGTGTCTCTCTGCCAAAGCGCAAATCTCGGCTCGGTGGGACTCGATCAGGGCGCACATTGATCTCGCGTCCAGTTCATTCCAGCCTGGGCTCGGAGTCCGAGAAGCTGCTCAGCTAGTAGTCGTCGCCGTCGTCCTGGGCTGAATCCACGTCAAACAACAGCTCGCTCTGCGAGGCGTTGGGCTGTGCCAGTTCGGAAGTCTGAATGACATTGAGTTCAGTCCCTTCGGCAAGGGTCTTCATGTCGCCGTCGTCCGAGTAGATGGTTCTCTCGCCCTCGACGCGGGCGATCGCGATGATCTGTCGGTCGAACTTGAGCTTCGCGCGCGTCGCTGACGTCCCGGCGCGAAGATCGCCCTTCTCAAGAGCCGCGCGGGTCATGACGGCCAGTTCCACGGCGGCTCTCTCGCCGAAAGGAACGATGCGAAGGCGGGCAGTGCGGTGCAGTATCTGCAAGTAGCCTGGGCCGGCCTCGTCAGCATGCACGAGCACCTCGCTAAGGACCGGCGTCGGTACGAGGATGGTCTCCTTGGCCTTCTGCAACTCCGCGACTAGACCCTCGATGCCGGTTCGCCGCTGGCCGGGTGCATCGCTGCTCGCGCATCGGGTTCCAGGAAGTGCAGGAGCGTCGTGGCATCGAGAACCGCCATTCAGTCGTTCTCGCCGTGCCCGCCGCGGAGCCGATGAAGCTCGCGGGCCGGCTCGGAGATTCGCTGCCAGCCGCTGCCCTTCACCGCCCGTAGGCGCCGGACGGCTTCTTCGAGCGGTACATCGTCGAGCGGCTCGAAGTCGCGAATGTCAAATCGCAACAGGTTCCACTTGCCGTCCTGGTTGCGCTCCCAGCGTCCTTCGCCGTGTACCCGAAGGATCGCGCCGAAGAGATTCGGCGCGAGAAGCCGTGCCACTTCGCGGTTCGCGTTGCAGATGTGGACCTTGTCGCCATCCAGTAGGTGGACCGGCACGGTGTCGTCCTTGCCACCAACCCGGATCAGAACGCCATCGAGCGTTCCTCGCTCCCGGAAGGGACCGTAGGTGAGGCCAGGCTTCTGTTCGACGCCGGGGAACGGGATGATCTCCGCGCCTCCCGGCTCCCGCAGACTCGCACGGGCCTGGTCTCTGGCGAGGCGCTCGTTCATGGTCCGAAACGCCTTGACTACGTCCGCCGGTGCATCGTCCCGACCCACCGAACCCAGTCTCTGCTCGACGGCTGGAACGGCAGCTTCGTCGACTTCGTGTACGAGGATCGCACTACCTTCGCTGACCCGGTCGAAGTACACGTGCTCCGGCTGGCCGAGGAGATTCGCCAAGTCGGCGATGTACTCGGCAAGCCGGGCCATCGGCAGCGTCCGGGGGCTGAACGCGTCGATCGCGAAGTGAAACGTGCGCGTGGGTTTGCTCATGTTCGGGTTGGCCGACGGGAAGGGGGTCAGGAGCGTCGACTTGGTTCCGCGAAAGTGAAGCCGGTGCCCGGACGTCGAGTGCGGTTTGGGAAGAACTCCCTCTCTTCCGTGACGACGGTGTCAGCGGACTTCAACTCTGCCACATCACATCCGCGGGACGATCTCGAAGCCGGGCCGGCGGCGGGATGTGGGTATCCCTCACCGCCCGCAGGGCGTCGCACGGAATGCCGCGGGCGCGTTGCGGTGTTGACCGTAACCGAGGGCGGCTCGCATCCCAATCGAGGTTTCGGGGAGAACGCAGGCTGAGCACGACATTGGCCGCTCGCGGCCTGCGCCACGTCTACAAGGGCGGCACGGCGGTCCTGGGCGCGGAGGGTTCAGGAGAGGAGGCTCACCCGTGATCTCGCTGTCCAACGTCTGGTCGCTCGCCCGGGCGGAGATGCGGACGATCCGCCGGCTGTTTCGCTTCTGGCTGTTCGCCGCCGTGGCCCTCGTCCTGTGCCTGTTCCAGTACGGGTACTTCTGGGTCATCCACGGCCTGTTCTCCGGCATCTCGGCGACCGTCGGCGCAATGAGCCCCAAGTTCCTCCTCAGTCAGACGGCCCTGTTCCAGACGATGGTCCTCGGTCTGGGCGTCGTCTTCCTCGCCTTCGACCTGCGCGCCCGCGACCGCCGCGACCGCGTGGTCGACGTGCTCGACAGCCGTCCCTACTCGAACGCCGAACTCGTGCTGGGGCGCTTCTTCGCCGCCCTGTTCATGGTCTGGGGCGTTGCGATCGTCGCCATGGTCATCATCCAGTCGATCGGACACGCGGGGATCACGTTCGGCTGGTACTTCGGCGAACCGGCGGTCTGGGGTTCCGTGTGGGCCTACCTCCTGCTCGAGGCGCTGCCCGCCCTCGCCGTCTACGTCGCTTTCGTCCAGGTCGTGTCCCTGGTCACCAACAACCGTCTGATCGCCGCCCTGGCGGGGATCGGCCTGGCGGCCGGAAGCACGTTCCTGAGCTTCCGGGCGCCGGTCCACATCCTGCCGTCGGTGGCTCTCAACGGCGGCTTCGTCAGCAGCATCTCGGACCTGGCGCCCCAGATCTGGACCGCTGTCACGCTGATGAACCGGGGCAGCTTCGCCCTGCTCGCTGCGGGTCTGCTGGCGACTGCCGTAGCCGTTCATCCTCGTCTGGACGACGCGAAACGACAGGTGTGGGGCCTTACCGGCGGCGCCGGGCTGCTGGCCGGGGCCGCGCTCATCGTCGCGACGATCACCTGGAGCACGAACCTGCTCGCCGAAAGGGACGCGTGGCGTGCCGCCCACGAACAGCGTCGAGAGGATCCCGTGGTCGATCTTCAGGCGATCCGCGGCACGGTCGACCTCGAGGGCGGCGGGCGTACGACCCTCGACCTCGAAGTGCACTTCCTGGCCGGAGGAGGCTCCGCGGCTACGTTCAGCCTGAATCCGGGCCTCGAAGTGGACGGCGTCTGGGACGCGAGCGGCGCGGCGCTTCCCTTCAGCCATGACAGCGGCCTGCTCGACATTGATCTCGGGTCGACGCCGCCGTCCGGTCAGACCACCAGTGTTCGGGTGCGCGCCCACGGTCGGCCCGATCTACGCTTCGCCTACCTCGACGCGGCAGTCGACTTCAACACCATCGAGTGGCAGGACGCCCAGATCGCCATTCTGGGCAACCTGAACGGCTTCGTCGAACGCAACTACGTCGCCCTCCCCTCCTCTATCGCGTGGCTTCCCCGCCCCGGGGCATCGGTCGGCGCCGAAGACCCGCGGCAGCGCCCCCGCGACTTCTTCGAACTCGACCTGAAGGTGCGAACGCCCTCCGGCTGGACGGCCGCGGGGCCGGGGAAGGCGGAGACGACCGGCGACGGGCAGCGCTTCGCGCCCTCCGGTCCGGTGCCCGAAGTCATGCTGGTCGCCGGCAGATTCGACCGCCGAACGACCGAAGTCGAGGGCATCGAGGTCGAAGTCCTGTTCCACCCCGACCACTTGCGGAACCTGGACTTCTTCGCCGACGCCCGGGCGGAGATCGAGACGGTTGCCGCCGAGCGGTTCACCACCGCCCGCGAACTGGGCATGCCGTATCCCTATCGACAACTAACCCTCGTCGAAGTCCCGTGGACGCTGCGCGCCTACGGCGGCGGCTGGCGGATGGACACCGAGCGGGCTCCACCCGGCATGCTGCTCATCAGCGAAGGCAGTCTGCCGACCTCCCGCTTCGAGTTCCGGTTCCGCAACCCGCAACGGTACGAGGACCAGGAAGGCGGTTTCGCGCGGGCCAAGGCGTACGGCCTCCAGCAGTTCTTCCGCAATGACTACTCCGGCGGCAACGTGGAGGCGGGCGGCATCCGCAATCTGTTCCTCTACCAGACCGGCGCCCGCGGCCCGGAGGCTCTGGCGATTGAAGCGCTCTGCCACAACCTCGTCAACCAGCTGGTGAATGGCGGCGAGACGTACTTCTCAGCCCATCTGTTCGACCGCGAGTTCGGCTCGACGATTGCTCGCGTGATGTCGAACGGATTCATCTGGGAAACCCTGGATAACGCGCTCTTCTCGGGCCAGTTCGCGAGCGGCGGCGGCTCGATGGCCAGCGGCATCGTCAGGAGCATCACGGACCGGCCCGGCGTGTGGGACGCGGTGCTAGGCAGCTCCCTTACCGCCATGAACGTCGAGGAGGATCCAAAGCGAGCCGTGAACGTGCTCTACCTGAAGACCTCCGCCCTGGCCACCGCCATTCTCGACGGCGCCGGCCGGGAGCGAGCCGCCGCAATGATCGCCAACCTCCTCCGCGACCATCGGGGGGCGACCTTCACCGCGGCCGATCTCGACCGTGCTGCCCAGGAGGCGGGCGTGGATCTGGCCGGCCTGGTAGGCGACTTCCTGCACCAGACCGACCTGCCGGGTTTCATCGTCTCTCCCGCCGAACTCGAGCGCCTGCCGGACGATGACCAGGGAACGCCGCAGTACCAGACCCGGTTTTTTGTCCGCAACGGCGAAGCGGCGCCCGGCCTCTTCCGGCTTCGCTATGCCGTGCGGGGCCCGAGCGGCGCGCGCTGGGATTCAAGCGAGCCGGTCCTGATCTCCGGCAATAGCAGCGTCGAGTTCGGCCTCGTCACCTCCAGGCCACCCGGAACGATGCTCGCATCGCCGTACCTGTCCCTGAACCGGCGCGAGTTCCCCGTCGAGCTGACAAGCGTCGACGACGAGACGATGTCGGACGCCGAACCGCTACGCGGCACACGGCCCGCGGACTGGCTGCCGGCCTTCCTGGACGCCGGCGCGCACACGATCGTCGTCGACGACCTGGATCCCGGCTTCAAGGTCGTGAAGGACGAAACAAAGGCCTCCGGCATCCGGCTCCAGGGCGGTCTCGCCGGGTTCTTCTCGCCAGCCGAAGAGACCGACCAGGGGCTGCCCGTCTACGACCTCTTCTCCGGCATTCCAGGCACCTGGTCACGGTACGAACAACCGTTGAGTTGGGGACGCTACCGCCGAACCACCGCGCTCGCCCCCAGGGGTGGCGGAAGCCGCCGTGTCATCTACGCGGCGGAGCTACCCGCGGCCGGCCGCTGGCGGGTCGAGATCCACGTACCTTCCCTAGCGCCCTTCCTGGGCGACGACGCCCAAGGCGCCCAGGTCAACGAGAGCTTCGGCCTGAACCTGGGCAGCTACGATCTCGAACTGCGCAATGCCGGAAACTCGCGACCGATCGACTTCGACGCCGAGGGTGCCGGCATCGGCTGGGCGGTGCTGGGAGACTTCGATCTCGCCCAGGGAACGGTGGAAATCGAACTGAGCGACGACACGAACGGCAACGTAGTGGCCGCCGACGCGGTCCGCTTCGTGCGCCTCGACAACGGCGCCGACGCCGACACGACCGGCGGCGGTGGGACGCCGTGAGCGCGCGGCAGCGGTGGGGCCGCTTCCGCCGCCCACTTCTACGGCTCATCTGGCGGAGAGGGAGGGATTCGAACCCTCGGTCCGAGTCACCCCGGACAACTGCTTAGCAGGCAGCCCTGTTCGACCACTCCAGCACCTCTCCCGAACGCGGGAGTCTAGCAGCGGAGTTGAGCGGCGTGGAGCGGGCGGGGGCCTGTGGCGGGCTTCCTTGCCCCAGGTCGTCGCCGCTTCGCGGCGCGCTTTCCTGGCCGCCTTCGGCGGCAGCCGGCGGGGACGCCGGCGCACCCAGTGGGCGGCTGCGGGGGAAGCCGCGGAGCGGCGCGGCCCGTAAGACACATCCGCCGGCCCGAGGCCGGCGACTTCGCTGACGCCGGTCTTGCCCCTGGTCTGGCTCTAGGCCCGAGTGGCCACGGTATCCACGCGGTCCTTCAGGGCGCCCTGCTCCTCGAAGCTGGCGCGGTCGTACTCGGCAGCCAGCTCGTCGCGCTCGGCCGTGGCGGCGGCGGCGTCGATGTTCTCGGCCGGCTCCGCGGTCTCGGTGAGCACCGTGACCGTGTCGTCCGCGACTTCGCAGAAGCCCGGCGCCACGGCGACGAAGCGGCGCGCACCGCCGTCGGCCGGCTGGTAGCTCAACTCGCCCGGCCGTAGGGTGCTGATCAGCGCCGTATGCCCGGGCAGGATGCCCATGTCGCCCTTGCGACCGGGCAGGCCGACATCCGAGCACTCGACTTCGAGCAGCTTCTCGGCGTGGGTTACCAGGATTCGCTCCGCTGGGTTCCGCCTCTGGGCCGCCTTAGGCCGCCAGGAGCTTCTGGCCCTTGTCGACCGCTTCGTCGATCGTGCCGACCATCATGAACGCCTGCTCGGGCAGCTCGTCGAGCTCGCCGGAGAGGATCGTCTTGAAGCCCTCGACGGTGTCTTCGATCTTCACGTAGCGGCCTTCGAGGCCGGTGAACTGGGTGGCGACGAAGAACGGCTGCGACAGGTAGCGCTCGATCTTGCGCGCCCTGGCGACGACGAGCTTGTCGTCCTCGGACAGTTCCTCGACGCCGAGGATGGCGATGATGTCCTGCAGGTCCTTGTAGCGCTGGAGCACCATCTGCACCTGGCGGGCGACGCCGTAATGCTCGTCGCCGACGACGGCGGGCTCGAGAATCTTCGAGCTCGAATCGAGCGGGTCGATCGCCGGGTAGATGCCCTTCTCGACGATCGCACGGGACAGGGTCGTCGTCGCGTCGAGGTGGGCGAAGGCGGTAGCCGGCGCCGGGTCGGTCAGGTCGTCGGCGGGGACGTAGATCGCCTGCACCGAAGTGATCGAGCCCTTCTTGGTCGACGTGATCCGCTCCTGCAGGGCGCCCATCTCGGTCGCGAGGTTCGGCTGGTAGCCGACGGCGCTGGGCATCCGGCCGAGCAGCGCGGAGACCTCGGAGCCCGCCTGGGTGAAGCGGAAGATGTTGTCGACGAAGGGAAGTACTCGGCGACGGTGAGCGCCGAAAGGCCGACGCGCAGCCGGGCGCCGGGCGGTTCGGTCATCTGGCCGTAGATGAGCGCAGCCTTGCTGTCCTTGAGCGCCGCGTGATCGACCTTGGTCAGGTCGAAGTTACCGGTCTTCTCGTAGTTCTCGAGGAAGTCCTCGCCGAAGGTGACGACCCCGGCCTCCACCATCTCGCGCAGGAGGTCGTTGCCCTCGCGGGTGCGCTCGCCGACGCCGGCGAACACGGAGAAGCCGCCGCCCTGGACGGCGACGTTGTTGATCAGCTCCTGGATCAGCACCGTCTTGCCAACTCCGGCGCCGCCGAACAGGCCCGTCTTGCCGCCGCGGGTGTAGGGCT
>JAGWAG010000043.1:2605-27785 GCA_021296535.1 Acidobacteriota bacterium | reverse complement strand
CCAGCCACAAGGTCCTCGAACCGGCCCGCGCCCTCGTGGCCGAGACGGACATCCTGATCTGCGGCTCGGGCTTCGCGCCGAGGCTCACCGGGGAAGACGACGTCTGGAAGGCCGGCCGCGCCGCCCTCGACCTCGGACCGCGAGTCGTCGTGCAGACCGAGGGTGCCGCGGGCAGCTACACGGTAGCCCGACAAACCGGCGCCCGCGACGCCGAGTTCCACACCCCCGCCTTCGACGTAGACGTCGTCGACACGACGGGCGCGGGCGACACCTTCCATGGCGCCTACCTCGTCGGGCTCGCGCGCGGCTGGGATCTCGAACGCTGCGCGGCCTTCTCGTCGGCGGTCGCGGCGCTTCACTGCACCGTGCTGGGCAACCGCAAGGGGATTCCGTCGATGGACGAGGTGGAAGCCCTGATGGCCGCGCAGCCGGCGGGCGGGCGCTCGCCCGCGGCGGCCACGTCGTGAGTGAACTCCGGGAGAGACGCATGGGAAGAATCGGCATCACCTTCAACTACTGGGGCAACGACTGGATGGAGGACATCGAGGAGTACGAGCGCCGGATGGCCCGGGCGGCCGCGATCGGCTTCGACCTGATGTCCTTCTCCCAGGATGTGCTCTTCCTGTACACGCCGGAGCAGAAGAAGCGCTTCCTCGGCACCGCCGCCAAACACGGGATCAGGATCAACTACATGGCGGGGCTCGGCCCGAAGCAGGACATCAACTCGGATTCGGAGGAGGACCGGCGCCGCGGCGTCGCCCACCTGCGCGCCCTCGCCGAGAAGGCGAGCGAGATGCAGCAGATAGCCGGGGGCGGCGGCGCCGACGTCGGCGGCGCGATCACCGGCGTCATGCGCCAGGGGCTCGACGGCCGCGACAAACAGCGCTGCTGGGTCCACGCCGCGGCCGCCATGCGCGAGGCGATGAAGACCGCCGAGGACCTCGGCGTGACCTTCCACCTCGAAGTTTCCTGATCAACACCTGCGACGAGGCGCTGCGCTTCATCGACGAGGTGGGCAGCCCGAATCTCAAGATGATGCTCGACACGTACCACATGAACATCGAGGAGGACTCGCTCGGCGAGGCGATCGTCCGCGCCGGCGACCAGCTCGGCACCTTCCACATCGGCGAGAACAACCGCCGTCCGCCCGGCCGGGGCCACATTCCGTGGGACGAGGTCGTGGCTGCGCTGCGCGCGATCGACTACGACCGCGACACCGTGATGGAGCCGATCGTCCACATGGGCGGTGGCGTCGGCAACCTGCTCGCGGTGTGGCGCGACATGACGGACGACCGCGACCTCGACGAAGCGGCACGCGAGGGGCTCGAGTTCTACCGCGGCAAACTCGCCGCGGCGGAAACTGGGTGCGCTGGCCCGCCGGCGTCGGAAGCGAAGGAAGGCCACTCGTGACGACCGAATCGACCCTGGCCGCGACCGCGCGGCGGATGGTGGCGCCCGGCAAGGGCATCTTCGCGGCCGACGTGCCCCTCAAGGGCCTCGTGCGGGGCTGGTGGGGCGAGTCGGCGCACGCCCGGACCGAGGAGGACGCGGCCGACTTCCAGGAGATGATCTGCCGCACGCCCGGACTCGGCGAGCACCTGTCCAGCATCATCGTCTTCCCCGATGTGCTCGACCGGCGGGCCGGCGACGGCACGCCGCTGGTCGACCTGGTTCTTGAACGGGGCGTGCTTCTGGGAATCACCCCGACCACGGGCTGGCAGCTCCTCGGAGGCTCCGAGCACGAGTACGTGCCGCGCGGCCTCGACGGACGGCGCGAGCGCGGCGTGGCCTTCGTCAAGTGGCGGGTCGCCGCACGCGTACGCCCGGGCCTTCCCACGGAGCGAGCGCTGGTCTCGAACGCCCGCAGCGTCGCCGAGTGCGCGGCGCTCGCGCACCAGTTCGATCTCGTCCCGATCGTCGAACCCGAGGTCGAGATGAAGGGCGAGCACACGATCGAACGCCAGTTCGAGGTCACCGAGCGGTTCCTGCACCGCACCTTCGAGGCGCTCTACGAGCACGGCGTCCTGCCCGAGGAGATCGTGCTGAAGACGAACATGGTCGTCTCGGGCAGCGACTGTCCCGAACAGGCCGGCGTGGACACGGTGGCCCGGGAAACGCTGAGTTGCCTGCGCCGGGTCGTGCCGCCGGCCCTGCCGGGGATCGGCTTCCTGTCGACGGCCCACCTCGACGCGATGAACAGGCTGGCACCGCAGCCCTGGGCGCTCAGCTTCTCGTTCGGCCGCGCGATCGGGCGAGCGCCGGTCGAGGCCTGGGACGGCAAGACGCACGAATCGAGCGGGCAGGCGGCGCTGCGCCACCGCGCCCGCATGAACGGACTGGCCACTCTGGGCGAGTGGTCGGCGGAACAGGAGAACGGCAACGATGATTGACTTCGCAGGACACCACGTGGTGGACCTCAGCCCGCGCATGGTCGGCCGCATCACCCGACTCGACGGCACGGTCGAGGAGGGGAACAAGGACGTCTTCGGGCTGCCCTGGATCCTCGAAGAGGGTCGCGTCCCCTACGACGACACCCTCTACACCCTGATTGGCGGCAAGGAGGGCGACTCCTACTGGCCGCCCGGACGGGTCAGCGGCCACTGCGGGGGATCGCACACCGAGGGCGGCAAGGGCCACATGGACCACTGGGAAGGTCTGCCGGACGGCATCCTCGGCCTGTGGGAGATGCCCCTCGACACGTTCTTCGGCCCGGCGGCGGTCTGCTACCTCGACCAGCTCGAGCCCGTCGAGCAGGAGAACGACGAGGGCGAACTCGTCAAGGTCGGCCAACCGATCCTGCCCGAGCACCTCATAGGCGTCGGCAAGGGCGACATCGTCATCCTCGGCAGCCCCTACCGCGACGACGAGCAGCCCACCCTGCCGGCGGCAACGAGCAAGTGGCTCGCCGACACGGGAATCAAGCTGCTGGCGGTCGGCTACCCCGGCATCCGCTTCGAGTCCGACTTCCAGACCCCGCAGCCCAACAACTCACCGACCCACCGCAACATGCTGGGCAACAACATCCCGGTCTGCTACCCCCTCGTGAACGTCGAGAAGCTGAAGAAGAACCGCGCCTTCTACATCGGCATGCCGCTCAACGTGGAACGGCTGGAAGCGACGTGGGTGCGAGCGATTGCAGTAGAGGAACTCTGACCACTGGGTGCGCCGAAACACTGGGTGCGCCGGCCTTCTGGCCGGCATCAGGTGCGCTTGCCGCGAAGCGGCGCGCACGAACTGTGGGTCCGCGAACTGCCCGCTCCAAAGGTGCCGGCCTCCGGCCGGCGCGTCATCTGGCCGCCTTCGGCGGCAGCGGACCAGAAGGTCCGCGCACCCAGAGGGCGGTCGTTACCATGTGACGCTCTCTACTGTGATTGGCTGGGCGCCGGGCAGCCACAACCCCTCAGTGGCGTAGAGCGCGTCGCTGCGGCACGACGTATCTCTGGGTGCGCGGACCTTCTGGTCCGCTTCCGAGCTAAACGCCGCCGCGAAGCGGCGACCGCGACTCAGTCGCCTACACGTACCCCTCCCGCGCAAACCGCGTCCACGGCTCCCGCTGGCCGATCCCGTACCCACTGAGCAGCGCCCGCTTCAGCCACTCCCGAAACTCCGGGTGTTCGCCAAGCGGCTCGATGTCATCAAGCGCCTCGATCCACGGCCCGGGGTCGTACTCCACCTGGCAGTGGCGAAACACGCCGTCCTCGATCAGCCCGTAGCAGGCGACCCGCCGGCCGCATCGCGGCTGGCCGACGCTGCCGGGGTTGATGAACTCCCGCCCGTCGATCGCCCGCCGGAACTGAATGTGGGAGTGGCCGAAGAGCACCAACGGGCAGTCCGTGCCTCCAGCAAGGGCGGCCAATCGCTCATCGTCCGTGTCGGGCAGCGCCTGCCGGGGCTCGTCCGGCAACACGCCGTGGTGCAGGAACACCCTCTGGCCGCCAACCTCGTATTCGCCCTCCGGCCGCAAACCGCGGACCAGCTCCCAACCCGCCGGCTCCAGCGTGTCGAGGATCCACCGCGTGTAGGCCAGCCAAGGCTCCGGCCAGCCCTCGAAGCTCTCCGGCTCTCGCATCTCCACGTCGTGGTTGCCCTCGATCAACACCCCCTCGACGCCCCCGAGCAGGGCCATCGTCTCGTTCGGCTGCGGTCCCGAGAGCACCGTATCGCCGAGGAAGATCGTCACGTCGGCGTCCCGCTCCTTTTCGAGCACTGCCGAGAAAGCCTCGGCGTTCCCGTGGATGTCGGCGATGACGAGGATCTTCACGTGTGGTTCCGCGGATGCGCGACGCTACGATACTCGCCAGCTCGTCGATTCAACTCCAACAACCGCATGGTGACTCGATGGACAACAAGTGGCAGAGACGCACCCTCCTGTTCGGCCTGCTCGGGGCCGCGGCGCGCAAACTGACCGCGCTGCAACCACGAAGACAGGAGCGAGAATCACGGTTCACCACCGGCCTGAAGCAGAGGTTCATCGAGACGGACAACTCCGGGTTCAGCCCCGTAAGCCACAGCTTCGAGGACTCGGGACAGTGTGTCGTCTCGGCGACGGCCATCGAGGGGCCGTTCTACGTCGACGACCCCGCCCTGCTGCGGAGCGACATCCGGGAGGATCGCGAAGGACTGCCGCTCGAGGTCGTCCTCCGCATCGTCCAGGCCGACGGTTGCACCCCGATCGCCGGCGCCGCCGTCGACCTCTGGCACTGCGACTCTCTGGGCTTCTACAGCCACTACACCGCCTACGACCCCAACGTCTGGCCGAGCGGCCGCGCCGAACCCTCCGACAACGAGACCTTCCTTCGCGGTCGCCAGACCTCTGACGAGGCCGGCATGGTCCGCTTTCAGACCATCTACCCCGGCTGGTACACGCCGCGGGTTCAGCACATCCACACCCGCATCGTCCTCGAACAGAAGGTCGAGGCCACCGTGCAGCTCTACTTCCCGGAGAAGCTGAACCGGGCGGTCGCTCTGCAGAAGCCCTACAACCAGCGTCCGCCGTCGCCCTACAACAACCAGAACGACTTCGTGATCAGCCAGTCCAAGGGCGGCGACGGAAGCTGGCTCAAGATGACGGAGTCGGACGGCGGCTATCGCGGTTCACTCACGGTCGGCGTCAAGGCCTGAGGAGGGACAAGCGGCGATTCCTTTTCGGCAAGCCAGCGCTATGCTAGGCGCCGTACCTGTAGCTGAGACCCATGGCCAATCTACTCAACACGCGCACGATCGACTTCATGGAGTTGATTGGCAACGGCAGGTTCTACCAAGTTCCTCCCTACCAGCGCGACTACTCGTGGGCCGAAGAGCAGTGGGAGGACTTGTGGAACGACATCGTAGAGCTGCGAGATCAGCCATCCGACCGGCACTACATGGGTGCCCTCGTCGTAGAAGGCGTCAGCGATCGCGAGTTTCAAGTGATCGACGGCCAACAGCGCCTTGCAACACTGAGCATATTCGCTCTAGCCGTAATCGGGGAACTGCAGCACTTGGCGGAACAAGGTACAGACCCCGACGCCAACACACAACGGGCAGACGGACTCCGTGCCCGCTTCGTAGGCGACAAGGACCCCGCCTCACTAGTCGAAAGCAGTCGGCTCAGACTCAACGAGACGGACGACGACTTCTTCCAGGAGTATCTCGTCCAACTACGCAAACCCCTCAGTCCGGGGCGGCTACCGAAGTCGAACCGGCTGCTCTGGTCTTGCTACATCTACTTCAAGGGACGCCTTCGATCCCAGCCGGAACTCTTGGTGGACGGCCAGACGCTGGCGGGTGTCTTGTCCGAGACCGTTGCTCGCCAACTCCTTTTCATTCTCATCACCGTCGATGACGCGCTCAACGCCTACACTGTGTTCGAGACGTTGAATGCCCGTGGCCTGGAACTCACAACGACCGACCTCCTGAAGAACCACCTTTTCTCACGAGTGCCAGTGCGCGCAGACCTGGAATCGCTCCAGCGGCGCTGGAAACCCCTCCTGGACACGGTGCAACAGAGTCGCTTTCCCGAGTTCCTTAGGTATCACTTACTGTGCGAGCTGCCGAAGATCCGGAGTCGCCGGCTATTCAAGGTTCTTCGTCAGCGGGCCAAGAGTGCCCCCGAGGTCTTCCATCTTGTTGGGGAGCTCGAAAAGCGCGCCGAGCTGTTCGCCGCCGTTCTCGACCCGAACCATGAGTACTGGGGCGGAGCTCAAGCACAAGCAAGGCGGCACGTCCGCGAACTGAACCAGCTTCGAACCAAGCAGATGATGCCCATGCTATTCGCGGCATGGGAAGCTCTGCCCGAGGCCTTCGACAGCATCCTCCGGATAGCCGCCGTAATCTCCTTCCGGTACATGGTGAGCGAGCTGAACACGAACGAACTCGAACCAGTCTATCACCGGGCCGCAAAGGCCATCCTAGACGGCCGCGCGACGAGCCCCAGCTCTGTCTTCCGCGAACTCAAGGAAATCTACGTTGACGACCAGAGGATGGAGAGTGACTTCGCGCGACGGGCCCTCTCTCCTCGCGGAGTCCGGAAGAAACTCGTCAAGCACATTCTCGCAAGACTGGAGAGCGACGCTTCTGGCCGGGATTGCGATCCCGAGACCGACCCCGGCACCATCGAACATGTGCTTCCAGAATCCCCTTCCGACTCATGGATCGAGTCTTTCGGTGAGGAGAGAACCGGCAGTATGATCACGCGCCTCGGGAATCTGACCCTGCTAGAAGCCTCCAGCAACCGCAAAATCCAGAACTTCGCTTACCGAGAGAAAGTCCAAGTCTTCGCCGACAGTGCCTACTCGATTACTCAGGAGATTGCTGAGATGGCGCCCGAAGAGTGGACACCCGTCCTGATCGAAGAACGCCAGCGCCGGCTCGCAAAACGAGCGGTTCATCTTTGGCGTTGCGACTTCGACTAGCACTAGCATCGCAGGCATGAAACAGCCGCTCGGCCATGGGCCACTGTTTGGTGAAGCCGCTCCCAAGCGCTAACTCGCGCAACGCTCCAGTGTCGCTCGCCAGCGAAGAGGCGGTGCTTCTCGTATCGAGAAGGTCAAGAACGTCTTCCACCATCTCTGCCAATTCGATCTGGCCTCGGTATCTGTCCAACCAAGCGTTTCCCTTGCGAAGGTGTACCAGACTCGAGGACTCTGGTGTTTCCTGCTCCGTGATGTATCTATGAACTTCGACTGCGTACAGAGATTCGTCTTTGCCTCTAGGACTGCTCTCCGCAGAACCGTCCCTCGCAGTCGTCACGGCAGGCGTCGGGGCAGACAAGGGTGCCAGCAGCCACTTCCAGATACTCCCGGACCGCCTCAGCGATGTTGGCCAGAGCCTCCTCTTCCGTCTCGCCCTGCGACACGCAGCCGGGCAGGCCCGGCACCCAGACACTGAAGCCCTCTTCGGACTCCTGAAGCGCTACCTGGTACTTCATTCCCGGCCTCCACGCGAACTCTCATCCGCAGTCGATCCTGCGGGGCATTGCAACCTGACCGCCAGAGCCTACTACCGCGCCTGGCCGACGTCCGCGGCGCAGCGAAAGCCCATGTGTCCCGCTGCGCTGTCGGGCGTGTTGTGGGTGCGGGCCGCCAGGCGGTAGCGACTGCAGTACGAGACGTGGCAGAGGTACGACCCGCCGCGGGTGACGCGGGCCGTGCCGGTGGCAGGACCCCGCGGATTGCGAGTGCCCGGCGCGGCGGGACGGGCGCTCCACCAATCGGCGCACCAGTCCCAGACGTTGCCGCAGACGTTGTAGAGGCCGAAGCCGTTCGGCTCGAAGGCATCGACCGGGCAGGTGCCGCGCCAGCCGTCGAGCCCGAGATCGCGCTCGGGGAAGCTGCCCTGCCAGACGTTGCAGCGATGCTCGCCATCGGGCTCGAGCTCGTCGCCCCAGGGCAGCGCGGTCTGCTCTACTCCTCCGCGCGCCGCGAACTCCCATTCCGCCTCGGTAGGGAGCCGGCATCCCGCCCACGCGCAGTAGGCCACGGCGTCGTTGTGCGACACCTGGACGACGGGATGGTCCTCGCGCCGGGCGATCGACGATCCTGGTCCCTCGGGATGACGCCAGTCGGCGCCGCTGATCTTGCACCACCAACGGGCGCCCGGCAGACGGTCCTCGATCGCCGTGCGCCGGAGTCTGCGCGACAGGCGACCCTCGAAGACGAAGGACCAGCCCAGCCGCTCGCTGTCGGTCTCATAGTCGGTCGCGTCGACGAAGGCAGCGAAGTCGGCGTTGGAGACAGCACAGGCGTCGATGCGAAACGGGTCGACGAAGATCTCGCGCACCGGGGTCTCGCCGTCGCCGGGTATGGCTTCGGCCGAGTCGGTGCCCATGAGGAATCGGCCGCCGTCGAGACGCACCATGTCGCGGTCGTTCGCTCCCGAGGCCGGCACCGCGGCGGCTGGGCCGGCGCCGCTCGCCGGCCGGCCGGGATCACGCGAGGGTATGCAGCAGGCCGTCATGTCGATGGTCTTCGGTTCAATCTAGCCCACGGGCACGAGCCCGCATGACACGGGACCGCTTCAACCAGCGTAGAGCCGCTCGGCGACGACGGTCAGCTCCTTGACGATGCCGGCGTTGCCGGTGTCGTCGATCACGTTGTGGAACTCTCCCGGATCGGCCTCGAGGTCGTACAACTCCGAGCGCGCCCAGCTCAGGTAGTTGAGCTTCCACTTGCCGGTGCGCACCATCAGGATGGGCGGCTTGCCGACGTAGCGGTTGTCCACCGTGAAGCTGCCATGGCAGAAGTAGTACTCCGAGTAGACGTGCTCGCGCGGCGTGTACGTTCCGCCCTGGACCATGGGCGCGAAGCTCCGGCCGTCGATCCCGGAGGGACTCCCCAGCCCGCACAGCTCGGTCAGTGTCGGGAGCAGATCGGCGTGCTCGATGAGTTGCGTGCGGCCGGTCCCGGCTTCCATTCGGTCGGGCATGCGCACGATCAGGGGCACGCTCACGCTCTGCTCGTACATGTTGTGCTTGGTCCACGTGCGGTGCGCACCGGCCATCTCGCCGTGGTCCGAGGTGTAGACGACCACCGTGTTCCTGTCGAGCCCCAGCTCGCGCAACGTGTCGAACACCCGCCCGACGTTGGCGTCCGTCTGGGAGATGTTGCCGTAGTAGCCGCGGATCGCGTCGCGCAGATCGTCGTCCTTCTGGTCGTACCAGCCACGCTGCCTGGCGCGAATCAAGTGCCCCTCGAAGCCGTCCAGAAGCTCCCGGTCCGAGCGCTCGGGCAGACTGAGAGTGACTCCCTCGTACATGTCCCAGTACTGCTTTGCCGGCACCAGAGGCGTATGCGGCATGTAGAACGACGTCCACAGGCAGAAGGGGCGGTCCTTGTTCTCGCGCAGGAAAGCGACCGACTCCTCGGCGTAGAAGGTATCGGGGAAGTACCTCTCCGGCAGGGTCGAGGCGGAGCCGCTCAGCCCGGTCGCGTACCCGCCATCCGCGGGGTACGCCGCGTACTGATCGTCTCGAAACGCCTGCTGCTCGGCCCGGGTGAGCCGTTTGTCGTGATCGTCTCGATAGAGCCTGTGGTCGAAGCCGTGCCGTCGGGTCTCGTCGACGAAGTGCATCTTGCCGATCGCGCCGGTGACGTAGCCGTGATCCTTGAAGTAGTGGGCGACCGTGCGCGCTTCGTTCGGCAGCGGGTCTCGCAGGATCTTCGCCCCGTGCCTGCAGGGGTGTAGGCCGGTGATGATCGACCCGCGAGAGGGGACGCAGACAGGCGCATTGCAGTAGGCGCGGTCGAAGCGGACGCCGTCGGACGCGATCTCGTCGATGTGGGGCGTCCTGGCTTCGTTGCTGCCGTAGCAGCCGGACGCGGCGGTCTGATGCTGATCGGAGCACAGGAAGAGCAGATTCGCTCGCTCTGTCTTCGCAAAGTTGAAGTAGGCCCCCACCGACGCGGCGGCGACGCTCTTGACTGCTTGCCGGCGTGTGATCATGATGGTCGGGATTCTAACGTAGATGGAAAATCGCACACCGTAGGCGACAATTGACCGTCCACCTCATCGTGGAGGCTACAGGCCCATGACAACGAAACGCGCCAGCACCGCCGTGCTCGTCTTCGCCCTGGGAGCGCTGACACAGCTTCCCCTGCACGCCGCGGAGCCACCGAACATCCTCTGGATCATCGTCGACGACATGTCGGCCAATCTCTCTTCCTATGGAGAGACGGTGATCGAGACGCCGCATCTCGATCGCCTCGCGAGCCGTGGCGTGCGCTTCACCAATGCGTACGTCACATCACCGGTCTGCTCGCCCAACCGCTCGGCGTTCATCACCGGGATGTACCAGACCTCGATCGGCGCTCATCACCACCGCAGCGGCCAGGGAAAGCTGAAGATCCACCTGCCTCCCGGCGTCCGGCCGATCCCCGAGCTGTTCCAGGAGGCCGGCTACTACACCGCGATCACCGGGTGGCCCAACACGGACCGAGCCACCATCGGGAAAACGCACTACAACTTCGAATGGGACCAGGCCATGTACGACGGCCCCGACTGGAGTAGCCGTCGACCCGGCCAACCCTTCTTCGCCCAGGTCCACCTCCCCGGCGGAAAACACCGCGGCCGATCGCTCGAGTCGTTCCGGCAGATCAGCGATCGAGTCGAGAAGCTGTTGGGTAGCAGGACCGATCCCTCCAGGGTGCAGCTTCCGCCCTACTATCCGAACGACCCGGTCCTGCTGGCGGACTGGGCGGCCTACCTCGACTCGGTTCGGCTCACGGACAAGTTCGTCGGCGACGTAATCGAACGGCTCGAACACGAGGGCGACCTCGAGGACACGATCGTTCTCTTCATGACCGACCACGGGATCAGCCATGCCAGGGGGAAGCAGTTTCTCTACGACGAAGGCATGCACGTGCCTCTGGTCATCGCCGGACCGACGATCGAGCCCGGGCAGGTTCGCGACGACCTCGTGGAGCACATCGATATCGCGGCCCTTTCGCTCGCACTCGCCGGAATCGAGATTCCCGACCACATGCACGCTCGCGACATCCTCGCCCAGGACTACGAGAAGCGGACGGCGGTCTTTGCCGCTCGCGACCGCTGCGATGAGACGGTCGACCACATCAGGGCGCTACGCACGACGCGCTTCAAGTACATCCGCAACTTCCTGCCCGACCGCCCCCACCTGCAACCCAACCTCTACAAGGATGGGAAGAGCATTGTCGTGGCGCTGCGCGAGGCTCACGCGGCCGGGACGTTGAACGAGACACAGCAGCTTCTCTTCGCCCCCACTCGCCCCGGGGAGGAGCTCTATGACCTGTCAGAGGACCCGTTCGAAGTCCGGAACCTGGCCGGCGATCCGAAGCACGAAGGGCAGTTGAAGAAACTGAGGAAGCGCATGGACGAGTGGATCGAGCGCACCAACGACCATGGCGCCGAATCAGCAGCCATGTACGACAGCGACATGGCCGCGTACTCGGAGCGCGTGAGCGTGAACCCCGAATCCGCGGCCATCCTGGGCCGCAACATCGCCCTGATGAGGCGCTGGGCGGCCGAGGGCAAGTAGCTTGTTTCAACTCCTGCGCGAGGCGCTCAGTCGAAGAAGCCGCTGGGCGAAGCCTTCGCGCCCGTGAAATCCGGCCCTTCTTCGCGCCAGCCATTGAAGATTTTCTCTCCCAACAGACGGGCAAACCGGGGCTCGTGGGCATAGCGCTCGAACACCTCGGGATACCGAGTATCGCCGCGTCGCTCCTGTGTCGAGAGATGAGGCCGGCAGAAGTAGGCCGCGAGATTGATGCGCGTGCCCGGCAACTCCCGTCGCCAACCGCCGTGCCACGCGTTGCCATGCCAGATCGCGGCATCTCCCGGATTGAGGTCCATGGTTACAGCACCTCGCGGCACCGTCCACTCGAGGGCGTCCAACTCTTCCGGATCGAGGTTCTTCGCCATGATCTCCGGAACGGTTTCATGGCCCGCCATCCAGTTCTCGTGGGCCGTGGGCTGGCGCTGCTTTCGATGGCTGCCTGGGAAGAGCACCAGCGCGCCCGCTTCCCGGCTGTAAGGCGTCAGAGCGTAGTTGCAGTTGGCGACCAGGGACGTCTCGGTCATGCCGACTCGAACCCCATCGGCGTGCACCGACAAAGGCATGCCGCCGGGCCCACGAAAGTGACTGCCCATGGAAGACAACACACAACTCTCACCAAGCAGATAGGTGATCATCGCGAGCGGCTTCGGCTCCAGCAAGATCTCGGGGAAGACCGGATCCTCGAAGATCAGATAGTGCTGGTACGCCATACCGCTGAAGTCGTCGGACGTGGCCGTGTCAGGATCGACTTTCTTGCCCGTTGTCCTTTCGACGCGCCGCAGGATGACCGCCTTGGCGCGCTCGATCCGGTCTTCGGACAACACGCCCGGGAGAACCGTGTACCCCTTGGTCTCGAGTTCGAGCAGGTTCTCGTTGAGATCGAGCTCCGCAATGTTTGCCAGCACCCGTTCGCGCGCTTTGTCGTCTTTACCTAGGGCCATCGTGCACACTATAGCCCTGTGAGCGGAACACTCTCGCGCCGCGAATTGATCGGGAGCCTGGGGCTCGGCGCCCTGGCCGCGGGCTGCGCAGGCAGTCGAGAACAGCGCGCCGCGGGGCCGAACGTGCTCATGATCTCGATCGACGACCTGAACGACTGGATCGGCGTCCTCGACGGGCACCCGCAGACGCTCACGCCGAACATCGACGCGCTCGCCCGGCGCGGCGTCACGTTCCGGCGGGCCTACTGCCAGACGCCCGCCTGCAACCCTTCCCGGGCGAGTCTGATGACCGGCAGGCGCCCGACGACCTCCGGCTGCTACTACAACGGCGACGTCTGGCGCGACGCGATGCCGCTGGCCGTCACTCTGCCGCAGCACTTCATGGAGCACGGCTATGAAGCGATCGGCGGCGGCAAGACGTTTCACCAAAGCCAGAACGAGGCCGCGTCGTGGCACTACTACAACAGCTTCCGTGGCTTTCTGTGGGCCCCCGACTGGCCGGTGAACGAGCTCGACCGCAGCAACTTCGACTGGAGCGCCCTCGACGTCGACGACGAGGAGACGACCGACACCCAGCTCGCGAACTGGGCGGCGAGGTACCTGTCGAGAGACCACTCCCAACCTTTCTTCCTGGCCTGCGGCTTCTATCGCCCGCACCTGCCGTTCTACGCCCCCAGGAAGTACTTCGACAGGTTCCCCGAGGCCGAGATCGAGCTGCCGCCCTATCTCGCGAACGACCTCGACGACGTGCCGAAGTCCGCGCCCACGGAGCGCGGTCTGGGCGACCACGAGGCAGTCACGGCGACGGGACAGTGGAGGCGCGCCGTGGCGGCCTATCTGGCGTGCATCAACTTCGCCGACGCGAACGTGGGGCGCGTTCTGAAGGCACTCGACGAAGGGCCGCACGCCGAGAACACGATCATCGTCCTGTGGACCGACCACGGCTGGCAGCTCGGCGAGAAGAACCAATGGCGCAAGTACACGCTCTGGGAGCGCTCCTGCCGCGTGCCGATCATCTTCGCCGGCCCCGGGATCGAGGCGAAGGGAGAATTCTGCGACCGGACTGCCGAGCTGCTCGACATCTACCCCACCCTGGCGGATCTCGCCGGGCTCCCCGAGCGCGAGGAGCTCGACGGCGAGAGCCTGCGGCCACTGCTCGAGAATCCCGAAACGGAGTGGGATCATCCTGCGATCACCTCCGACGCGCCGGACAGAAGCTCGATCCGCACCCAGCGGTGGCGCTACACGACCTATCCCGACGGTGAAGAGCTCTACGACCACGACACCGATCCGAACGAGTGGCGCAATCTGGCGGACCTCCCCGAACATGCCGACACCAAGCAGCGGCTTCGGGCCATGCTGCCGCAGAACCCTTCGCGCAAGAAGGTGCTGCAAGTCGCCGATCAGCCCGAGGAAGAGCGTCGCCTCACCGAGCTCCTGCCGGGCCGCACCCACCGGGCCGGCGCGGCGAACGATGTCGGACTCGATCCGGCGCCTCCCTAGCCCCGGCGCGGCAGGAACGACCGGAACCCGGCGCTTCGCGCCGGATGCCGGCCAGAAGGCCGGCGCACCCAGTGCCAGAAGGCCGGCGCGCCCAGTTTCTGCCGCGCCAGGCTAGTTGCCGGGAGAGATCCAGATCGGCGACGACCAGGCGCGCTCCTGGATCGTCGCCGGCAGGGACACGCGAGGCGAAACTCCGGCTTTCACGGCATCCCACGTCGACCAGCGGCACGTCGGGTTCTCGAGGACGCGAACGTAGTAGAACGCGTGATGCTCGGGGTCGAAGCCGGGATCGCTCCAGGTCGCTCCCAGCTCGGCGTCGCCCACGTCCTGGCTGATCGCGCAGTTGGACAGGTCGACGGAGGCGCCGTTGTCCGGAGCTGCAGCCCATCGGAGCAGGCGACGTCGAAGATCTGCTCGTGCCGGTCGCCGCCCTGGACCCAGCCCTTGACGATCTGAAGGCGCTGGAGCGGGGCGCCGGACGGGTCGCGCAGCGCCCGAACCGCGAAGGTAGGACTGCCGCCTCGATCGGCGTCGAGCTCGCCTCCCATGGAGATGCCGCGCTCGTAGCCGACCGCCGCCATGTCGTCGCGGCGGTGAAGGTCATCGGGCAGGCCGTAGCCGGCGAACATCCGCACCCGGATGCGAGTCCCCGAGGTGGCGAAGGTCTCCTTGCGGCGCAGAGCCTCGTATATGGCCTGCCGGTTGTTCTCGTCGGCCCAGACACCGGTCAGGCCCGAGTTGCTGTAGTAGCGGCGGAAGACCTCGCGATACGTCGGCACGCCATCGACGACGTCGGCAGGGACCGAGCCCCTGCTGACCGGGTCGAAGTCATGCACGCCGACCTTGCCGGTGTGCTTCTCCTCGTCGAACTGAAAGCCCGAGTTGTGGGTGTCGCTGGCGCCGACGAACCCCAACCGATACGGGTTGAAACCCTCCCGGCTCTGAAACGCGATGCCCTCCAGCAGCGCCTGGCGGACGTAGCTGTCTTCGCCCACTGGCCGACGCGAAAGGGGAAGATCTCGAAGTCGGCCCACTCGTCGTTGGGCGACAGGAAGGGATGGGTCTCGGAGGTGCCCTTGACCTGCGTGATCTCGACGAGCGGCTCATTGCGCATCCGTTTCGTCGCGTAGTCCGCGTCGAGGGGACCGCCCGCGAACGTCTCGGTCTGGAACATCCAGCCGTCCGATCCGTTCGAGTTGTGCGGGATCGCCAGCGCCTCGATGCCCTCGTCACGCAGCCCCGAATCGAGTCGGCTGAAGGGCTCCCGGGGTGCTGTGCCGCCCCTGAAGATCACGTTCCGGTGCAGGTTGCCGCCGTCCCGCGAGGGGGTGTACTCGTAGCCGATGAAGGTCGTCAGGGTGCCCGCCCGGTAGTGGCGTTCCGCGGCGGCGACGATCTCCTGCCACGCCGTCCGGAACACTTGCGCGTCCGCGTGCAGGGCAACGAACTCCTGGGCGCCCGGCAGGTAGCCACCCCGCGCCTTCACCGTCGTCGCGTCGACGTAGCGCTTGACTTCGGGATCGTCCGCCAGCGGGTGGCCGGGGTCGGCGAGGGCGCGCAGGACCCCGAGGTACGCCGCATGGTCCGTCACGGCGTAGAAGTCGAGGGCCCGGTCGAGCTGGATCTCGTTGCCCGAGGGATGCCTGATCGCCTCCCCGGCAGCAAAACGGTACGCGTCGTCGGGGGTCGTCCGCGTGGCGAACGAGAAGGCATCGAACGAGTACGCGGTGTGCACGTGCAGGTCGCCGAAGTACGCCGAGCGCTCCTGCCCTCCGGCAGGCGCGAGCGACGCGACCGCCTGGAGAATCCCCAGGGTCGCCGGTAGAAGGAGTCGAGGAGGTCGCATGGTGGGCTCCGATTCAGCCGGTTTCGTGGGGTCAGGAGGGTTGCCGCGAGACCCGGACTCGCTCACCCCGTATCGTGATCACCGCTCGCGCCTCCAGCTCGCGCCGATGGCGCTCCAACAGCTCGTTCATCAACGCGATTCGCCGCTCCGCGGGGACATCGGGTAGCCGCACCAAGCCCGCATGGGCTGCCGCTTGCCCGAAGATCAGTTCGCCGAAATCCGTGTCTATCGTGACCAGGACTCGGTCGTTCTCGGCCGCTCGATGGAGTAGCGCTCTGTCGCCCGGATCGGGGCCGAGTTCGAGCGATTCAACGACATCGTGTCCTTCTTCGCGTAGCCACTCGGCCAACCGACGGCCGGCACATCGGTCCACAAGGAACCGCACTACCTGGCGACGGACACCGCGGACAGCGTGTCTCGGGCGATGACTGCGTGGGCGTACGCCGTGCAAGCCCGAATGTCGTCTGCTTCGAGATCCGGATAGTCCTCCAGGATGGCGTCGGGAGTCGTGCCCTGCGCCAGAAGGCTGAGGATCAGCTCCACGGAGATCCGCATGTCACGGATGATCGGCTTACCGCCGAACACATCCGGCCGGGCCGTGATGCGACCGAGTAGTTCCGCGTTCGTCGTGGACATCGTCTTCAAGCTCTCAGGTTCTGAGTCTACTCCGCAACCGGCCCTGCCAAACGACCTGAGCGATCGTTCTCCAAAGCACCAACCGGGGGCGAATAGCGGCGGCCTTCGCGAATCGCAGCGACGATCTCCTCGGACGTCATCCGGACGCGTCGCCACTGCCTGCGGCGCTTCCGGAAGCTCTCGACGGCCAACTTCCGAGCCTCACCATCCTGACTCTGCGCCTTGATCGCGCTCAGGCTGCCGTCCTGAGACATCACTCGTAGTCCGCCGCGTTCAACGACACGGAGATCATCTCCTCGTCATTTCTCATGTAGACGTGCTTGTTGGCGTAGGCCGGGTGAACCCAGCTCACGTAACGCAGCTCGCGCCGGTTGCCGGGGCGCGATGTGGGCTTGATGAGGTGGGTCCGGCTGACTTCTTCGTAACCGGAAGGGCTCAGTCTGGCGATGATCAGATCGCCGCGATCGTTGTTGATGAAGACTCGATCGCCGTTCTGGACGAGGAAGCCGGACACCCAGCGCCGTCGCTCCGATGTCGCTTCCTGCGTTTCCCAGAGGCGCTCGCCGGTCTCGGCGTTCAGGCCACGCAACTGGCCGTAGCTGCAGATGCCGTAGATGGTCCCGCCCTCGATGATCGGCGTCGCCAGGACGGCGTGCAGTCCGTCGGTCTGAATCTCACTGTTGCTCGTGCCCTTCCAGGCAACCGTGGCGCCGGGCCTGTCCTGGTCGAGGGTCAGCATCAGGGGTCCGTCGTAGAACGTCGTGAAGAACAGTTGCGATCCCGTCTGCACCGGTGTCGCGACGGTCATCGCGCCGCCGACCGTGTAGGGCTGCCGCCAGTAGAACTCGCCGTTCACGGGATCGAGCGAGACGACCTCTTCCGGATTCCAGACGATGAGCTGCCGCGCGCCGCCGGCCTCGATGATGATCGGCTGGGCGACGCCGAGGTCCGCTTCGCTGTCGAGCGCACGCCAGAGCTCCTCGCCGGTCATCTTGTCGAAGGCCACGACCCGTGCGCCCTCAGGGCCGCCGACGAAGCAGATGAGCCGCGGGCCGTCGACGAGCGGCGCGCTGGCGAAGCCCCAATCGAACCCCCACTGCATCCGATCCACGCCGTAGTCCTCGGCGTAGTCCTTTCGCCACAGGAGTTCGCCGGTCTCGACATCGAGCGCCGACAGGACGCCCGTGCGTCCCAGGGTATAGACGCGGTCCCCATCGACCGTCGGGGTCGCGCCGGGGCCCGTTTCCCACTGAATCCCCGCGTAGTCCGCCTCCCACGCCTGGGTCCACAGGATCCGACCGGTCGCTTCATCGAGCGCCAGCGCCCGCTCGGTTCCGCGCATGCCGTGCGTGGCTTCGTAGTCGGTGACGAAGACCCGGCCGTGGGCGACGGCAGGACCTGCATAACCTGCCTTGATCGGGGTCCGCCAGAGCACCTTGAGGCCCTCGGCGGGGAACTCCTCCAGGAGCCCGGTCTCGTGCCAGACGCCGAGGCGGCCCTTGCCTCGAAACTCCGGCCAGTCGTCGGCACGCGTCTGGGTCGCAACCACCAGGATGGATGCGACGCACGCGAGCAACGCCGTGAACCGCCTGGTCACGCGCGGCCCGTTACCTGTTCGCCAGCTCGTCATAGATCGCTTCGATGTTCGCCTTCGCGTGTTCCATGCCGTAGTCCTTGTAGCGCTCAGGCAACTCCAGGGCCGCCGCTGCCTCATCGGCGCTCAGGCCGGCCCGGAAGGCTCTTTCCGTGGCCGCCAGGAAGTCGCGGTTGAAGTCGGCGTACTCCTCGAGATCCTCCCACGTCATCAACCCCCTCCAGGGTCGGTTCGCGCCTGTTTCCCGGCGACCCCGTCCAGCGTACGTCACGGGAGGCTGGCCGTGGCCCGTGACGACACGGCTCACGCCCCGGATCTCCGCGACCGCCTTCGCCAGCGTGTCGGGAAAGGCCACGCCGCTCCCGCCGTTCTCCGTGTCGATCACCGGCGTTGCCTTCGAGGGAAACAGGCCTCCCATGTACGCCACCCCCTTCTCGGGGAAGACGACGATGATGTCGCCATCGGTGTGGGCGGGGCCGAAGTGGTACAGCTCGATGCGGTCAAGATCCTCGAGCAACGAGAACCGGGGCAACGAGGCGGCGTTCGCACCCATCCTGGCCAGGTTCGCCCTGGTGTTTTCATGCGCCACGACCTGAACCGCGGCCTTGAACTCCGCGTTGCTGCCGGCATGATCCGGATGCGCGTGCGTATTGATGACCGTCGTCACCGGCAGATCGGTCACCCCGTCGAGGGCGTCCCGCACCGCCTGGCCCCAGCCCCGGCGTTTCGTGTCGATCAACACGACGCCGCCGTTGATCTCGTCGATCAACGCCAGCGAGTTGGCACCGCCGCCCGAGAGGTGGTAGAGCGTGTCCATCACGTTGAGCGTGTCGATCCGGACGGTCTTCGGCTCCTGCTCCTGGGCGCCCGCTCCGGCGGCCGCCAGCGACACGAAAGAAAGAGTCACGAGCCACACGTCCAACCTCCCGCTCCGTTTCAACTCCGAACGCGTTTACCGGCAGGATCGTACATGGGTCGGATCGAGGCCTCGGCCGGGACGCGGACGCCCGCGACCTCGATCTCGAAGCGGCCGGGCAGTTCGGGGAAGTCCGGCAACAGCGACATCGGGACGTAGCCGAGGCCGACGGCCGCACCGAGGCTGTGGCCATAGTTCCCGGAGGTGACGTAGCCCGCGAGTTCGTCCCCCAGCCAGATCGGTTCGTTGCCGTAGAGCAACGGCCGCGGATCCTGGAGCCGGAACTGGACCAGGCGCTTCGCGAGGCCGTTCGCCTTTTGCGTGAGCAGCGCCTCGCGGCCCATGAAGCCGCCGGGCTTGTCGAACTTGACGGCGAACCCGAGGCCCGCCTCGAGCGGCGAGTCCTGGTCGGTGATGTCGTGGCCCCAGTGGCGGTAGGCCTTCTCGATGCGCAGCGAGTCCAGGGCGTGGAAGCCGGCGTGGACGAGGTCGAACGCCTCGCCGGCGGCCAGGATCTCGTCGTAGACGCCGGTCGTGAACTCCGACGGAACGTAGAGCTCCCAACCGAGTTCGCCGACGTAGGTGATGCGCGACGCGCGAACCAGGCCGTAGCCCAGTTCGATCTCGCGGCTGGTCGCGAACGGGAACGCTTCGTTGGCCAGGATCGCCGGCGTAAGGGACTGCAGGAGGGCTCGGGAAGCCGGCCCCATCAGGGAGATCACACCCATCGCCGAGGTCACGTTCGTCAGCACGCAGTGCGCGTCGCCCGGAATGTGGGCCTTGAGCCAGTGAAAGTCCCGCACCTCGGAGGTGGCGGCGTTGACGATCAGAAAGCTGTCTTCCGCCAGGCGCGTCACCGTGAGATCCGCCTCGATGCCGCCGCGCTCGTTGAGCCACTGGGTGTAGACGATGCGGCCTGAGCCCACGTCGACGTCGTTGGTGCAGACGCGGTTGAGCACCCTGGCAGCATCCCGGCCCTCCAGGCGGAACTTAGCGAACGACGACTGGTCGAACAGTCCCACGTTCTCCCGCACGGCCCGATGTTCGGCGGCCGAGTACTCGAACCAGTTCTGGCGCCCGTAGCTGTACTCGTAGCGGGCCGGCACACCGACCGGCGCGTACCAGTTCGGGCGCTCCCAGCCGGCGAGTTCCCCGTGGCAGGCGCCGGCGGCCTCCAGGCGATCGTGCAGCGGAGACCGGCGTGCGCCCCTCGCCGTCTCGAACTGGCGATACGGGTAGTGCATGGCGTAGAGGAGGCCCAGGCTCTCGGACACGCGCTCGCGCAGGTACTTGCGGTTGCCCTGGAAGGGCATGTTGCGGCGCACGTCGACTTCCCAGAGGTCGGCCGGCGGATGTCCTTCCAGAATCCACTCGGAAACGACCTTGCCGATCCCGCCCGCGGACTGGATTCCGATCGAGTTCAGGCCGGCCGCGACGAAGCAGTTCTCGCATTCGGGCGCCTGGCCGACGTGGTAGCGGACGTCCGGCGTGAAGCTCTCCGGGCCGCAGAAGAGCTGCACGACATCGGCCGACTGGAGGGCCGGCATGCGCTCCCTGGCGCCGCGCAGCAACGGCTCGAAGTGCTCGCGGTTGACGGCAATTTCGTCGAAGCAGAAGTCGTTCGGGATGCCGTCCATGCCCCAGGGCCGCGCGTTCGGTTCGAAGACGCCGACGATCAGCTCGCCCGCGTCGTACCGGAAGTACGAGATGGCGTCGTAGTCCCGCACGATGGGCAGGTTCGCGTCGAGTCCGTCGATCGAGCCGAACCGGACGTAGTAGTGCTCGCAGGCATGCAGCGGGACGTTGACGCCGATGGAAGCGGCCAGCTCCCGGGTCCACATGCCGGCGCAGAGGACGACGCAGTCGGCGTCGATGTCCCCCTGCTCCGTGGCGACGCCGACAACGCGCCCCCCGGCGGTGCGAACGGCGGCCACCGGCACCTGCTCGACGATCCGGGCGCCGGCGGCGCGGGCACCCGCGGCCAGCGCCAGGGTGACGTTCGTCGGGTCCGCGTAGCCGTCGCCGGGGATGTGCAGTCCGCCGAGCAGGTCGGATGTCTCAAGCAGCGGCACGCGTTCCCCGATCGTCTTCGCCGTGACCACCTCGACCTGCAGCCCGACGACCTTCGCCAGGGAAGCGCCGCGCTTGAGTTCCTCGAACCGCTCCGGGTCGGCGGTGACCGAGAGGGAGCCGCACCGTCGATAGCCGGTCTCCTGCCCGGTTTCCTGCTCGATGCGGCCGTAGAGCTCGCTCGTGTAGCGGGCGAGGTTCGTCATCGTGACCGACTGCCGCAGTTGCCCGAGCAGGCCGGCGGCATGCCAGGTGGTGCCGGAGGTGATCTGCCGGCGCTCCAACAGAAGCACATCGGAGCGTCCGGAACGTGCGAGGTGATAGGCGACCGAGCAGCCGATCACACCGCCGCCGATGACGACTACGCTCGCGCGACGCGGCAACTCCGCTGTGCCTTCACTCATCGCGCCGCGGCGTACTACAACAGTTGCGGATGCACGCGTATGGCTATATCACGACGGTATAACCCCCCGGTGCGGCAGAATCGGCCCAAGTCCGGCAACATGGAGGAGAGCACATGAAGGCCACACATCTGAGGCTCGGTATTGCATGCACACTGCTGATTGGCACAATTGGCGCCTGTGCAACCGCCCCGGACGGGGAGACCGAGCCGGCATCGGACACGGAAGCAGCGGCATCCTCGCCCGAACCCGCTCCGACCTACTCGCCCGAATCGCGCGATCTCGTCCAGGCGGACATCGAGCGCCTGATGGAGGAGCTCTCCAACTGGGGACGCTGGGGCGACGACGACCAATTGGGGACGGCCAACCTGATCACCCAGGAGAAGCGCCTCGAGGCTCTGGCGCTGGCGACGGAGGGCATCTCCGTCTCCCTCGCCCATCCCCTGATCATCGAACAGGCCGTCGACGTGCCGTTCCCGTTCGAGCGCGCGATCCTGGCTCTTCCCGACCCCGACGAGGAGCCAGCGTTTCGCGGCGGTGTGAGCGATCGCTACGAGATCAGCTACCACGGCTACTCGCACAGCCACATCGACGCCCTGTGCCACATCCTCTACAAGGGAAAGATGTACAACGGCTACTCGCAGGACACGGTGACCGCGGAGGGCTGTACGCGGTCTTCGATCTTCAACCTGCGGGGCGGCATCGTCACGCGGGGCATCGTGTTCGACATCCCGCGCCTCAAGGGCGTGCCGTATCTCGAACCGGGGACGCCGATCTACACCGAGGACCTCGAGGCCTTCGAGGAGATGGCCGGCCTCCGCGTCCGTGCGGGCGACGCCGTCTTCATCCGCACCGGGCGCTGGGCGCGGCGGGCCGAAGTCGGACCCTGGGCCGTGTCGCAGCACGCGGCCGGCCTCCACGCCTCGACGATGCCCTGGGTTCGCTCCCGCGACATCTCGTTCATCGGCTCCGATGCGGCGCTCGACGTCGTTCCCTCGCTGGTGGAGGGCGTCGACCTTCCGGTTCACGTCCTGACGATCGTCGCGATGGGCATCGACATTTTCGACAACCAGGATCTCGAAGCCGTCGCCGAGACCGCGGCCGAGCTGGGTCGCTGGGAGTTCCTGCTCGTGGCGGGGCCGCTGGCCGTCGAAACCGGAACCGGCTCGCCGGTCAACGCACTGGCGATCTTCTGAGGGTCGCATAAGAAACGACTTCGCGGTCGTCCTGCGACTGTCCGCGACGCAATCACTGAAGGAGAGACGATGATCGATTTCGAGATTCCACCAGAAACCAAGGCGGTGCGCGCCAAGGTGCGCGAGTTCGTCCAGAACGAGTGCATCCCGGCCGAAGCGGGATGCACGCCGGAGAACTTCGACGAGGTGCTGGCCGGGCTCCGCACGAAGGCGAGGTCGCAGGGGCTGTGGTGCCCCTTCATCCCGGAGGAGTACGGCGGCATGGGCCTGAGGCCGCTGGCCAACGCGCTGGTCCAGATGGAACTCGGCGAGAGCTTCCTCGGAGCGCTCTCCCTCAACACGCAGGGTCCCGACGACGCGACCATGCTCACGTTGCTCGAGAACGGCACCGAGGACCAGAAGGAGCGCTTCCTGACGCCACTCCTGGCGGGCGAGAAGCGCATCTGCTACTCGATGACGGAGAGAGCCGCCGGCGCGGACGCCACGGGCATGCAGACTTCGGCCGTCCTCGACGGCGACAACTACGTGCTGAACGGTGAGAAGTGGTTCAGCTCCTCCGCGAGCGTCGCCGACGTTGCCCTCGTCATGGCGAAGACCGATCCGGACGTCGCCCGCCACCGGCAGTTCTCGACCTTCCTCGTCGAACTGCCGAACCCGGGCTACCGGATCATCCGCAACATCGAGACGATGCAGCCGCACACCGATCTCGGCCTGAAGCTCGGAGGCTCGCACTCGGAGATCCGCATCGAGAACCTCATCGTCCCGAAGGAGAACCTGCTCGGCGGCCGCGGCCAGGGCTTCGCGATGGGCCAGCACCGCCTCGCCTACGGCCGGCTGCGTCACGGCATGCACAACGTGGCGATGGCGCAGCGCGCCCTCGACCTCGCCGTCGGGCACACGGTGAAGCGGGTGACGTTCGGCAAGCGCCTCGCCGACCGCCAGGGGGTGCGCTGGATGCTCGCCGACTGCGCCGCCGAGCTCTACAAGGCCCGGCTCATGCTGCTCCACATCGCCTACAAGGCGGAGAAGGGCATGGACCTGCGCAACGAGAACGGCATCGCCAAGGTCTTCCTCGCCAACATGGTGCACAAGGTGGTCGACACCGCGCTCCAGCTCCACGGCGCCCTGGGCTACAGCATGGACACGCCACTGGCCGGCTGGTACCGCGGCATCCGCGCGCAACGGCTCGTCGACGGACCGGACGAGGTCCACCGCTGGCGCACCGGCAAGAACGTCGTGCAGGCGTTCGAGGCGCACGGTACGTGTGCTTCCGCGTGCGGCGGCGATCTGCTTTGAGTCAGCCAGGAGCTTGCGCCGCAGGACTGGGTGCGCCGGCGTCCCCGCCGGCTTCTGAGCAAGACGCGCCGCGAAGCGGCGGCCATCCTGCGGCGCTCGCGCTCGCGCTCCTGAGCGCCCTTGCCCTCCCGTTGCTCGCCTGGGCCGAGACCGGCGAGTGGTCGCGATTCCGGGGACCGAACGGCGGCGGCGCGATCGAAGCGGGCGCCCTGCCGGTCGAAGTGGGACCCGACCGCAACCTCCTCTGGCGGACCGGGATCCCGGCCGGCGACTCGTCACCGGTCCTGAGCGCCGACCGGATCTTCCTGACGGCCTGGGAAGGCGAGGCGCTCTACACGATAGCCCTCGACCGTGAGACCGGCGCGGAGCTCTGGCGACGCGAAGCTCCGAGGCCGCGGGCCGAAACGCTCGACAACCGCAACGGACCGGCCTCGCCGTCTCCGGTCACCGACGGCGAGCGCGTCTGGGTCTTCTTCGGCGACTTCGGCCTTCTCTGCTACACCGTGGACGGTGAAGAGCTCTGGCGCCATCCTCTCGGCCCTTTCGACAACCTCTACGGCATGGGCGCCTCTCCGATCCTCGCCGCAGGCAACGTGGTCCTCGTGGTCGACCAGCAGCAGGGCTCCTACGTCCTGGCCGTCGACGCCGGGTCCGGCGAGCTCGCCTGGCGCACGGAGCGGCCGGCCGCGCGAAGCGGCCACTCGACGCCGGTCCTCCACCATCCCGATGGCGGTGAGCTCCAGGTCGTCGTGCCGGGCTCGTTCTTTCTCACCAGCTACTCGGCCGAAACGGGCGAGCGGCTGTGGTGGGTGAGTGGTCTCTCATTCGAGATGAAGTCGACGCCCGCGCTTGAGGACGGCGTCCTCTTCATCAACGGCTACGCCATGCCTCTGAACGAGGAGGGGCGTCACGTCCGGCTCGAACCATTCGGGGAAGTCGTCGCCGCGCACGACGGCGACGGTGACGGGAAGATCTCCGAGGACGAGGCGCCGGAAGGCCTGGTCCGCAACGTCTTCTCCTTCTTCGACCTGGCGAGCGACGGCGTCCTCGACGAAGGGGACTGGACGTACTTCCAGTCGGCGCTCGACAGCCGCAACGGCATCCTCGCCGTCGAGCTGCCGGAGGCGGGCCTGCGGGGAGACCTGACCGCCAGCCACGTGAGGTGGACCTACCACCGCAAGATCCCGCAGCTCCCGTCGCCGATCGTCGACGACGGAGTCCTCCTCATGGTCGACGACAGCGGTATTGCGACGACGCTCCGCTCCGCGACGG
>JAGWAG010000043.1:0-2573 GCA_021296535.1 Acidobacteriota bacterium | reverse complement strand
GTCGCCGATCGTGGCCGACGGCAAGTTCTACCTGCTGTCGAGATCAGGCAAGCTCGTCGTGCTGCCGAGCGATGGCTCTCTCGAGCCGCTGGCCGTCTCGGACCTCGACGACCTCGCCACGGCGACGCCGGCGATCGACGGAGCGACGATGTACCTCCGCACGCGGAGCGCGCTGTGGGCTTTTCGGCGTTCGGCTGACGAGTCGGCGCGAAGCCAGTAGCCGGCGGCGGGCCGTCCCCTCGGGTCATGTGACGGCTTTCCCGCCCTCGAACAGGCCGGTATTCGGATCCGGCTCACACAGAGGCGTGGCGATTCGGCTGCGCGGCTAACCGCGGCCCGAGGCGCGAGCCCATCTTGCTGCCCCTGAAGTGCGCCTTGCGTACTCCTTCTGCGAGTAGGATCACCGGCCGGTTCTGAGACAACAAAGAGAGGAGAATCGATGGCCGCATCGAGAATGGCTGTGCGTGCGCAGCCCCGCCCCATCACGCCCCCGCACTACCCGATCATCTACGTCCGCGGCTATGCCGCGACCATGGGAGAGATCGAGGAGACCGTCGGCACGCCCTACATGGGTTTCAACCTCGGCTCGACGAAGGTTCGCCAAGGACACGAGGACGACAAGCCGGTGCGGTTCATCTTCGAGTCGCCCCTCATCCGCCTGATGAAGGACGAGACCTACACCGACACCTACGAGGACGGCGACTTCGTGGACGAGGATCAGCGCGTCGACTCCCGCTCGGTCTGGATCTTCCGCTACTACGAGGAGGATTCGAAGTCCTTTGGCGACGGTAAGAAGGACTCGATCGAGGACTATGCAAAAAAACTCTCCAAGTTCATCCTCCGCGTCCGTAAGCAGGTGTGTCAGGGCAACGCTGAGGAGCTCGCGAAGTTCAAGGTCTACCTCGTGGCGCACTCCATGGGGGGCCTGATCTGCCGCACGTACCTGCAGAATGTCGCACGCAAGAGGCACTACGTGGACAAGGTCTTCACGTACGCCACGCCGCACGGCGGCATCGAGATAGAGGGCCTGAACGTGCCCGACCTCGGCGCAATCGACAAGCTGCACGTCCGCAACTTCAACCACGACTACATGAAGCAGTATCTCAGGCTATCCAAAAGCGCGCGCGTGACCTCTCTCGACGGGGCTTTCTGCCCGAACCGCTTCTTCTGCTTCGTAGGAACGAACTACAAGGACTATGACGCCTTCTTCGGCCTGTCGAAGCGCGTCACCGGCCCAGCTGGGGACGGGCTGGTGATGATGGAGAACGCCGTCGTCGACGACGCCCCACGCGCATTCGCCCACCGAAGCCATAGCGGTCCGTTCGGGATCGTCAACTCCGAGGAGGGGTACCAGAACCTCCGCCGTTTCCTTTTCGGCGACGTGCGGGTCGACGCCTGTCTGGCCGTCGACGAGATCACGCTTCCGCGAGCAGTCCAGAAGGAGAAGAAAGCCGGCAAGCGGATCCGGGCCCGCTACAACATCGACGCATCCGCCAAAGTGCGCGGTGGCGGGATCTACCTCAGCGAACGCCGCGTCCGGAACGAGTCGGCCATCCGCGAAAAGTACGAGGATCTGGTCGAAGAGAAGAAGCCTGTCTACCTCTTCTCCGGGTTCCTTCTCAAGAGCGCGAAGACCAAGGCTCGCGACACGGCCCTCGCGTTCGCGTTGGAAATCGCGATTGAAGTTCCGCTCTTCGAGGTCAACCGGAAGTTCTGGTTCGACGAGCACTTCGAGGGCGAGACTCTCCTGAACGAGACGGTTACTCTGCACCTACGCTGGAGTGGCGACCAGCCAACACTCCGGTACGGCCTCCGAACCCATGTGGGCAGTGGCCACGCCTTCAAATCGGTCGCGCTTTCCGATCCTGACGAGGACGGCCGGAGGCTCTGCGAGATCCCGCTCGGCTTCAGGGAAGGCTCGAAGACCCCACCCCGGCCAGGCTTCCGCGGCCGCCTGCTGCTGACGACGTCACCGTGGAACACATGACGGCGCGGGTGACCGAATTCAGACTGCCTCGCTGACCGCTACGCTACCGGGTCATCGAAATCGCGGTGTGAAGGCTCTCGCCGGCGCCCAGATCAAGGGCTCGGAGTTGTAGCGCGCCGGTCCGGCGCAAACTGACAGGTGCGGACACAGTCCCCGGCCGGCAGGCCGGACGCTAGAATCAGCTCCACTGCCATGAACGACACACAGAGCGCAAGCGAACCTGTGACGGCGCCGACTCGGGCGGAGCACGCGGCCGGTATGGCCGCGTACCAGGACGCGGGGCTCCGTCTCGCCGCGGAGATCGGCAACCGGGGGCCGATTCGACTGACCGACGGCGGAAGGCTCCATCCGGACATCCTGGCGGCGTACTGGAAGCATGGCTACTACATCTTCGAAGGACTCATCGGCGGCGACGAGGTCGCCGAGCTGCGCCGCGACGTCAACGAGATGCTGGAGCGCGCGCCGGTCGGTCCGGATGCGGACGTGGATGCCCGAGGGCGCCCGGCCCTGGGGCTCGACTACGCCCGCCGGCCGTATCTCTTCGCCAAGCCTCTGGCCGATCCCTGGGGCGGCACCGGGCTTCTCA
>JAGWAG010000042.1 GCA_021296535.1 Acidobacteriota bacterium | reverse complement strand
TCTTCCGGCGCCTTCGCCAGCAGCAGCGTCGGAACGCGGAAAGTGAAGGAAGCGAAGGAACGGTCAGCGGCGGCGAGTAACGTCGGCGATCCAGTCGCTTCGTGCAATCGACAACCCCGCCCCGGCTTCGGCCGCGGCGGGTTTGTCTTTCTGGGGGGCCAGCGCTCGCGCAGCCGGTTCCACTGGGTGCGCCGGCGTCCCCGCCGGCATCCGCCGCAGGCGGTCTCTGAGGACCGGCGCCGCGCTAGCGCAGCCGGTCCAGCAGCCCGGTAGCCCGTGACGTGGTCCGCATGACGGCGGCCCTGACGCCCTTCTCGTTCGCCAACACGGTCACGCGCTCCCGCGCTCGGGTCACGGCGGTGTAGAACAGCTCCCTCGCGTTGACGCGCGACTCCGCGTCGCCAGGTACGAAGACGACCTCTTCGTACTCCGAGCCCTGCGCGCGGTGGACGGTGAGGGCGAAGAAGCTCTCGTGCTGCGGCAGGCGGGAGGGCGAGACGAGGTAGCGCTCACCGTCGCGGTCGAGGTCCGGGAACCAGACCCGGGTGCGGCCCGAGTTGGTAGGCAGGACGACGCCGGTGTCGCCGTTGGAGAGATTCGTCTGCCGGTCGTTGCGGCTGACGATGATCGGACGCCCGACGTAGAAATCGTCGTGCTCGGTCCTGCGTCCCAACTCGGCGAGGCGACGCTCGACAAGGCGATTGAAGCGGTCGGTGCCGAACGGGCCGCGCCGGTGGCTGCACAGAACACGCCTGGCGGGGAACGGAGAGGCGCCCTCGGGGTCAGCCTCGAGAGCGGCCATGTGCTTGTTCCACTCCGTCGCGCATTCCCGCGCGAACTCGTCGAAGGCGGCCTCGTCCTCGAGCCGCAGTAGTCCGGTCTCGCCGTCGCGTCCGTCCTTGAGCAGTTCGATAGCGCCGTCCACGTTCCCGGCGACCACGGCCTGCGCGAGGCGTCCGATTCCCGAGTCGGCCCTGAAGCGGTAGTTCTTCCTGAGCGTCGTCACGCAGGCGCTCAGAGGCCCTCGTTCCCCGGCCCGGCAGAGATCGCTGAAGACCGAGCCCGGCTCGACCGAAGACAACTGATTCGCGTCGCCCAGGAGGATCAGCCGGCAGTGTTCAGGCAGCGCGCTTACGAGGCGGACCATCAGCGGCAGGTCGGCCATCGAGCCCTCGTCGACGACCAGGGCGTCAAGGCGGTTCAACCGGCTGGTCTGGCTTGCCAGCAACCGGTGAATCGTCCACGCCTCCGCCGGGAACTCGTACAGTCCCGCCACCCTGCCCAACAGGCTTTCGCCCAGTTTCCCGCGCACTGACTCCTGGATGCGCGAGGCCGCCTTGCCCGTCGGCGCCGCGAGGCCGATCCGCCGCGGCTGGGCGGAGCCGGTCGCGACGAGAACGGCGATCAGCTTTGCCGCGAGCGTCGTCTTCCCGGTGCCGGGGCCGCCGGTGACGATACACAGGCGCCGTTCCAGCGCCGTGCGCAGCGCGACGACCGCTTCGGCGGTTCGATCTTCGCGGTCGTCGAACATCCGCTCGATCGCGGGCGAAGTCGCGGGTACCGCTCCGGTGTCCCCGGCGAGTTCGATCAACCGCGCGGCCAGCCGGGCTTCGGCGTCGAACAGCCGGTGCAGGTAGAGGCGATCCTGGTCCATGACCAGGGGGCGATCCGCGCCCAGGGTCTCGCCGGCAGCGACGACCGGGCTGCGGGCGAGCGCCTCGAGAAGGATTGCGCGTCGGGGCAGTGCGATTGCCCGCAGTTCCGGGTCCAGCGCCTCCGCCGTTCGGCTCGAGTCGGGCTGCTCGACGAGGGCGGCGATCGGCTTGCCGGCCGCGCGCAGGTCCAGGCAGGTGTGACCGTTCCGATGGACCGCGCTGGTGGCGGCAGCCGCGAGCGCCACGTCGTCTCCGGCGCCGAAGTCCGTCATCAGCCGGGCGAAGCAGCGGTCGATTTCGGCGAAGACGCCGGCCTGGGTCAGGGCGTCGATCCGGGCGTGCCCGCTCATGGCGTTTCGCCGAAACATCCGTCGATCGCCTCGATGCAGGCTCGGGACGGCCGGTGCCGGAAGACTCCGCTTCCCGGGACGTTCGGCCTCATGCCGCGCAGGAAGAGGTAGAAGGCGCCGCCGATGTCGCGGTCGTAGTCGTACTCCGGCAGTCGCAGGCGCAACAGGCGGTGCAGCGCGGTCAGGTACAGGAGGTACTGGAGGTGATAGCCGTGGTGGCGCATCGATCGGGCGATCCTCTCCTCGGAGTAGGCCGCGAGGTCGGGGCCGAGCCGATTCGACTTGTAGTCCAACACGTACCAGCGGCCGTCGTGCCGCGCGACAAGATCGATGAAGCCGTGCAGGAAACCGTTGATCTCCGCGTCGTCGTCGGGAAGCCGATGGTCGTAGCCATGCTCCTCGAGGCAGCGCCCGAGTTCCGTGCAGTTGAGGGTCGCTACCGGCAGGTGGAACTCCATCTCGGTGATCGGCTGCTCGAGGTCGGAGAGCCGGAACACACCGCCGGCCTCGCCGGGCCGCGCGAGCGGCGTGTCGAGAGCGTTCTCGACCAGTGCTGCCGCAGCCTGCAGCCATTTGTCGTGGAAGCCGTAACGGGGGAGGATGGCGCGGCAGACCTGCTCCAGGTCGGGGGTGTCCGGGTCGCCCAGATAGCGCTCGAAGATCTCGTGCAGGCAGTTGCCGGTTCGCCCGCCGCTGGGGAGGTTGAAGATCGTCTCCTCCTCCTCCGACGGATCGGTCGGAGTCTGCGGCTCCTCGATCGCTGTCGCTTCGTCGTGATCGGGAAGCTCGACCTCCTCGCGGTCGCGTTCGGGCGCGCCGGCGCCTGTCGACAGCGCGGAGTAGCTGGTCCGCTGCCGGATGAGTTCAATCTTGCCTTCGAATCTTCGGGCTTCGAGGGGTTCGGCTTCGCCGGCGTCGGCGCTCGCCCGAGTCGTCAGGGGCTCGGTCTCGACCTCCCGGAGCGAGATCGCTCCGGACGCCCGCTCGGCGAACTCCCGGATTTCGGTCCGCCACTCGGCGACGCTCAGGCCCCTCACGTAGCTTGCGTTGTCGTCCAGTGCCTGGGCGCCCTGCTCTTGGCTTACCTCCGGGTCGCCGTGGAGAAGCCATGCCATCGGCGCGTACTCGGCCTGGCCGTCCAGGGCCCAGGTCACCACGCAGCGGTGCTGGGCGCGGGTCAGCGCCACGTAGAGCAGACGCAGCTCGTCGGCGTGCTCTTCGACGCGTTCGCGGGCGTAAGCCTCGTCCGACGGACGGAGATCGAGCACCGGCGTCTCGCGGTCCGGGTCGTAGTACTCGGCCGTGGGCACTCTCTGCCTGCCGGCCGGGGGCCGGCGTCCGTCCCAGGCGAAGGGATAGAAGACGACGGGGAACTCGAGCCCCTTGGCGCGATGAACGGTGACGATCTTCACCAGGTCCTCGTCGCTCTCGAGGCGAAGCTGGGCCGTTTCGTCGCCAGGCCGGGACTCCGCCCTCGATTGCTGGAACCAGTCGAGGAGGCCCAGGCGCGATGGACGGTTTCTGGTCTCCGCTTCATGAAGCAGGTCGGCCAGGTGAAGGTAGTTCGTCAGGCGGCGCGGCCCGTTCGGGTAGGCGAGCAGGTTCGCGGAACAGTCGGGGTCGCCGGCGAAGAGAATGCGGCGCATGAGCGTTGCGCTACCTCGCTCTCGCCAGACGTCGGACCACTCGCGGGCGAGACTCCGCCATTGGTCCCAGACGTCGTCGTCGTCCTGCAGTTCGGCCAGTTCCTCCATGTGGAGCCCGAACAGATCGGCGGCCAGTGCCCCACGAAGCAGCGGAGTGGCACGGTACTCCGACTCGTCGAGGCACAGCGCGCGGAGAAGGCGATAGAGGGTGTCGGCTTCCGCCGAGTCGAAGATGTTGTCCGTGCCGAGTTCGACGCTGTCGGCGCCGAGGGCCCTCAGGGCCTCAGCCACCGCCTTCCCCTGACTGCCCTTGCGGACGAGCACGGCAATGTCGCCGGCCCCAAGACGCTTGCTCCCGTCGCGGCTCTGCAGCATGGCGCTGCCGTCCTTTCCCTGCGCGATGAGCCGGGCGATCTCGAGGGCGCATTGCTCCGCCGCCAGCCGGGTGGTCTCCGGCTTGGTCCGCCTGTCGCCCTCGGCCTTGGGCATCAGGACGAACTGGAACGGGGTCGGATCGTCGTCCTCGTCGTCCACGACGAGGGAGGCGCCGCGGCGGTCGGCCGGCGCCGATGCCGCGAACTCGAACTCGGGAAGCACGAACGGCCTGGGCCGGGCGAAGATCTGGTTCACGGCGCGAATCAGTCCGGGCGTGGAGCGGTAGTTGTCCTCGAGGCTGAGCGGGCGGCTGGCGGAGGACAGGCGATCCTGCGCCTCCAGGTAGGCGAAGACGTCTGCGCCGCGGAAACGGTAGATCGACTGCTTCGGGTCGCCGACGACGAACAGGCGCCCGTTCGCGGAATCGCCGTCGCCGGGGAAGACCTTCCTGAAGATCTCGGCCTGGAGGCGATCCGTGTCCTGGAACTCGTCGATCAGGGCGACCGGGTAGCGGGAACGGATACGCCGGGCGAGTTCGGCGCCGCGCCCTCCGGTCAGAGCGCGGTGGAGCTCGACGAGCAGCGCGTCGAAGCCGAGGCGCCGGTCGATCCAGGAGCCGTGATGCAGGGTCTTCCTGACGTCCTGGAGGAGGTTGTGACGCCGGCCTGCGAGCCAGAGCCGGCCGTACTCGTCGCCCAGCTCGCCGGCGCGTTGGAAGTGGTCGAACAGTGGGACGGGCGGCGCCGGGTTGTTCTTGTAGAGGCCCTTCCTGAGCGCGGAGGTTCCGAAGGCGCGGACCAGGTTCGGCGTCAGTTCCTGCGGTGCTCCGGCGTCGAACGCTTCGATGACCGTGCGGCCGCGAACCGCCACGCCGTTCCGGTTCGTCTTCGTCCAGCGTTCCGGGTTGGCCACTTCCAGGAACGTCTCTCTCTGGCCGGGGTCGGACCAGGCGTGCCGGGCGCGGCTCAACTCTTCAAGCCACTCGTCCCGTTTCGACCGCAGATCCTCGTCCACGCTGTCGGAAGAGCTTGCGCCACGGATGTCCTGCCGCTTTGCGTGGTGTTCCGCGACCCAGGCCGTCGTGTCCTCATTGGGGACGAAGTTCTCCGACTTCGCGTACTCGAGGAGCGCGATGGGCTCCCCGGTCATCCGGCATCGCCAGAAGTCGCGCGTTCCCGCGGCCACGGCCAGTGCGTCGTCGCCGCTGACGCCGAACGAGAAGGGAGTGCCGGCGTGGAGGGCGAACTCCAGCAGGGCCCGCTGGCAGAAACCGTGGATCGTCGTGATGTTCGCCCGGTCGAAGTCGCGAACGGCGTCCCGGAGGCGGGTCAGAACGTCGGCTTCTCGAATCCCAAGGCGCCGCCAGCATCGCAACAGTTCGTGCGCCTGCTGGTCGGCCGGAGCGTCGGGCTCGGCGACCGCCCGGCGCGCCGCCTGCAGGGTTCGTCGCACGCGGGAGCGGAGTTCGCCGGCGGCGGAGATCGTGAAGGTCACGACCAGGAGGTCGTCGATGGCTCGGTGCTCTTCGACGATCAGGCGTGCCGCCAGCGAGGTCAGAGCGTACGTCTTTCCGGTTCCGGCGCTCGCCTCGATCAGGAGGTCGGCGTTGAGGGGCGCGCTGAAGGCGTCGCGGCGTTCGCGTCCGGCGGTCACGTCGTTGCCTTCCTGAGCGGTCCGAGCAGGCGCCGGGCCAGGTTCTCGAACTCGTCACACTGGGGGTCTTCGCCGAAGATCATCCGGTGGCAGGCGTCGTTGCCTTCGCTGAAGCTCATGCGCGACCAGGCGTTCTGAACGTTTGGGCCCCAGGCTTCTTTCGCCGTCCACTCCCAGGAGGTGCGGGCAAAGAACGGCAGCGGCCGCCGCCGGCTGTCCCGCCAGACCTCGATCCAGTCGCCGAGGAGAGCCCGGGCTTCGTCGGGCGCCGGACCCTCGAGGCGGACCGTCTCGACGTTCCGTCCGCAGCCGAACAGATGAGCCGCAGCCGTCCGCTCCCGTTCGGAGATCAGCGCCAGCAGCCGCAGCCAGGACGCGATGCGGTCTTTCGGGCGCAGGCTGCCGACTCGCCAGAAGAGCAGTTCGTCGCTCCCTCGATGAAACTGCTCGACCGCGCCGGTCAGTCGGACGTTCCCGAACCCGACCTCCACGCTGTGCCGGGAGGCCGCGCGATGTTCCCCGAACCGCTCGAGCGCCTGCTCGAGTTCCGCGACCTGGGCCGCGGACTGCCGGTGCTGGACGCGTCCGAGGTTCTCCGCGGGCAGCAGGCCGCGGGCCGCCGCCAGTTCGATCGATCGTTCGCCGTCCAGTTCGCCGGCGCCTCCGGCGAGATCGCTCTTGAGTTGCCAGACCTCGAGGGCGTTCAGGTCGAGAGGCTCGTCGCTCGCGACTTCCTCGTCGCGGGTATCCAGCATCCCGCCCAGCCGGTAGCGGAAGAAGTGCTGCGAGGGACTGGCGGCGAAGCGAATCAGATCCTCCAGTTCGAGTTCCACCGGAGCGTCGGCCTGTTCGTCGGCGGCGACCTCACCGGCGAAGCGGCTGGGTTCCTCGCCCCGGGTCTGAAGGGCTGTGGCGGCCTCCAGCATGGGCTGGGAGTAGCTGAACAGGGCGGGCGCGTCCGACTCGAAGTACCTGCGGCTGAACGGTTGCAGGGGGTGCTTCGTTTCCCAGCGATCGGGTTGGTCCGGTGCCCGCATCGCACGGAAGCGGCTGTTCAGGTAGTCGGTCAGTTCGCTCACGACGACCGACGGTGGAATCGGATTGTCCTCTTGCAGATCTCTGCCGGTGTAGGTCAAGAGGAAGCAGTTCCGGGCCGCGAGCAGGGCTTCGAGGAAGGCGAAACGGTCCTCGTGGCGGGGATCCCGGTCGCCCGGCCTTGGCGCTTCGCGGTCGAACAGGTCGGCCTGGAAGTCGAAGGGCTCGGGTGCCGGCCGGCGCGGGAAGGCGCGGTCGTTCATCCCGATGGCGCAGATCACCCTGGCGGGGAAGATCTGCCCGGAAACCAGGCCAGCGACCGCGATGCCGTCGGCCAGCCTCGGCGCCGAACGCGCGGACTTTGCGGCAAGGTCATTCAGCGCGTCTCGCAGAACGGAGAACGGGATCGACCCCGTGTTGCCGGCCCGCCGGCACTCCTCGTGGAACTCGTCGATGAGCCGGGAAACGGTGTTCACTTCCCTGACCGCTTCGGCGCCGGCGCGGAACTCGGTGCTGAAGAAGCGGCCGAGGATGTCCTCTTGCAGGCGGTTCGTCCAGCCGTCGGCGTCGTCTTCGACCCCCGCCCAGCCGCTCAGCTCCTGGACGAATTCGCAGTAGCGGTGGAAGCGGCCGAGGAGTTCGTAGTCGCCGGCGCCGGCATGAAACCCCCAGCGATCCAGGGCGCTGGGGGTCACTTTGTCGACCAGCACATGGCCTTCTTCGACCGCGTAGCCGAGCAGCAGCCGGTCGAGGCCGCGACGCCAGTTGTGGTTCACGGAGGCCGGCACCTCGAGTTCGGTGCGGTGGTCTCCGTCGATGCCCCACCGGATCCGGGACTCGGCGACTGCACCACGGATCGTGGCAAGTCCCGTGTCGTCGATCCCGAAGCGGGCACGCACGGGCGCCGCGAGCAGCGGCGCCAGGACGTCGTTCGCCGTGTACCGGGAGTCGGGCAGTTCCAACAGATCAAGAAAGGCGGTCAGGGCGGCGCCTTCCTTGAGCCTCCGTCTGCCGACGCTGACGCCGATCCGGCCTGCCGAGCGGAACACCGCCTCGACCAGGGGCGCGTAGGTGTCCAGGTCGGGCGTGAGCACGAGCACGTCGGCCGGTTGGATGTCCGGATGGTCGTCGAAGAGGCCCAGCAGCCGGTCGTGCAGCACCTCGACTTCGCGGGTCGGGGAATGGCAGACGTGGATCTGGATCGAGTCGTCCGGTTCAACCGGTTCGTCGTTGGCTGCTTCGACTCGCGAGCCGCTGCCGAGAATGTCTTGCTGCACGGCGGACAGGCAGGAAGCGTCGCCTGGTGTGTCCTTTGCCGCGGGACGGTCCACGACGACGATGTCGCTCCCTTCGATCTGGAGCTGTTCCCGCAGGTCGCGTGCCGACCCGCCCCAGGCATCGAGCAGTTCGTTTTCCTTGTCGTCGTCCTCCGGACCGGACGAACCGGTCCAGAAACGCCGGCTCGGACTGAGCAGGTACAGGTCGACGTCGAATACCTGCGCGGCGAGGCGCAGTACCTCGACGTAGGTGGGCGACAGCGCAGCGACATGGAAGAAGCTCACGCGCTTCCTCCGGCTTGCCGCAGTGCGTCCGGCGAGTGCTTCCCTATAGCGGTCGATCGCGTCCACCCAGTGCTGCGGCTCGGCGTCCGCGGCCGCCAGATCCGCCCAGAGCCGAGCGTGCCAGCCGTCTTCCGATCCCCTCTGCCAGGCGCGGATGCTCTCAGGCCGGTACACGCGGCAGCGGTCGTAGGCGACGGCGAGCTGGTCGGCGAGTTCAAAACGCTTGCGTGCGTTGCCGTCCTCGAGGTAGCGCGCGATCTCGTCGTCTCCCGTCCATTCCGCGAGAAGGTCGAAGATCCTCCACCGCAGGCAGGGCGGCCCGTACACGGATTCCCCGGTCAGCGCCTTTACTTCCTCGCGCATGGCCGCCCAGGCGAACTCGGCCTGCAGCTCGACTTTCAGGTGGGCGGCGACGCCCAGGTGCGCGGCCAGTTCGAGCCGAAGCCACTGCCCGAGCAGCGGGTCCGGCACGACGATGCGCTCCGGCTCGAGCGGTTGCGCGGGATTGCGGTCCATCTCCTCGGCGAGCCACGCCGCCAGCGTCTCCAGGCGGTTCGAGGCGTGGAGACGGATCGCGGTGCCGGGCTGGTCCGGGAGCAGGGAGAGTTGCTCGGCCGTCGGGTGCCGCATCGCGTGATTGTAGGCCGCTTCGCGCGGCTGCTAGGGTGCCGGATCGCAGTCTGATTCTTCAATCGCGAAGAGGAACATCGCGGCAAGAGTCTGAGCACATATCAGAACGCAGGCAGTTCAAGGGAAGGGAGTGCGAATCTCCCACCGCCCCGCGACTGTGATCCGGACGAAAACCGGCGGTAACCACTGTCCCGAAAAGGGATGGGAAGGGCCGGCCAGTAGGACGAAGGTGAGTCAGGAGACCTGGCTGTCTGCCGAGGCAACAACGCTCCGCCGGCCCGGAAGGCCGCGCCCAGAGCAGGAATCCCGCGGGGGAGGAAGGCCCGAAATGAACGACAAGAGACAGGGCGAGTTCGCTCGCAATGGCGGCGGCGTGCGCCGCCGGAACCGGCGGTGGGTCCACGCAGTCGCAGCAACGATGCTGGCGGCGCCGGTAACCGTGGCTGGCCATCAGAACGACGAATCCGAAGAGAAGACGCCGGTCCTCGAGGAAGAGATCGTAGTTCTCAGCGCGAACCGCTACGAGGTGCGGGCTTCGGAGGTTGGCAGCTCGGTCACGGTGATCGACGGCGAAGAGATCGAACGGCGCAACCCGGTGGCGGTGCTCGACCTGCTCCGCACCGTGCCGGGCACCGAGGTGACCCATGCCGGGGGCCCGGGCAAGATCGCGACCGTCCGGGTGCGCGGCGGCTCGGGCGCGCAGGCCCTGATCCTGGTCGACGGCGTGCGGGTCAACTCGGTCGCCGGCGGCACCGTCGATTTCGCCAACCTGCTGGCCGCCAACATCGAGCGCATCGAGGTGCTGCGGGGCCCGCAGGCAACCTACGGTTCCGAGGCGATGACGGGAGTGATCAGCATCACGACGGGCCGCGGCCAGCCGGGTTGGCGACTGAACGCGACGGGTGAAGCGGGCACGCACAACCACCGTCGCTTCGAACTGGGCCTTTTGGGCGCGGCGGGTCCCTGGGACTACAGCGTCTCGGTGACTGACCTGAGCACGGACGGAGTGTCCCACCGCGCGATCGAGGGCGGTGCCGTGGAAGACGATCCGTTCGAGAACCGGACCTGGAGCACCCGCCTGGGTGCCGCCTTCCTCGATGACGGCCGGGTTGACCTGCGTGTCCGTTCCTACCGGGGCGACACCGCGGTGGACGGCTTCGGCGTGGAGGACCTGAACGCGATGGCCGGGCAGGACGAGGACACGGTGGCCCTGACGGTGGAAAAGGATCTGAGCTCGTTCTGGCGGCAGACGGTGCGCGTCGGCCAGACCGAGGGGACACTTCTCGGCACCGACCCGGACACGATCTGGAACAACTACGAGATCCGTTCCGAGATCCGTCAGATCGACCTGCAGTCGGACTTCACTCTGGGCGCGGACAACGTGCTGAACCTCGGATTCGGGACGGAGAACCGGCGGGTTCGACGAGGAGGCCGACCTCGACTCGTGGTTCGTGCAGGACCAGTGGGAGGTGACGGATGACATTCACGTCACCGCCGCACTGCGCGGCGACGAGCACTCGACGTTCGGGTCCGAGACGAGCCATCGCGTGACCCTGTCGGGCGGCTGGAGCGACGGCCGCGGCCGCGTGCACGGCAGCTACGGCACCGCGTTCCGGGCTCCGAACTTCAACGAGCTCTACTTCCCGTTCTCCGGCGATCCGAACCTGCTGCCGGAGACCACCGAGGGTTTCGACATCGGCGTGGAGCAGCGGATCGGCGGTTCGGGTGTGACGCTCGATCTGACCTGGTTCGACATCGAGTTCGACCAACTGATCGAGTTCGACCTGACCAGCTTCACCTTCGCCAACGTGGCCCAGGCGAGTTCGACGGGTGCGGAGTTCACCCTTCGGTACCGCCCGGACATCAGGGCGAGCCTCGAGTTCTCGCACGGAGAACAAGGCGACGGGCAATTTGCTGGCCCGACGTCCGAAGAACCGCACCACGGCGGTCGCGCAGGTGCAGCCGACGGACCGCTTCGCCGCGGCCCTGATGGCGGCGTTTGTCTCCGACCGGATCGACTCGGACGGTGCGGCCATGGACGACTACACGAAGGTCGATCTGCACGCCAGCTACACCCGTTTCCTCTGGCAACCCTTCGTCCGCATCGAGAACGCCCTCGACGAGGACTACTTCGAAGTCCCCGGCTTCGTCACGCCGGGCCGCACCTTCGTAGTCGGCGTCAGGCTGCTGCGTCGCTAGCGGGGAAGCCTCGCTCCCTGATCTCCAGACGGGCTATCGTCGGTTCTCGATGGTCAAGCTGCTGAGAGCGATCTACCGGCGATCACACGCGGCCCTGTACTCGGCGCTGCGCCGGCTGGGCTGGAACGTCGCGCGAACTGCCGACTTCTATTCGCCACTGCCGGTGCTTTCGGAGGTTGCGGAGTCCCGGCAGTTGTGGGACCGGCCGAGCGACCTGGTGGGTGTCCGGTACGACCTGGAGGCGATGAAGCGGCTGCTTGCGGCGCTGATCGAGGTGCATGGCGGTGAGTTCGAGGCGTTGCCGCCGCACAGTGAGATCAGGGCGCTGGGCTACGGGCCCGGGTTCCCGGTGATCGATGCCCTGACGACCTATCTCATGGTGCGAGACCTGCGGCCCGCTCGATACGTGGAGATCGGCTCGGGTCTTTCGACGTACTACGCGTGGCTGGCGGCGGCAGCGAACGGGCGGGAGGGTAGTCGCTGCGAGATGACCTGCGTGGATCCGTTCCCTACGGGCCGGCTGAGCGAGCTGGAGGAGCCGCCGGTGAACGCGGTGGTTTCCAAGGTGGAGGCCGTGGATCTCGGGCTATTCCAGACCTTGAATGCCGGCGACGTGCTGTTCATCGACTCGACCCACGTGCTCAAGCTCGGCGGAGACGTCGCGTTCCTGTTTCTCGAGGTCCTGCCGCGGCTGCGGCCGGGCGTCGTGGTCCACGTTCACGACATCCACTTCCCGTACAACACGCCCTACCCGGCGGAGCAGTACGTCTTCCGCGCCAAGTGGCCGCTTTACCGCACGGAGGCGATGGTGCTGCAGGCTTTCCTGAGCTTCAACCGCGAGTTCGACATCGTGTTGTCAGCACCGATGATCCGGCACGCCGACGAGCCCTTCCTCGCACGGACGATCCCCGGCTACCGGCCGGTCGAGGTCGAGGACTACGACAGTCACTTCGGGTCGATCTGGTTGCGCCGCCGATCGGTGGCGGGATGAAGTCGGGACGGTGCGGGGGCCTCCGCAGCGGGCGCCGCTGCCGCGGTCGGGCTCCGGCGCGTGAGAGCGCCCATTTGGCGTTCCTACCAGTCGTCGCCTGGCATCATTCGCTTCATGAACTTGTCGAAGGAAGGCACGGTGAAGGCCGTGTCTCCGTGGCTCGGGCTCCAGATCATCCCCTTGCCGATCAACTTGGACCGCAGGGGTCCGAGGGACGTGACTCTTCGGTCCAGGATCGATGCGATTTCGCCCGAACGGTGAGGTCCGGGGCCAAGACCCGCCATAGCCCGCATGTAGCGCTTCTCGGCAGGCGTCAGGCGATCGTAACGCACGCGGAAGAAGCCCTGGTCGAGCGATGCGGTCACATGCTCCTCCGCGGCACGGACATCCCGAGACCGGATGGGCGACCGTGGCGCGACGTTCCAGGCATGCAGCCCCCATTCCTGCAAGAAGTAGGGGTAGCCCCGAGTTCGGTCGACGATGTCCTTGAGAGCGTCGTCCTCGATGTCCGCCGCGCGCTTCCTCAGTGGTTGCCGAACCGCCGCTCGGGCTGCCGCGGCTTCAAGCGCGCCCAGTTCCCGGAATTCGAAGAGTCTCTCCGCGTAGGACCGGGCCTTCCCGAGTCGGCCTCGTAGCTGCGGCAGGCCGGCGCCGGCCAGCATGATCGGCCAGCCTCGTAGCGCGGCGCGGTGGAACGCGGCTACGAGGGCCCCCAACTCGCTTTCCCCCGCGTACTGCAACTCGTCCACGATCAGAATCAACGCCGTTTCTGCCTGCTTTGCCGCGTCGCCGACGGCCTCCAGGAGCGCCGTCAGATCGAACTCCAGGTCCCCGCTGTCGGCCAACCCCAATTCGGGCGTCACATCCAGGCCGAACTCCAGATCTTCAAAGCGAACCTTTAGGGCGGAGACGAAACCGGCGAGCGCTCTCATCGCCCGTTGTGCCGCCGCGCGACGCCGCTCGGTCCCGGACAGCTTCAGGAGAACGCGACGCAGCTCGGGCGCGAGCAGCGAAGGCAGGGATCGCGCCTCGGACGCTTCGATCATCGCGGAGAGCAGCCCGCGATCTTCCACATCGTCCCGCACTCGGCCGAGGACCACGGTCTTTCCGACGCCTCGGAGGCCAAGAAGCGCCATGCACCGTGCCGGACCGCCCCGCTGGCACTTCAGCGCGGCGAACTCGAGCGCGTCGAGGACTTCGTCCCGCCCGGCGAGTTCAGGCGGCTGCGTGCCGGCGCCTGGAGCGAACGGGTTGTCGAGACGATCCATCGTGACCGGGAGTTTATACCGAGATTAGACGGTTTATCTACAGGCAGTAACTTCCATAAACTAGGTATAAACCGGCGTTGCTACTCGACCACCAATGGCTCGACATCCAGGCCGTCGAGCGCCGGGCGCAGATGCACCGCGCGGCGGTTGTCGAGGTAGACGATCAGCCGGTAAGGCCCGCAGGCCGGCGGTTGGCTGACCAACGAGCCCGAGTAGTCGCTCCTCCAGGCGCCGTGTGTGCCACGGTCGATCTTCCCGGGCGTCACGACCGACCCTTCGTGGAGGACCAGGACCGCCGGCCGGGTTTCGTGGAGGTGCCTGTAGTCCGTCTTGCCCCACTGGCCGTGGTACTCGCCGTGGCGCGCGTGGTGGGCTGAGGCGAGGCCCAGCGGATCGTGGATCGTCGTGTCCTGGAGGACCCAGCCGAAGAGTCCGATCGCCTCGGAAGCGGCGATGTCGCTCGTCTCGAGGTGGGGTTGAAGCCGCGTGGCCATGAACCGGTAGCAGTTCGCGATTGGGTGGTACTCGACACGTGGAGCGGGTGAGGGTTGCCATGGGCTGCGGCTGAGCATGAACACGGCGCTCAGGGCCAGCAGGGCGAGAACCCAGGTCGCCCGGCGCCGCCGGCGGCCCGGGTGATCCCAGTCTTCGAAGGTCGCAGACAGGCCGAGGGCAAGGGGGCCTGCGAGTACTGGCAGGAAGACGATGAGCAGCCGGTAGTGGGGCATCCAGTCGCCGCCGTTGACGAGCACGGCCGGAATCTCGGCCGCCACGACAAACAGGGACAACCACAAGGCCCGGTTCTTCGGCCTGAGGATGAGCGCGATTGCGGCGCCGAGGATGAACGGCGCGTGCGCGATCTCGAAGCGGACGGCGTACGAGAGGCCGGCGAGGAGATTCTCCAGCAACGTCTCAGGACCCGCGGAGAACGCGGACTTGGCGGTGACGGAGTTCGGCAGCAGGGCGCCGTAGTAGCCGAGTCGCCAGACCGTCGCGGCGCCGACGATTGCGAGGGCGGACGCCGCGGTCGGGATGGCGCGTCGCAGAGCGCCGGATGCGAGCGGGACGCCCGCGAGCCCAGAACGGAGACTCTCGGTGGAGGGCCTGACCGATTCGCTGTCTTGCCCGGGAGCACCAAGGGCCTGGTAGGCGAGAACAAGCGGAAGGAGGAGCAGGCTCTCCGGTCGAGTGAGGAACAGCAGCCCCAGCAGAGCGCCGATCAGCCTGGCGTCGGCCTCCTCGACGGTCTTGCGAGCGACGAGGACGACCAGGAACGCGAACAGACCGCCTTCGAGCCCGTTGGCGGCGACGAGCCAGAAGCGGCCGTGCACCGCCACCAGGGCGACCGCCGCCAGACACGCGGCGGGTGAGGCACCGAGGCGACGACCGAGCAGATACGCCTCCCGCAGCGCGAGCAGGGCGAAGGACACGCCGAGCACGAGCGCCGTCCCCTCGATCGGCAGGCGAATCGTCTCCGCGGCCGCGAGCAGGAGCGTCCACGAGAGGCTGGTTGCCGCCTCGACTCGCTCGCCAAGGTTGAACACCAGGCCGTCACCGGAGGCCAGGTTGCGCGCGTAGCGGAACGAGATGAAGGCGTCGTCGATCGTGCGGATCGGCACGAACAGGAGGGTAAGCAGCGGCAGGGCCGCCACGGACGCGCCGAGGATGTGGAGCGCCCGGCGATCGGTCACGGAGCCGTTCCGCCGTCCGGGCTGCCGGTCATGCCGGCCGGCGCCGCCTGCGCTCTGCGGAAGAACCGCCGGTAGTCCGGCAGAAAGCGGAGCGCCAGCAAGCCGCCGCCGAGCGCCGCTGCCGCGACACTGGCGAGCAACCGCCCCCAGCTTCCTGCCGGCAGCAGTGCCGCCGCGGCCAGGAAGAAGGGCAGTGGCAGGAGATAGACCTGGGCCAGGCTGGAGACGAGCTTCCGCCTCTGTCCGGCGAAGATGCCGAAGATCTTGATCAGCATGAGCAGGCTTCCGAGACGGGCGAAGTTCGCCCAGGCCATGCCGATGGGGCCCCAGTTGTAGGTGAAGAGGAGGCCGAAGCCGACGATCGCCAGCATGTTCAGAACCACCGTGGTCAGCCAGAGCCGGTCCCGGTTCTGCACCTTCAACGCTTCGCCGCCGGTCGTGGTGAAGACGTCGACCAGGGGCACCAGGCAGAGAACACGCAGCAGCGGCGTGGTTCCAGTCCATTCTGGACCGAGGATGATCGCTACCGCCTTGTCGGCGTTGAAGAACAGGAGGTAGGCGGACAGCACGATCCCGGACAGGAAGACCACCGTTCCGAGACGCAGCGTCTCCGCGAACTCGACCGCGTCGTCACGGAATTCGACCAGGGCCGGTAGCAGCGGCCGGGGGGTGACCGTGAGAGCGACCAGGAAGGCGAAGTAGTAGGCGTAGTCGTAGTAGCCGACGTAGGTGGTGGTCGAGAAGATCTCGATGATGAAGATGTCGACGCGGTGGAAGGCCTGGGACGCGGCCCAGACGACGAACAGATAGCGGCTCGCGCGGAGCAGGCCCGGGAGTCGTTGCCAATCGACGGTCAGCGGGACCTGGCCGCGCGCTCGCCACAGCAGCAGGCCCGCGAACAGGGTCGACGCGAGAAGCTCGCCTCCCACGAAGGCCCAGACCCCGGCGCCGAGATGGGCCAGACCGACCGCGATCAGGCCATACACCAGGCTGCGCAGAATCTCGAAGCCGGCGATCTCCCGGATCCGAAGCCGCCGCTCGAAGAACGTGCGGTAGACCATGATGACGGCGTCGATGACGATCCATATCGCCATCGCCCGCAACACGCCGGGCAGGTCCGGATTCAGGGTGGAGAAGAGGTCCGCTAGAGCGACCAGCAGGACGGACATGGCAGCTCCGACGCCGACGCTCCAGGCCAGAACGGTGCCGTAGGACTCGCGTGGATCGCGCATCAAGTGATGCGTCAGGCCCACGTCGCGGATCGCCGAGGCCATGATCACGAACTGCAGCGCGAGCGCGAAGAGACCGTGGACATCCGGCAGGATCAGCCGGGCCAGGATGGCCCGCGCGGCGAAGGCGAGCAGCAGCCTTACCAGCATCGAGCCGTAGGCGCTGATCGAGGAATGCAGCAGTCGCTGCTTCGCTTCCGGTTCGGCGAGGGCCGGGTCTTGATGCGGGTTGGGTTCCACGAGCCGGGGGCCAGGAGCTTGCGCGGCAGAGAACTGGGTGCGCCGGCGTCCCCGCCGGCTGTGACGCGGGTCTCCTGACCCGTGAAACAACTCCGCCGCGGAGCGGCGACGCTACTGCCGCGCTAGAGCGCGATCGTACGGTAGCGCAGGCAGCCCCAGAGCCGCCCCAGCCGCCAGCCAGCCAGCCAGATCCACCGGCCGCGCGCCGAGCCGGACAGGAGTTGCGGGCTGCGCAGCACGAGCGAGCCGAGCCGCAGCAGGCCCGGCAGCACCGGCAGCCGCGGCATGCCGCGCGACCGGTAGCGCGTGTAGATGTACACGTTGTAGCGGCCGTAGCGGGCCGCCTGGCGGAAGGCGCCGGCGAGCGTCGACGGGAAGCGGACGTGGACGACCGCGTCGGGCGCGAAGACGAGGCGGTGGCCGGCGAGCTGCAGGCGCCAGCAGAAGTCGGTGTCCTCCAGCGCGACGTACGATTCTTCGAAGCCGCCGAGGGCTTCGAAGACGTCGCGTCGAACCCCCAGGCCGCAACCGCCGGCGTGGTCGAGGAAGGGCGGGTTCGTGTAGCCGGGCAGGCCGTGCTGCTGGGCCGGGTCGCCGTGCAGACGGCGTGCCTGCTGGCCGTTCAGTCGTTCGATCTCATGCCGGCTCGCCGCGGCCTCATGATCGTGCAACTCGCTGACCAGGCCGTCGATCCAGCCGTCGGCGACCTCGTCGTCCGCGTCGCAGAACAGGAGCACGTCGCCGGTGGCGGCCGCGGCCGCGACGTTCTTCGCATGAGCGGGACCGCTGCGATCCGCCGCGGGCAGGATGCGAAGTCCGGGCAGCCGGTCGCGGTAGGACTCGATGAGTTCCACGGACCCGTCGGTCGAACCGTTGTCGCCTACCAGGATCTCGATCTCGCCCCGCCAGGTCTGCCGGGTCAGCGCCTCGAGCTGCGCCCCGAGGGTCGCCGCGGCGTTCAGGCACGGGATGACGATGCTGACCCGCTCGATCGCGAAGGACTTGCCGCCGATCAATCCAGGTAGCCCATCGCCTCGAGCGCCTTGCGCGCGGCCTCGGTGTGCGGCGTGATGCTTACTGGCGCCTCGCGGATCCACTTGCTCAGCCGCCTTCCCAGCCGGTCCCTCACGTCCGGAAACTCTTCCGCCACGTCGCGGAGTTGAAGTGGGTCGGACGGCAGGTGGTAGATCTCGATCGAGGACTTCTCGCGCTGCTTGTTCGGGGGGCGCAGGACGAGCTGCCACTCCTGATCCTGAATGCTTCGCAGGTGCCGCTGGTACGCGCCGGCGTCTGCGAAGGCCACGGATTCCGGATCGTCCTCGGTTGGGACCTCTCCAGCAAGCAACGGCGTCCAGCTCCGGCCCTCGAAGCCCTCGGGCCTCGGCTCCCCGAGCAGGTCGACCAGGGTGGGAAACAGCCCGATCAGTTCGACCGGCTGATCGACACGCGTGCCGGCGTTGACCCACGGCTCGCCGACGACGACCAGGGGCACGTGGACGCTGCTGTTGTAGGGCACCGGACCGTGCTCGAAGGGGACTCCGTGCTCGTTCAGCTCCTCGCCGTGGTCGGCGGTCAGCACGAACAGGCTTCCGTCTTCCATGCCGAGGTCGGTGATTTCGTCCAGGATTGCGCCGATCGCGCGGTCCGTCACCAGGACGTTCGCGTCGTACTGGGCCACGTAGTAGCGGAGTTCCCTCCGGTCGCCAAGCGCCCGGCCCTCGGCGCCCGTCAGGTCGACGACCTCATCGCCCGTGTAGTGCTCGTCGTCGAGGAAGGGGTTCTCGGTTCCCGCCTGGAGCAGATAGGGGACGTGTGGATCGGTGTAGTGCAGCCAGACGAACAGGCGCTCTTCGGACGCGAGCGAAGCGAGCAGGGGCTTCGCCAGCTCGTTCACTCGATCCGCCCATACGTGGCGCCGGAACGCCATCGGCCGCTGCTCGACGGGAAGGTCGTCGATCGCATCCAGGGTCGCCTGGTCCATCCAGGTCTGCTCGTAGTGGTCGAAGCCGCGGCCCCAGCCGAGTTCCCGGCTGAGGACCGGGTTCGAGATGACCGCGGCCGTGCGGTAGCCCCGTTCCTGGAACCAGCCCGGCAGCGCGACGTAAGACTCGGGAATCGTCTGCGCCGCTTCGTGGATCAGCCCCGTCGTGTGCGGATAGAGGCTCGTGAACATCGAGGCGAAGGATGGACCCGTCTTCGGCCACTGGACGATGGCGCGCTCGAACACGACGCCTCGCTCGACCCATTCGTCGAGGCGAGGACTCGTGTCCCGCGGGTAGCCATGCCAGCCGAGGTGGTCCGCGCGCAGCGTGTCGACCGTGATCAGGAAGACCCGCCGCGGCGGTTCAGGGCCGGGTTCGGGAACGGGCTCGGAGCGGCACCCCATCCCCAGCGCCGCGACGGAGACGAGGGCCAGCGATGGTAGGTGGCAATGTCGCATGGTCGGCGTCCCGGAAACTACCAGCCGGTGTGGGTCGCCCTCGGATGCGGGTCGTCGTTGGTAGGCTCGCCGGGGCGCAGATTCAGCTCCGCGCCCCGGGCGCCAAAGACGGGACCGCCCTGGCCGCGCCCACGAACAAGAACTGCACCGTCAAGCTGTTCACGGTCGATCCAACGATGCACTCTCGACCCACCCAGGCCGTGATCCTGGCCGGCGGGCGGGGCACCCGGCTGGCGCCGCTGACCGACACGCTGCCGAAGGCCCTGATCCCGTTCCACGGGAAGCCGTTCCTCGGCCACGTTGTCGACATGTTGCGCGAGCAGGGGTTCGAGCGCGTTCTGCTGCTGCTCGGCTACATGGCGGACGCGATGATCGACCACTTCGGCGACGGCTCGGCGTACGGGGTCGAGATCAGCTATCGGGTGACGGACGCGGACGACCTGACCGCGTACCGCGTGAAGGAAGCGGCCGATCAGCTCGACGAGCGCTTCCTGCTCCTGTACTGCGACAACTACTGGCCGATGCAGTTCGACAGGATGTGGCGGGCCTACGTCGACTCCGGGGCCCCGGCGCAGATCACGGTGTACGCGAACGCGGACGGCTACACGCGGGACAGCGTGATCGTGGGCGAGGACGGATTCGTGACGGTCTTCGACCGCGGCCGGACGACCCCGGGACTCAGCGGCGTCGAGATCAGTTACGCGATCCTGGACAAGGCCGCGGTGCTGCCGCTGCTGCCGGACCGCCAGGAGCTGTTCGAGGAGGCGGTCTATCCGGCCCTGACCGCCCGCGGCGAGCTCCACGCCTACTGGAGCGAGCACCGCTACTACAGCGTCGGCGGGCACGAGCGTTTGCCGTTGACCGAGGCCTTCTTCGCCCGCTCGCCGACGATCATCCTCGACCGTGACGGTGTGCTCAACGTGCGTCCGCCGCGGGCGGAGTACGTTTGCCGGCCTGAGGAACTGCGCTGGCTGCCGGGCGCCCGCGAGGCGCTCGCCGCCTTCAACCGGGCCGGATGGCGGGTGCTCGTCGTGTCGAACCAGCCCGGCGTCGCCCGCGGCCGGATGACGCTGGACGATCTGGCGGCGGTCCATCGGCGCCTGTGCGGCGAGGCCGAGGCGGCGGGCGGACGGATCGACCGCATCTACTTCTGTCCTCACGGCTGGGACGAGGGTTGCGCCTGCCGCAAGCCGGCGCCGGGGATGCTGTTCCAGGCCCAGCGTGACCATCACCTGGATCTCACCAGGACGAAGTTCCTTGGCGACGACGAGCGCGACGGTCAGGCGGCCGACGCGGCGGGATGCCCGTTCGGCCTGGTCACGGAGAGCGAACCGCTGCTCGCACACGCCGAGCGGCTGCTGGGCCTTCACGCGGCAGGCAGGACGGCGGTGGCTGGATGAGTTCGGCTTTCGTCCGCCGGCCGGTCCTGGTGACCGGTCACCGCGGCTACCTCGGCTCGGTCATGGCGCCGCTTCTGGTCGAACGCGGCTACGACGTGGTGGGGCTCGATGTCGGGTACTTCGACGACTGCTCGATTGCGGCCGATCCACTGCCGATCCCTTCGATCGACAAGGACATCCGGGACCTCGTGCCGGCGGACCTGCGCGCGTTCTACGCCGTGATCCACCTCGCGGCGCTGTCGAACGACCCGATCGGCAACCTGGACGAGACCTGGACGGAGGAGATCAATCATCGCTCCTCGGTACGCCTCGCGGAACTGGCACGCGAGGCGGATGTTCGCCGCTTCCTGTTCTCGTCGTCCTGCATCATGTACGGCCAGTCGAGCGCGGAGATCGTCGACGAGACTTCGCCGCTCGACCCGCGGACGCTGTACGCGAGGTCCAAGGTCAAGAGCGAGGAGACGATTCGCGACCTGGCGAGCGACGGTTTCTCGCCCACCTTCCTGCGCAACGGCACCGTCTACGGTCTGTCGCCGCGGATGCGCTTCGACACGGTCCTGAACGACTTGACAGGCGCCGCATTGGCCAACCAACGCGTCGTCGTCTACGGCGACGGCAAGCCGTGGCGGCCGGTGGTCCATGTCCGGGACGTGGCGGCGGCGTTCTGCCGGGTGCTCGAGGCGCCGCTCTCGTTGGTTCACAACGAGGCGTTCAACACGGGCGCCGACCACCTGAACCACCGCGTGATCGAACTTGCGGAGATCGCGGCCGACCTCGTGCCCGGTTGCGACCTGGAGGTCCGCGGCGAACCCGGCGCCGACCAACGCACCTACCGCGCGTCGTTCGAGAAGTTCGCCCGCGCCTTTCCGGACTTCGAGTTCCGGTGGGAAGCGGCGAGCGGCGCCGCCCAGTTGATCGAGGACTATCGCCGGATCGGCCTCGATGCGGGGTTGTACGGCGACCGGCGCTTCGTCCGCCTGCGCTGGCTCAATCACCTGCTCGAATCGGGGCGGCTGGACGGCTCGCTGCGCTGGGAGGCCGGCGCCGCGGGTGGAGAGAGACAACCGGAGGGCAAGGGATGATCCACGGCGTCAAGGTGGTTCCGCTTCGTCAGATCGTCGACGAGCGGGGCAAGATCATGCACATGCTGAAGGCCACCGACGAGCACTTCCTCGGCTTCGGCGAGATCTACTTCTCGACCGCCTGGCCGGGGACGGTCAAGGCCTGGCACATCCACCGGTCGATGACCGTGAACAACGCGGTCGTCAGCGGCCGGGCCAAGCTCGTGATGTTCGACCTGCGCGCGGATTCGCCGACCCACGGCGAACTCCAGGAGGTCTTCTTCGGCGAGGACAACTACGTCCTGGTGCAGATTCCGCCGGGGATCGCCAACGGCTACAAGGCGTACGGCGAAAGCCAGGTGATCATGGCCAACGCCGCCACCGAGCCGCACGACCCCGACGAGATGGAGCGGCTCGATCCGTTCACCGACCGGATCCCCTACGACTGGGCCCTCCAGCACGGCTGAGGCGGCCGGAACCGACGTAGACGTGGACGCATCGCGCCTGATCGTTACCCGTACGCCGCTCAGGGTGTCCCTGGTGGGCGGCGGCACCGACCTGCCGGCCTTCTACCGGCGGGAGGGCGGCGCCGTCCTCTCGACGACGATCGACCGCTACGTCTACGTCACGGTGAAGCGTCACAGCGAGCTGTTCTTCGAGCCGGTCCGCGTCAACTACTCGCGCAGCGAGCAAGTGGAACGGATAGACGAACTGGAGAACAACATCGCCCGGGAGTGCCTGCGTTTCCTGGGCGTCGATCCGCCGGTCTATATCTCCACCGTCGGCGACGTGCCGGCGTCGACCGGCCTTGGCGGTTCGAGCGCCTTCGCGGTCGGCCTGCTCAACGCGCTCCACTCCTACAAGGGCGAGCGCGCGTCGGCCGGCCAGTTGGCGGAGGAGGCCTGCCATATCGAGATCGACGTGCTGGGCGAGCGGATCGGCAAGCAGGACCAGTACGCGGCGGCGTACGGCGGCCTCAATCTGCTGTCGTTCAAGCCGGACGGTGGCGTCACCGTCGAGCACCTGCGGATCCCGGGCGACCGGTTGCGCGAGTTCTTCCAGTCCGTGCTCATGTTCTGGACCGGGCACCAGCGGGACGCGAGCGCGGTGCTCTCCGAGCAGGACGACCGCACGGACCTGAACCTGGAGTCGCTCCGCCGGATGCGCGATCAGGCGCGCGATCTGCACCGGGCCCTCGGCGCCGGCGAGATCGACATCGAGGGGATCGGCCGGCTGCTTGACCGGGGCTGGCGAATGAAGCGGGAGCTCGCGGGATCGATCACGACACCGTTGATCGACGGTTGGTACGACGCGGCGATGGCGGCCGGCGCTCTGGGCGGCAAACTCTGCGGCGCCGGCGGCGGCGGATTCCTGATGTTCGTCGTGCCGCCCGATCGGCAGGCCGCGGTGCGCTCGGCGCTCGGCGACCTCTTCGAGCTGCCCGTCGGCCATGAGTCTCACGGTTCCCAGCTCGTTGCGCCGTTCCACCATGGCTAGGAGCTTGGTCGGTTTCCACTGGGTGCGCCGGCGTCCCCGCCGGCATCCGGCGCGAAGCGCCGGCCTCCGGACGGGCTGTCATGGCTGATTGCCTCGTCTGCGCCGAACCGACCGTCGAGAACTTTCTCGACCTCGGCTCCACAGCGCTTGCCAACAAGTTCCCGAGTGCCGGGCCCGAACTCCGCTTCCCGCTGCGAGTCGGCTTCTGCCACGGTTGCGGCCACGTCCAGCTCGTCGAACGCGTGCCGCCGGAGGCGATGTTCACGGACTACCTGTACGTGTCGTCCGCCTCCGACACCCTCCGCGCCCATTTCGACGACCTGGCGACCACGCTGACCGCGCGCCACGGCCTCGCGGGCGGCGGTTTCGTCATCGACATCGGCTGCAATGCGCCTTCCGCGACCGCGGCGCCAGGACCCTCGGCGTCGACCCGGCCGAGAACCTGGCCGAGTTCAGCCGCGGCACCGGGATCGAGCGGTACCAGGGCTTCTTCGGCGCGGACACCGCGCCGGAGATCGTCGACCGCTGGGGCCGCGCCGCCCTGATCACCGCGACGAACACCTTCCCGCACATTCCCGATCTGCAGGGCTTCGTCGCCGGCCTGGACACCGCCCTCGCGCCGGGCGGGGCCTTCGTGCTGGAGGCGCACTACCTCGTCGATCTGCTGGACCAGCTCGCCTTCGACACCGTGTACCACGAGCACGTTTCCTACTGGGCGCTGGGTCCGATGATGCGACTGTTCTCCGACCACGGCATGGAAGTCGTACGCGCCGAGCGGCTGCCGATCCACCACGGCCAGCTTCGGGCCACCGTAATGCGCCGCGGCGAGGGTGACGTGGACGACACCGTGGCCGAAGTTCTTGCCGTGGAACGCGGACTGGGCATTGACCGCCTTGAGAGCTGGCGCGCGTTCGCTTCGCGAGTCGACCGCCTGAAGACGGAAGTCGTGGACTGCCTCCGCGGTCTCAAGGCGGACGGCTGTCGTCTCGCCGGCTACGGCGCACCGGCCAAGGGCAGCACGCTGCTGGAGTACTTTGGTGTCGGCCCGGATCTGCTCGACTTCATCGCGGACCGCAGCCCGCTGAAGCAGGGCCGCTACACCCCCGGCTCCCACATTCCGATCGTCGCGCCGGGCCGACTGCTGGAGGACCCGTCGCCGGACCACGTACTCCTACTGGCCTGGAACTTCGAGGACGAGATTCTCGCCCAGCAGGCCGAGTTCCGCCGCCGCGGCGGCAAGTTCATCCTGCCGGTGCCGGAAGTTCGCATCGTCTGACCCTGTCGCCATGCCGCCCACCGTGTTTCGCTTGCGACCGGGAGCCGATCTTGCCGCCGTTTTGCTGCTCTGCCTCGCTTGCGCGGGGCCGGCCCCGGCGCCGCAACAGCCGCCCTTCCGCGGGACCGCCTTCATCGACCCCGACCTCATCGTCGCCTCCGACCCTTCAGCGCTGCGGGGTCTCGACTCCGCGGGCCGTGACACGCGCAGGATGTTCGATCGTCGCGGCGACGCCTTCGTGCCGACCGATGCCTACCTGTTCAACGCCACCTTCGAGGGCGGCGTGATCGTCGAGGTGCAGGTCAACGCGGAGTTCGGCGATGCGGACCTGGCCGAGCGCCACGCGGCCTTCTACGCCCGGGCCATCGGGCAACTGCCGGCGGGCCTGCGAACGCGTGTCGAGACCGTTTGGATTCATCGCGGCGTCATGCCCTTCGGCGGCGGCAACGACAACATCCTGATCCATACGGGCAAGGCCGCGGAGTACCTGCGCGACGGTGTGCTGGAGGAGATCCTGATGCACGAGGCGGCGCACACCTCGCTCGATCCGGTCCATGCGGCGGCCGACGCCTGGCTCGCCGCCCAGGACGCGGACGGCAGATTCGTTTCCGACTACGCGCGCGACCATCCGCGTCGGGAAGACGTCGCAGAGAGCTTCGGGCCGTTCTTCGCCCTCCGGCACCGTCCGGAGCGCATCTCCCGCGGCATGGCCGAGACGATCCAGGCGACGATGCCGAACCGCATCGAGTACTTCGACCGCCTGGACCTCGACGTGCATCCCGTCAGGTGAGGCGTGTCCGCCCGCTTCATCCTCTGACCAGGGAGAGCGGCCTCTACCCATGGCAACCTAGTTCTCCTTGTGAGAAGGAGAATTTCGTGCCATATTCTCCTTATTGGAGGGAGAATCTGTGGAAGCTGTACCAACTCAACTCCGGCAGGTGCTCTCGGAGTTGCTCGCAGAATCGCTGCGGATCCCACCGCCCTTCCACACGCCCCGACGTGTGTCCGGGCGCACGCGGTTTCCCGGCAAGGTCACCGCTGTGGTGGGGATGCGGAGAGCGGGTAAGACGACGTTCCTTCACCAGCTCAGAAGGGAGCGGACGCCGGAAGGAGAGGCGCCGCTCCATGCGCCCTATCTGTCGTTCGAGGATGACCGGTTGACGGGCTTGGAGACCCGACACCTCGACCTCCTTCTCAACGAGTACGACCGACTGTCGCCCGCGGGACCGGACGGTGCGCCTGTCATGTGGTGCTTCGACGAAGTGCACCTCGTGCCGGGTTGGGAGCGCTTCGTGCGGCGGTTGCTCGACACCCGTGATGCGCAGGTCTTCGTCTCCGGTTCGTCGGCGGCGCTTCTGTCGCGGGAGATCGCCACTGCGCTTCGCGGTCGCGCTTGGCAGGTGCTGATCCACCCCTTCAGTTTCGAGGAGGCCATTCGCCACCAGGGCATCGCGGATCCGCCCGACTTGGAGACCTTGCCTCGGGACGAGCGACTACGCCTGGAGCGAGCTTTCTCTGCCTGGCTTGCTACCGGAGGATTCCCGGAGGCGCAAGGCCTCGACGCCGCCTCAAGGCAGCAACTGCTCCGCGACTACGTGGACGTGGTCATCCTGCGCGATGTGGTGGAACGCCACAGCGTCAGCAACGTCACCGGGTTGCGGTGGCTCGTCCGGCACTTGCTCGGCAATGCCGGCGGCCTCTTCAGCGTGGAGAAGTTCCACGCCGTCGTCAAGTCCCAGGGACTCGCCATTGCCCGGGACACGGTTCATCGGTTTCTCGGGTACCTGGAGGACTGTTTCCTCGTCCGTGTGGTGTGGATGGAGTCGGGCTCGGAACGGCAGCGCATGGTCAATCCGCGCAAGGTGTATCCCGTCGATACGGGTCTGATCCCGCTGTTCGACCGGACGGGGCGCGCGAACGTAGGCCATGCCCTCGAGACGGCTGTTCTGGTCGAGCTTGAGCGCAGGCGGCTCGACGTGACCTACGTGCGAACGCGAAAGGGTTACGAAGTCGACTTCCTCGTTCGCTCCGCCGACGGGCGTCGCGAGCTCATTCAGGTCTGCGCCGACGCATCGGATCCGGCTACTGCTGAGCGGGAACTGCGGGCTCTCGAGGCGGCGGGGGAAGCGTTTCCCGATGCCCGCAAGCTCCTGCTCACCCTCCATCGGGATGGCATCCCGCCGGAGTTGCCGGATGACGTGGCGGCCGAGCCGGCTTACGTTTGGGCGCTCAAGTAGCGCCGATGGCATGCGCCCTTCGGT
>JAGWAG010000041.1:47314-62407 GCA_021296535.1 Acidobacteriota bacterium | reverse complement strand
GCCTCGGAGATCTTTGCCGCCTGTTGCACTAGCGTGCGGGGAACTGGGTCGGCCGGCGTGCCTTCGGTGCGCCCGAGGACGGGCGCAGGGACTGGTCCGCGTGTGGCGCGGATCGCGCCACACGGGTTCCCGCCGGCATCCGGCGCTAAGCGCCGCGCTCCGGACCTGCCGTTGCGCTAGTACGGCATGTCGTCGTCGCCCAGCCCGAAGTGGTGACCCAGTTCGTGGACCAGGGTGTCGCGCACCTCGCGCACCACGTCCGCCTCCGTCTCGCAGATCCACAGGATCGGCAGGCGGTAGATCACGACCCGGTCGGGCAGGGAGCTGTAGCCGGCGCCGCGCTCGTCGAGCGGCACGCCGTGGTAGAGGCCGAGCAGGTCGTCCTCTTCCGGGTCCAGGCCGACCAGACGCAGGTCCTCCTCGGTCGGTTCCTCCTCGACGACGACCGCGATGTTGTCGAGCATTTCGGCGAAAGCCGCCGGCAACGTGTCCAGGGCTTTGGCCAGCAACCGCTCGAATCGCGGCAGGTCCACCTCGATCATCGGCGGCTAGCCTTCCACCCTCTGGCGGAGCCTGTCCACTGCGGCCGGCGGATCGTCGAGGCCGATCGGCTGCTGCTAGGGTCCGCCGAACCACGAACCGAGCGACTCCGTGACCGACCCGCGCCGATACCTGACCGACGACCCGTTCGAACCCGGGGCCGCCGCGAAGAGCGCTCTGACCTTCCATGAACTGGTCGTGGCGGCGCGCCGCAAGCTGACCCAGGACGTGTGGGACTACCTGATCGGCGGCGCCGAGACGGAGACGTCGGTCAAGCGCAACCGGCAGGCGCTGGACTCGGTCGCGTTTCGGCCGCGCGTGCTGACCAACGTCGCGGAGATCGAACCCGCAGGTTCGCTCCTGGGACACGACCTCCGCATCCCCGTGATCCTGGCCCCGATCGGTTCGCTGCAGTTGTTCGAGGAAGGCGGCGGCGCCACGGCCGCGAAGGCGGCCGAGGACTTCGGGATCATGAACTTCACGAGCTCGGTCTGTCTGCCCGGGCTTGAAGGTTCCGCCGAGGCGTCCGACTCGGCCAAGGTGTACCAGCTCTATCTCGCCGACGACGATGACTGGATGCGGGGACTGATTCGCCGGGCGCAGACCGCGGGCTACAACGGCTTCTGCCTCACGGTCGACACCCAGGTTTACAGCCGGCGTGAACGGGACATCCTCAAGCGGTGGCGTCCGCCGTCGGTTGGCGAGGCCACGACCCGTGCCGCGCCGCTGAACTACCAGGCCCGGATGACCTGGGACCTGGTCAAGCGGATCAAGGACGAGTTCGACATCCCCCTGATCCTGAAGGGCATCGCCACGGCGGAGGACGCCGGCCTCGCCTGCGAGCACGGCGTCGATGTGGTCTACGTCTCGAACCACGGCGGCCGGCAGCTCGACCACGTTCGCGGCACCCTCGACACCCTGCCCGAGGTCGTCAAGGAAGTCGACGGCCGCACCGAAGTCGTCGTCGACGGCGGCTTCCTGCGCGGCACGGACATCGTCAAGGCGAAGATTCTCGGCGCCGACGCCGTCGGCATCGGCCGGCTTGAGTGCATCGCCATGGCCGCCGGCGGCCGCGAAGGCGTCGTCCGGATGCTCCGCATCCTCGAACACGAGATCACGACCTGTCTCGGCCTCCTCGGCGTCACGAGTTGGGAGGAACTCGATGAGTCCTACCTCCACCGCGCGTTGCCGGTGGACCGGCCGGACGTCCTGAGCGCGCTGCCGTTCCTGGACCTCGACTATCCATACCCCTGAGCCGGCGGAGCGGCGCAGTTCGTTCCGCTCCTGACGTTCCGAGCTGGGCTCCTTGAGGTTGCCCGCGGCCTCGCGTGGTCGTGAAAAGACCACGCTCTAGGATGAACGATCGCTCAGTAGTCGCATCACGTTTGGTAGCGTCCCTGATCTGTGAACAAGGAGATCGTGTCAGCCGTAAGAACGTCATCGGTTCAGGCACCGAGTAGTGCGCGAAGCGCCGAGCAGCCGGATTTCGTCATACCGGCCTGCTATGTGGACGGCTACAACGCAGCCCGGGCCCTGGATCCCGATCTGGCGGATCGCTACATCCGCTACACGACCTTGGGCGATCCTCTGGCTGACAGGGCGGTCGAGCAGCTTTCAGAAGTAGTCGAGCCCCAGCAGGTCCACCGGACGATCGCCAGCACGATCGACCGCCACTACGACCCGCCCAAGGAAACCCCTGGGGCCCTCCGGGAACTCATCGAGTCCTCGGCTGTCCTTCCCGAGTGGTTCGAGCCTGAGATCGCCATGGCGGCCACCAGGGCCTTCCTCCGCAACTCGGACGTTGTTCTCGGAGGGCTCGTGGGCGGCGCCATCGTCGAGGGCTTTTCCACCCTGATCAGCAAGTCGTTCCGCATCCGTAGCCGGATCATCCTCAACGGGGTGCGCCGGCTCAAGCAGAACACGCTCCAGTTGATCGAACAGTTCATGCCGGGCGGACTGGAGCCCGGCGGCGACGCCTGGAAGTTGAGCCTGCGTATCCGCCTGGTGCACGCCCAGTCGCGGATGCTGCTCAAGCAGTCCGAGGAATGGGACGCGCCGGAACATGGAACACCGCTCAGCGCGGCGCACATGCTTCTGGGCGCGGCGGCCTTCTCCGGCCGTCTGATGCAACACGTGGGGCGCCTGGGAGGCGACTTCAGCCGGGAAGAGCGGGATGCCTACGTCCATGTGTGGAGATACACGGGGCAGGTCATGGGCATACCCGAATCCATCATGTTCCAGGACCACGTTTCAGCGCTCCGCACCTTCAAGGTCGCGGCCATGTGCGAGCCGCCCCCGGACGACGACGCGATCATCATGGCCAACAGCATCGTCAACAGTGCCCCGATCCTGTTGGGGTTCACCGAAACGAACGAGCGCCGAAAAATGGCGAAGTTCATCTACCAGGTGTCACGGGAGTTGATCGGCGACAAGCTGGCGGACGCCTTCAGATTCCCGCAGTCGAGGTTCGTCAAGCAGGTACCGCTCCTCTTCCTCAGGAACCGGGCCGAGAAGGTCGGCATGAAGATTTTCCCCCGCTTGCTGGCCGACCGGTCCTGGAAACAGTTCAACGCGCTGCTCGACGCGTCGGACCTCGGCGAGATCGAACACTCATACGCCCTGCCGACGACCCTCCACGACGAGGAGTCGCACGACTGGTAGCTCAGTCCCCTAAGGTGTCCCGAGGTCGGCCGGCGCACTTCCCATCCACGTTCTCTCCAGCACGATGAGCATCCGCCCTACGGACCCGCACGCTTCCCTGGAGGCGGCGCGCGGCCCAATCGCCTACATGGCGCGACACGGCGTCGCCGCCAACCTGCTGCTGTTCTTCATCCTGGCGGCCGGGCTCGTGTCGCTGCCGGGGTTGGTCCAGGAGGCGTTCCCGGTTCTCTCGTTCGATTTCATCGAAGTCTCCGTCGCCTATCCCGGTGCGACGCCGGACGAAGTGGAGGAATCGGTCGTCCTCAGGATCGAGGAACAGATCGAGACCGTGGACGGCGTCAGGGAAGTGTCGGCGGTCGCTTCCGAAGGACTCGCTTCGGTCATGGTCGGATTGAGGTCGCGGGCCGACATGAGCCGCGTTCTGGACGAAGTGGAGTCCGCGGTGAACAGGATTCAGACGTTTCCCGCGCAAGCCGAGCGTCCCGAGATCCGGCGGATGACGAATCGCCAGAGCGTGATTCGCCTCGTGCTCTACGGTGACGTTTCTGAACGCGCACTCAAGGAAGTCGCCTACGAGGTCGAAGCCCGGATCGCGTCGCTGCCGGCAGTTTCCTACGTGACGACGAGCGGCGTTCGCGCTTACGAGATCTCGGTCGAGGTGCCCCTGCGCCGCCTCCGGGCCCTCGGTCTCACCCTGGAGGGCATCTCGAACGCGATTCGTGTCGGCTCCCGGGAGATGTCCGCGGGGAGCATTGAGACGCGCGACGCCGAGGTGCGCGTACGAACGACGGGACGGCGCTACGACCAGCAGGACTTCGAGGACATCGTCGTCCTGAGCCAGAGCGATGGCGCCGTGGTGCGGCTGGGGGACATCGCCGAGGTACGGGACGGTTTCCAGGACGTCGACCTGATCACTCGGTACAACGGGCAGCGTTCCGCCTTCGTTGAGGTCTACCGATCCGCGGGCGAGCAGGTGCTCGACGTCGTCGAAGCGGTCGAGGCACACCTGGAAGAAGAGATTCTTCCTTCGCTTCCTGCCGGCGTGTCCGTCGACGTCTGGAACAACGATGCGGACATCTACGAGGACCGCCTGAACCTGTTGCTGAAGAACGGGTTGCTGGGGCTCATTCTGGTGCTGGGAGCGCTGGCGCTCTTCCTTCAGATCCGACTTGCGCTCTGGGTGGCGCTGGGAATCGCCATCTCCTTCGTCGGCGCCATCGTCCTCATGCTTGCCCTGAACGTCTCGATCAACACGATCACGTTGTTCGCGTTCATTCTCGCCGTCGGGATCGTGATCGACGACGCGATTGTCGTCGCTGAGCAGATCTACGCCGAGCGGTCGAAAGGGGTTCCGGGCCTCGTCGCGGCGATCCGCGGCACCCAGCGCGTCAAGCGACCGGTGATCTTCGCCGTCCTCACTACGATCGCCGCCTTCTTCCCGCTCATGTTCGTCCCCGGACCCCTCGGCCGGGCGACCGGATCGATCGCGATCATCCTGATCTCGATCCTCATCTTCTCCCTGATCGAGTCGCTGCTCATCCTGCCGAGGCATCTTTCCCATCTGCCGGGGCCGGGAGCGCGGCCCGCGAATCCGGTCGAACGGCTTTTCGGCCGCCTCCACGCCGCCGTCGCCCTCGGGTTGAGCAGGTTCACCGAAGGACCGCTCGACCGGGGCCTCCGCCTTGCCACCGCTCAACCCGCCCTCGTGATCGCCGCCGGCATCGCGATGATCGTCCTTTGCGCCGCCCTGGTCGGTTCGGGCCTCGTCGGCGTCATCTTCACCCAACCGGTCGAGGCCGACATCGTGACCGCGAGCCTGGAGATGCCCGAGGGAACCCCCGCGCGCCGTACGGCCGAACTGGCGGCGGAACTCGAGTTGGCGGGCCATCGGGCCATCGAGCGGTTGTCCGGGGGCGGCGCCGGCGATGCGGAGACCTTGCTGGCCGGCGTCAACTTCACGGTCGGCGCGAAGGCGCGGCCGTTGGGCGGCGCGATCGCCCAGGAACCGAACCTGAATCCGCGTTCAAACATAGCGGCCGTCGAGTTCAAGCTCGTGGGCGCCGAGGAACGGAACGTTACCTCTGGTGAGTTCCTGCAGGCCTGGCGGCGGGCGGCGGGTCCGATGCCCGAAGCCCGCGGCCTCGTCTTCACCGCCGAACTGCTGAATCTGGGCGCTCCCGTGCAGCTCCGGCTCAACTACAGGGATCCGGACCAACTCGGCCAGATCGGCGACGCCGTCGTCGCGGCGCTTCGCGGTTTCGATGGCGTGTTCGACGTCCAGTCGGATCACTCAGACGGTCTGCAGGAGATCCAGCTCGAACTCCGCGAGGAAGCGCACACGCTCGGCCTGACGCTCGACGCGCTCGGGCGGCAGGTGCGGGCCGCCTTCTTCGGCGACGAGGCGGTCCGCGTACAGCGGGGCCAGGAGGACGTTCGCCTTTACGTACGCCTGCCGGAAGCGGACCGGGACGCCATCGCGGACGTCGAGAACTATCTCGTCCGCACTCCCGCCGGCGCCGAGGTGCCACTCAGCCGGGCCGCCGCCGTCCGTTTCGGGGTCTCGCCTTCGTCGATTCGGCGCCAGGACGGGGAGCGGATCGTCACGATTACCGCGGACGTCGATCCGGCGGTCGTCACCGGTGCCGAGGTACTCGCCGCGTTGGAGACGACCGTGCTACGGGACCTGTCCGATCAGTACCCCGGCCTCGGCTTCCGGTACGGAGGCCAGCAGGAACAGCAGCTCGAGTCGTTCGACGCTCTGGGACGTGGTTTCCTGATCGCTCTGCTCATCATCTTCGCTCTGCTGGCCATCCCGCTCGGCTCCTACGCCCAGCCACTCATCATCATGGCCGTCATCCCATTCGGGATCGTCGGCGCAATTCTCGGGCACTTCGTCATGGGGATCAGCCTCAGCATCACCTCGCTGTGGGGCATGGTCGCCCTTACCGGCGTCGTGGTCAACGACACCCTCGTGATGATCGACCTCATCAATCGCCGGCTCGAGGCGGGACGTCCGGCCAGAGCCGCGATCATGGAGGGCGCCAAGGCGCGTTTCCGACCCATTCTCATCACCTCGCTGACTACGTTTCTGGGGTTCGCGCCGCTCATCTTCGAACAGAGCCTTCAGGCCCAGTTCCTCATTCCGCTGGGCGTGTCGATGGGCTTCGGTCTGGTCTTCGCCACCTTCGTCCTCATGCTGACGACGCCAGCCATGGCGACCGTCTACTTCAACGTCACCAAGCGGGGGCTTGCCGCCCCTGAAACGACTGGAGACTTCAGCGCATGACCGAGCAAGCTAGTGACCGGGCGCCCGAGATTCCGCCGGGACCGAGGGGCCGCCGCTTCAAGAATCTCCGGGAGCGCCTTTCGGACTGCGAGAACCTGCTGACGCGATTCCGGGCCGAGTATGGAGATGTCGTCTCCTGGCAGCTTCCAGGGAACGACTGCTGCGCCGTCTTCGACGCCGATCTGATCCACGAGATCCTCATCGACCAGCGGCCCTGGTTTCCGAGGATCCTGCAGTTGGCGACGCAGTGCCCGACGATTCCGAACGCCGGTCTGGCCCGGGTCAACGATGCCGCCCACCAACGCAAGCTGGGGCCGGTCAACGCGGTGTTCTCCGAGGACCGCCTCCCCGCCTACGGCGATATCATGATCCGGCGCTTCCGAGAGATGGCGGACTCCTGGCGTCCAGGCCAGGTTCTCCAGGCCAAGGAAGAGATGTACCGCGTCGTCGGCGGCCTCCTCGGGGAGGTCGCGGTCGGCACGGACTTGAACCCCGGAGAAGCGCTGGTCAGGAAGGCGCTCAAGACGGTCAAATGGGACTATGCGGTGGACTACCTGCCGTTCAAGTCCCTGATTCGAAGACTGCCTCTACCCCAGAATCTGGCCCTCTGGCGATCGTTCAGAGAGCTGCACGAGATCGTCGCCGAGTCGATGCGCCGAGCCCGCGAGCCAGGGAGCGAGCGTGCCGACTGGACCGCCCACATGGTCCGCGACGCGGACCGGGACCCGGTCGACCCGCCGTTCACCGACGAAGAGATCCGCGACGAGGTGCTTGATCTGGCTTTGGGCGGCGGCGTGGACACGGTAGCCCTGTCGCTCACCTGGACCCTCGGTTTCCTGTGCAGGAATCCGGCTGTCGCTTCGCGGCTCGAGCAGGAAGTGGACGAAGTGGTGGGAGAGCGTCCGATGACCGCCGCGGATTTCGACCGGCTTCCCTACGCGCGAGCGGTCTACCACGAGGCGTTGCGTCTGGGGCCGCCGCCGTTCTTCATCGAGCGCGAGGCCACCGAGGACAGGGTGCTCGGCGGGCGATATCTGATTCGCAAGGGGACGCTGCTCCAGTTGTGCCGGGGCATCGTCTACCGCGACGACAGGTACTTCGACCGCACCGGAGAGTTCGCGCCGGAACGCTGGATGAACGGCGGTCCGGCCAGTTGTCCCGCGCACGTCTTCATGCCGTTCAGCGCCGAACCGCGCCGGTGCCCGGCCTGGCAGTTCAACACGATGGCGGGAGTGTTCCTCGTGGCGACGATCGCTCGCTCGCGTCGGCTGCAGCCGGCGTCGGACGAGCCGCTACAGTCGGACTTCAAGCTCCTCTTCGCCCCCAAGGGCCCTGTACCGGTTCTGGTCACGGAACGCGAGGGCCGGGCCGATCAGGCGACAGTCGCCGCAGGCGCTAGCCTTCCGGCACCTGCGCCTCCTGGAAGGGCGCTACAGCTACTTGCCTCGCAGCTACTTCGTGGGATCGTCGCTGATCTGAACGACCATCTTGCCGGTGTTCTCGCCGCGGAAGAGGCCCATGAAGGCCTCGGGGGCCTTTTCGAGGCCGGAGACGATCGTTTCGCGGTAGGTGACCTTGCCTTCGGCGATCCAGCCGGCTACGTCGCGGACGAAGTCGGCGCGGCGGTCCATGTGGTCGGACACGATGAAGCCCTGCATCTTGAGACGCTTGGGGATGATCGAGATGAGGGTCTTCGGGCCGGGGCGGGGTTCCTTGTCGTTGTAGTGGGCGATCATGCCGCAGACGGGGATGCGGCCGAACATGTTCATGTGCAGGAACACCGCTTCGAGGGTGGGGCCGCCGACGTTCTCGAAGTAGACGTCGATGCCGTCCGGGCAGGTGTCGGCGAGATTCCGGTTCAGGTCGCCGTGGTAGTCGAAGGCGGCGTCGTAGACCAGGTGGGCGACCTTGTCGGCCGACCCGGCGCTACCGACGGCCCGGCAGCCCTTGATCTTCGCGATCTGGCCGACGAGGCTGCCGACCGCCCCCGCCGCGGCGGAGACGAAGACGGTCTCGCCCTCCTTCGGTTCGCCAATGTCGAGCAGGCCGACGTAGGCGGTCATGCCCGGCATGCCGAGTACGCCGAGGAAGGCGGAAAGCGGCGCGCCGTGGGTGTCGATCTTCTGGATTTCCACGGCAGGCGCGGCGAAGTGGCTGCGCCAGCCGAAGCGGCTCGACACCAGGTCCCCGGGAGCCAGGGCGTCCGAGTTCGACTCCTCGACGACGCCGACCGCGCCGCCGTCGAGGGCCTTCCCGATCTGGAACGGCGGCGTGTAGGACTTGATGTCCCGCATCCGGCCGCGCATGTACGGGTCGACCGACATGTACACGTTGCGTACGAGGGCCTGTCCCTCGCCGGCGCTCGGCATGTCGGTTTCGACGACGTCGAAGTTCGCGGCTTCCGGCTCGCCGGCGGGACGGGAGGCGAGACGGACTTCCAGGCTGCGGTCGGTCATTACTCTTTTCTCCAAACAGATCAGTCGACGATCGCCTGGTAGGCGAGGTTGTGGAACTCCGTGCCGTACGTCAGGCCGCCGTGGGGGAGGATCTGGATCATGAACACACCGACCATCTCCTCGTCGGGGTCGATCCAGAACCGGGTGCCCGCGGCGCCGCCCCAACTGTATTCGCCGGGGGAACCCAATGCGCCGCCTAATCCCGGGTTCTGATTGACCCGGAAGGTGAGGCCGAAGCCGTCGCCCGGTCCCATCAACTGGCCGACGCGCGGCATGTCGCCGATGTGGTCGGAAGACAGGAGCTTGACGGACTTCGGGCTGAGCATCTGGCCGCCCTCGTAGCGGCCGCCGTCGAGCAGCATCTGGATCATCCGGAAGTAGTCGGTCGTGGTCGAAACCAGACCGGCGCCGCCGTAGAAGATCTGTGGCTTTCGCAAGTAGGAGTCCTGCGGCGGTGCGCTCGAGCGGACGATTGTGCCGTCGCCGGCTTCGCGATCAGGCGTGTAGAGCACGGCCAGCCGGTCCTCGGTGCCCGGGCGCACGTAGAACGCGGTGTCCTTCATGCCGAGGGGCGCGAAGATCTCGTCCTCCAGGAACACATCGAAGGTCTTGCCTGAGATCACCTCGACCAGGCGGCCCAGGACATCCATGGAGAGGCCGTAGCGCCAGACCGTGCCGGGGTGATCGTGGAGGGGCGACTGTCCCAGCTTCTCGACGAACTCCTCGAGGTTCTGGTCGCGGCTGCTGACCCCGAGTTCGGCGTAGAATGACTGGCCCTGGGCGTTGCGTGGTCCGCCGTAGCTGATGCCGGCGGTGTGGGTGAGCAGGTCCTGGACCGTCATGTCGCGGTTCGCTGGCACGAGTTCCATGCTCGGGTCGCCGGTTCCCGGATCGACGCTCCACTCGGCGACCTCCATGTCGCCGAGGGCGGGGATCCACCGGGACGCAGGCGTGCGGAGGGGGAAACCGTACTTCTCGTGCAGGATCATCACGGCGACGCCAGTGACCGCTTTGCTCATCGAGTAGATGCGGAAGAGGGCGTCCTTCGGCATCGGCTCCTTCGTTTCGAGGTCGCGGTAGCCGTAAGTGTTGAAGTACGCGATCTCGCCGCGCCGGGCGATCAGGCCCGTCGCGCCGGCGATCTTGCCCGCCTCGACGTAGCCGTTCATCGCCGCGTCAATGCGTGCGAGACGCTCGGACGAGAGACCGACCTGTTCGGGCTTCGTGACCGTGAGGGTCGCGTCGGCTGCGGCCAGCGCCGGGGCGGCGGCGAGGGTGAGCGTGAGTAGCAGGGCCGCGATCAGGCGGCAGTTCGGGATCAGGCGTCGAGTCATCGGCGTGTCTCCTCGCGGGAACGGTCGTGTCTGTTGCGGGTGGCGGCGACATGGTACCCGTTGCCTCCCTGGTGCGTGCAGGCGACGTGCCCGCTGCTACAGTCTTTCCCGCTCCAGAGTTTCTTGAATCGCACGAAGCTGGCCCTTGAATCGCGAGAAGCCGGATCGGCAGCCTCGGCCCGTGCCGGCATAGAGGAGGTCGCTCAGATGCCGGTACCGATCCCACCACTGCGCGAGGAGAACCTCCCCGAGCGCAAGCTGTCCTTCTGGCAGCTCGCCGGTCCGGGCGCGATCATGATCGGCTTGGCGATCGGCGCCGGCGAACTCGCGGTGTGGCCCTGGGTGACGGCGAAGTTCGGCACGGTCATGTTGTGGGCGGCGGCGCTGGGCGTCTTCCTGCAGCTCTGGATCAACATCGAGATCGGCCGCTGGGCGGTCGTCACGGGCGAGCACCCGTACACGTCGTACGCCCGTATGTCGATGACCGTCATCTACGCGTTCCTCACGCTCGGGTTCGTCGGCCTGTTCCTGCCTGGCTGGGCGAGGATGTCGGGCGCGGCGCTCAAGGCGCTTGTCTTCGGCCCCGACGGGCCGGGCCCCGAGTGGTTCTGGACCGCGGTCACGTTCGGCTTCATCGCGCTCATCCTGTTCGGGCCGAAGCAGATGTACAGGGCGGTCGAGCGGGCGATCGGGATCATGGTCCTGGTCATCACGATCGGCTTGATCTACGTCGCCTTCTCGGTCGGTACCTGGGACGCGGTCAAGGAGATGGGACGGGGTCTCGTCAACTTCGGCCACATCGAGCTGGACGACGAGTTCACCTTCGCGAGGTTCTTCGGCGCGGTCGTCTTTGCCGGCATCGGCGGCGCCGGCAACCTCTGGTACGCCTTCTACCTGCGGGACAAGAATATCGGCATGGGCGGACGCATCCCGGTGCTGGCGAACCCGCTGCGTGTGCACAAGACGGCGGAGGTCCAGACCGGCTTCCGGTACCGGGAGACTCCGGAGAACGCGAGCCGGTTCAGGCGCTGGATGCGCTTCGTGATCCAGGACCAGGTCATCTTCTTCTGGTTGGGGAACACCTTCACGATGTTCCTCTTCATGTTCGGAGCGCTGACCGTGCTGCGGCCAGCCGGGATCGTCCCTGAGGAGGGCCAGATCGTCTGGGACATGTCGGTCATCCTGGAGTCGAGCCTCGGCACGCCGGGAAGGTACATCTTCCTGCTGATCGGCATGGCGGCGCTGTTCAGCTCGCAGCTCGGCGGCGTCGACGGCGGCGCCCGCACCTGGTCCTACCTGCTGGGCTCCATGTTCAAGTTCGGCAAGAAGCGCACCCAGAGCCAGTGGTACCTGATCTTCGCGATCATGTTCATGGTCGCCGGCACCGCATCCACCGCGTTCTTCGAAGTCACCGGTGTTTCGGCGCTCGGCTTCATCTTCAACGCCGCGCTGCTCGGCGGCTTCGCGATGGCGATCTACGTGCCGCTGACCCTCTACGTGAACCTGACCAAGCTGCCGAAGTCCGCCCGTCCAAAGGCGCTCAACATCGTGATGATGGTGATCGCGTCGACCGTCTACGTGTCCTTCACCCTGTACACCATCTGGGGCCTGATCTTCGGCTGATCCGAGCCTTGGGAACCCGCCGGCTTCTGGCCGGCATCCGGACGACGCGGCGCGGCGGGGATGAGTCGCGAGGTAGCCGCATTCAGGCTTCGCGAAGGCGCCCCTTGACCTCAGCCAGCGTGAGTTCCCGGCCTTCCTCGGCGCTTGCCAGGCCTTTGGCCACGGCGCGCTCGGTTGCTTCGTTCAATGCAGTCAAGATCCGTCTGATTCGCGGCGCCAGATCTGGATTGACTCTCCGTCGGTCGCCGCGGCAGCTCTCGAGTGTGTATCGGGGTGGCCTGCTCAGCCGTTGAAGCGCAGCAGCATGGCACCCCAGTGGAAGCCGGCGCCGAAGGAGGTCAAAAGGACCAGGTCGCCCGGGGAGATGCGGCCCTTGCGGTGGGCTTCCCACAGGGCAAGCGGCACAGATGCGGAGCCCGTATTGCCGTACTCCTGGAGGTTCGTGTAGACCTTCTCCATCGGCACGGACAGGTTCTTCGCGACTGCCTGGACAATACGCAGGTTCGCCTGGTGGGGGACGATCATTGCCACGTCTTCGAGCTTTGCACCTACGGATTCCAGCACGTCGAGGCCGACCTCCGACATGCGGTGGACGGCGTGACGGAAGACGGCCCGGCCCTCCATGATCAGCTTCAAATGCTCTTCCTTCTGCGCGTACTCGAGGCTGAACGGCTTGCGGGTGCCGCCGATCTCCAGGGTCAGGATGCTCCACTGGCTGCCATCGGTGCCGGTCTTGGCGCCGAGGATCTCGGCCATCTGCGGTCCGCGCTCGATGATCACTCCGGCTGCGGCGTCGCCGAACAACACGCAGGTCTCTCGAATCTTCCAACTCACCAAACGCGAAATGAGCTCGACACCAATCACCAGGACGCGGCGGGTGCCGGTCAGCACTCGCGAGCGGGCGACGTCCAGGGCCTGCACGAAGCCGGCGCAGCCGCTGCCGCCCAGGTCGAAGGAGGGGATCTCCCGGGCGCCGATTCCCTCTTGCACGAAGGACGCGGTGTCCGGCGTGTAGACCTCGGGCGTGTCCGTGGCGACGATGATCTCGTCGATCTCCTCGGCGGAGACGCCTCGGCTCTCGAGCGCCGAGTGGGCAGCGGCGATCGCCAGGTCGGCGGTGGATTCGTCTTCCGCCGCGAAGCGGCGACGGTGGATGCCGGTTCGTTCGACGATCCACTCGTCGGATGTGTCGACGTGCTCCATCCAGTCCTGGTTCGTCATCACGCGCTTCGGCACGTAGCCGCCGAAGCCGCTGATTCCTACGGCCGTATTCGTCAAGTGGTCTCCTAGGGGCGTGGGATCGCCGTATGGCCCCGTCACGGTACCACCTGGAGCACCGAGGCGGTGGGCACGCCGGGGAACCGGTTCCGCACCGAATACGAGCGATTCGTCTTCTCAGTCGTCGCCCAGCAGCTCCGCGATCACCTCGTCCGTGTCGGCGCCGCAGACGGGCGGCGAACGACGGTACGCAACCGGCGTTTCCGACATCCTGATCGGGTTGGCGACCATCGTGACGTTGCCGCTGCCGGCCAGGGGGTGCGGCATGTCGATCGTCATCCTGCGGGCCCGCGCCTGGTCGGATGCCAGTGCCTGTTCCAGGTCGTGGATCGGCCCGCCGGGCACGCCGCGGGCTTCGAGGCCGCCGAGCACGTCGGCGCTGCTCAGCTTGCGAACGCGCCGCGACAATTCGGCCACCAGTTCGTCGCGGTGGGCGAGCCGGCCGGCGTTCGTGCGGTAGCGCTGGTCCGATGCGAGTTCGGGTGCGCCGAGGAGTTCGCAGAATCGTTCGTACTGCGCGTCGTTGCCGACCGCGACGATCACGTGGCCGTCCGCGGTCTCGAACACGCCGTAGGGAACGATGTTCGGGTGCTCGTTGCCGCGCCGCCGGGGCACCTCGCCTGAGGTCAGGTAGTTCGTCCCCTCGTTGACCAGCCAGGCCATTTGCGTGTCGACCAGAGCGAGGTCGATGTGCTGGCCGTTGCCGGTGCGGTCGCGGTGGCGCAGCGCCGCCAGGATCGCGGTCGAGGCGTACATGCCGCAGACGATGTCCGCGATGCCGACGCCGACCTTCATCGGCTCTCCGTCCGGTTCGCCGGTGAGGCTCATGATGCCGCCGTAGCCCTGGGCCAGCAGGTCGTAGCCGGCGCGGTGCGCGTTCGGCCCCGTCTGGCCGAAACCCGTGATCGAGCAGTACACGAGCTCCGGCAGGTCGTCCTTCAGGTCGTCGTAGCCGAGGCCGTAGCGGCCGAGCGTGCCGACCTTGAAGTTCTCGATCAGCACGTCGGATCGGGCGGCGAGGCGGCGCACCAGATCCGCGCCCTCCGCGGAGGCGAGGTCGATGGCGACTGACCGCTTGTTCCGATTGGCGCACAGGTAGTAGGCGCTCTCCGACGTGTCCGCGCCGTCGTCGTCCTTGACGAAGGGCGGCCCCCAGGCGCGGGTGTCGTCGCCGTGATCGGGCCGTTCGATCTTGATCACGTCGGCACCGAGGTCGCCGAGCAACTGGGTGCAGGTCGGTCCGGCGAGGATCCGGGTCAGATCCAGGATGCGGAGACCGTCGAGTGCTGGCATGGTTGGCCTTCCTGCTGGGCGTAGACGCCGTCGCCGTCGCCGGACGTGGGATGGACGCGTAGCATACGATTCTGCGCGATGCGCAAGTTCGATGCGGTGGTGGTCGGCGCGGGGTTCGCCGGCCTCTACATGATTCACCGCCTGCGGTCGCTCGGGTTTTCCGTGCGGACGTTCGAGGCCGGTGACGATGTCGGCGGCACCTGGTACTGGAATCGCTATCCGGGCGCGCGCTGCGACGTCGAAAGCCTGGAGTACTCGTACCAGTTCTCGGAGGAGCTGCAGCAGGAGTGGTCCTGGAGCGAGCGCTATGCCGGTCAGCCGGAGATTCTCCGCTACGCGAACCATGTCGCCGACCGCTTCGACCTCAGGTGCGACATCGAGTTCAGCACCCGCGTGGTGTCGGCCCATTTCCGCCCGGAGACCTCCGACTGGCAGGTCGAAATCGCGGCGGCGGAGCCGACCGACACGAAACTCTGGGGCAACGGTCGGAGCAACGGTGACCGACGTGGCGAGGACAAGGCACGCGAGACGGTCCGCGCCCGCTTCGTCATCATGGCGACGGGCTGCCTGTCGGCGGCGAACCTGCCGGACTTCGATGGCCTCGACGACTTCGAGGGTGCGA
>JAGWAG010000041.1:40709-47209 GCA_021296535.1 Acidobacteriota bacterium | reverse complement strand
CAGCGCACGCCGAACTTCTCGATTCCGGCTCGCAACTCCTCGATGGACCGGGAGCGGGAGGCCGAGGTCAAGGCGGAGTATCCGGCTTTCCGGGCGCGCAACAAGAGCATGCCGGCCGGGCTCGGCGCCGACATGAACCCGATGCACGACGCGTTCGAGGAGGTGTCTCCGGAGGAACGGCGGCGCCGCTTCGAAGAACGCTGGGAACACGGAGGCTTCTCCTTCATGGCCTCCTTCGCCGATTTGCTGCAAAGCCAGGAGGCGAACGACGCTGCCGCCGGGTTCGTCCGCGAGCAGATCCGCGGCATCGTCCACGATCCTGAAGTCGCCGACCGCCTGAGTCCCCACAACGTGATCGGCTGCAAGCGGATCTGTCTCGACAGCGGCTACTTCGAGACCTACAACCGGCCCAACGTTTCGCTGGTCGACGTCAGTTCCTCGCCGATCGAGAGAATCACCCGGTCGGGTGTCCGTGTCGATGGCCGCGACCATGAGCTCGATGCGATCGTCTTCGCTACCGGTTTCGATGCGATGACCGGCGCCCTCACGCGGATCGACATTCGCGGCCGCGATGGGCGGAGCCTGTGCGCGAAGTGGGAGGAAGGTCCGCGCGCCTACCTGGGACTCGGCATCGCCGGCTTTCCGAATCTGTTCGTCATCACCGGCCCGGGAAGTCCGTCCGTGCTCTCGAACATGCTGCCGTCGATCGAGCAGCACGTGGACTGGATCGCCGACTGCATGGAGTACATGCGGGAGCGCGGCCACGGGGCGATCGAGGCCACGCCGGAGGCCGAGGACGAATGGGTGGCCCACGTCGGCGAGGTTGCGAGCCATACGCTCTATCCGACCTGTAACTCGTGGTACCTGGGGGCCAACGTGCCCGGCAAGCCGCGCGTATTCATGCCCTACCTCGGCTTTCCTCCGTACGTGGAGAAATGCAACGCGGTAGCGGCCAACAACTACGAGGGGTTCGAACTGTCATGAAGAACAGCAAGAGAACCGGCCTCGCCTTCCTTTCCACGCTCCTTCTTCTTGGGGCAGGCGCACTGAGCGCCCAGCAGCCGGCGCCCGCGGCCGGCGTCGTTCAGGAGACCGTCGACGTCGAAGTCGTGAACATCGACGTGCGGGTCACCGACCGGCAGGGGGCGTCTGTTACGGGCCTCACCGTGTCTGACTTCCAGGTGTTCGAACACGGGAGCCGGGTCGATCCGGTGAACTTCTACGAAGTCGTGAGCGACGATCCGGAGGCGTCAACGCCGATCTGGCTCACCCTGTACTTCGATCAGCACAACATGCTGTCCGCGAACCGCGACCGGGCGCTGTCCGAACTCGAGTTCGACCTGCCGGCGGTGCTGGAAGACCGCCGCGTGCGGGTGATGATCGCCGCGCACGACCAGGAGCCCCGGGTGCTCCAGGGCTTCACCCGCGATTGGGGGGCGATCCGGAGCGCGCTGGGCCGTCTCAAGGGCCAGGGGACGGTCGGCGACGCCCGGGACGGTCTGCGTCAGAGCGCCCAACTCTCCGTGACCTCCGCGTTTCAGCGGATGCGCGGCAGCGATCGCCTCGACCGCCAGAACGCCGCTCTGTCCATCGACGCGCTGCTGGGCGAGATGCGGACCTATGCGCGCGAGATCTACGCCGACTCCGAGAGCAGCTTCGAGGCCCTGGGCAACTTCGTGCGCACCCTGTCCTGGCTCGAGGGCCGCAAGGCGCTGATCTACGTGTCGGACGGCGTGGTGGAGCGGCCGCTCGGCTCCCTGATGGAGCATCTGCAGGATCTGCTGACGGGAAGCGCCACCACCGCCGGCGGGCTGGTGGAGAACCGGTCGGGCGGGTTGGCCGGGGGCACTCCGGGCACCGGCGGCGTCTTCGACCGCAACGCGAGCCAGGAGGTCGGCCGCCTCCAGCAGGAGGTCGAGCAGTACCGGGCCACGGCGACCATCCGCGCGATCATCGCGGAGGCGAACACCTACGGCGTGACCCTCTTCGCGGCCAAGCCGCCGCCCGGCGACGCGGCGACGAGTGCCCGTCGCTCCAAGGGGCGGGGCGCCCTGCTCGAGATTTCGGACTACCGGGAAGCGTTGCACGGCCTGGCCGAAGGCACGGGCGGGTTTGCGCGCACCGGCGGCGGGAGTCTGACCGGCCTGCTGCCTCAGGCCGTCGGCGGGATGCAGTCGTACTACTCGCTCGGGTTGTCCGCGGGGGACAAGGCCGAGGGGGAGTTCACCACGATCGAGGTTCGCGTCAAGGGCCGGGGGATGAACGCGGACTACCGGCAGAGCTACATCAAGAAGGGCGTGCGCTCCCGCATCTCGGAGCGGGCGCTCGCGGCCGTGTACGTTGGCGAGAGCGACAACTCGCACCGGATGGAGGTCAGCGTGGACGCGATGATCCCCGTCGAGGGCGAGGACTTGTTCGACGTACAGATGTGGATCGAGTTCCCGATCAATAGCGTCGAACTGTTCGAGGTCGACGGTGTTCACACCTCCGCGACCCGGCTGGTTGTCGTCGCGATGGACGACGACGACGCGCTGACCGCGGCCCAGCATCTCGATGTACCCCTTCAGGTACCCGCCGAATCGCTGGCGGAAGCTCTGGAAAGCCACTACCGTGCAGGGTTGCGAGTTCGGCTGCCGGCGGGCCGGCAGCGTATTGCTCTGGGACTCTGGGACCAGACCGCACGGGCAGGCTCCGTGCTGACCGACGCACTGACCGTGGAGTAGGAAGAATGAAGAACCTGTTCGATGTTTCCGGCAAGGTGGCGGTGGTCACCGGCGGCTCCCGCGGGATCGGCGCGATGATCGCCCGCGGCTATGTGGAGAATGGCGTGCGGACCTACATCAGTTCGCGCAAGGCCGAGGTCTGCGACGCGATGGCGGCGGAACTCTCCGCCTACGGGGAGTGCATCTCGCTACCCAACGACCTGGCTTCGGTCGAGGGCGTCGAGCGCTTCTGCGCCGAGTTCACATCCTCGTCAACAACGCCGGCGCCGCCTGGGGCGCGCCGCTCGAGGAATTCCCGGAGTCAGGCTGGGACAAGGTGATGGACATCAACCTGAAGGGGCCCTTCTTCCTCACGGTGCGGCTGCTACCGGAACTTCGGGCCGCGGCAACCACCGACGACCCGGGGCGGGTCATCAACATCGCCTCGATCGATGGGTTGCACCTGAACCCGGCGGAGCACTACCCGTACAGCGCCAGCAAGGCCGGGATGATCCATCTCACCCGCGCCCTGGCCCGCCGGCTCGCGGCCGAGGACATCACGGTCAACGCCGTCTGTCCCGGGCCGTTCGAGAGCAAGATGATGGAGTACAACCTGAAGAAGTTCGGCGACGAGATCCGTGCCCGCAATCCGCGCAAGCGGATCGGCACCCCGGAGGACATGGCCGGTGTTGCGATCTACCTGGCGTCGCGTGCGGCGGCCTACGTCACCGGTGCCGCGATCCCGGTCGACGGCGGCATCTTCGCGGTGAGCTGAAGCTGGGCGGAGGGTGTTGGCCGCTCAGTCCTCGTCGCCGCCGAGGCTGCAAATGCCGTTGCCCTTGGCGGCGATGTAGAGGAAGACGAAGCAGAAGAGAACGGCGGCCTCGCCGCGATTCACCAGCGGCAGCAGATAATGGAGGACGCCGGGGTCCTCAAGGCCCGGCCGGAAGACGTGGCCGAGGAAGTAGGCGAAAGGCGACCGGTCGGGTGAACAGGCCGAGCATGATCAACGTGCCGCCGATCAGCTCGATGGGTCCGGCGATGTAGAGAATGAAGCTCGGGGCGCCTTCAGGAGTGGGCAGTGGGAAGCCAAGGAGTTTCTGCGCCCCGTGCCAGAGAAACAGGAAGCCGGCGAAGATCCGCAGCGCGGCGTAGGTCTGGGGCTGGCAGTTCTTGAGCGCGTTGAGCATCGCTTCCCTCCCTGGGCTGTTGGCGTTTGAACTCGTAGCCTAGCGTGTAGTTCTTCGTCGCGGGAGACGATCAGCAGCCGGTGCGGCCGGTCCTTGATCAGGCTGCGCTCGAAGGGGACGATCCGGGTTGCCCAGTTCCGTAGCGCCGGGAACTCCTCGAAGTTGCGGTGGATCGTGAAGATACCGACGGTCCTTTCGTGCGATATCGCTTCGAGTTCGCTCCAGAAGTCGGCCAGGGACCAGTGGAAGCCGGCGGCGTAGAAGGAGTAGACGAGGTCGTACGGGCCGGGCAGGGCGTCGAGGCGGTGGTCCAGCTTGTGGGCGTCGAAGATGCGGAAGTTCAGGACTTCGTTGTGTTCGAGGACTGACCGCAGGGCAGTCAGGTCGCCGCAGAAGGAGCGGCTGTTGCGTTCTCCGCTGCGCGGATAGTCGACGCGCGGACCGTCGCCGTCATAGAGGTGGAACTCGGTGTCCTCCCAGCCCAGGACGCACCGGAAGAAGGCTGTCGAACGCCCGAGGCCGCAACCGAGGTCGAGCGCCCTGGCGGGCTGCGGCATGAGGCGGAGGACGGGCGCCGCGGCGTCGAACTCGCCCCAGCAGGAGCCGTTCTGGGTAAGTTCCCAGAAGTCCCGGGACGACTCGCCGGGCTGAAGGTGGAACTGGGGCGACAGGCGGGAGATCGACGCCACCAGCTCCGGAGTCATCGGTGGCGAGCGGAAGTGTCGTTCCCGGTCCCGAAAGCGGGGTTGGACATCGGCGGCGGAAAGCTCCCGCCGGACGCGTTTGCGCCACTCGGCGCGCAGTCCACCGGCATTTTCCTGGGGAGGTGGGGGCTGGGGCCGGGCATCGAGCCTGCGACAGGTTCGGCGGCTCTAGCGCCGAGCCCGGACGGGGAAGGGTGGCTTGACCGGCTCGGCGGGCGGGTTCTCCTCCAACTGCTCAAGGACGATTTCGATCGCCTTCTCAAGCTGCGGGTCGCGGCCGGCGATGACGTCCGCGGGCCACTGCCGACGTTCTCGACGACGAAGCCGTCCTCCGTCCAGATCGCGAGGTTCGGGGCGGTGACGAAGCCGCCGTCCATCAGGACGGGGAAGCCGAGGGTGCCGACCAGGCCGCCCCAGGTCCGCTTGCCGACCAGGGTGCCGAGACCCAGCTTGTTGAACATCCACGGCAGCAGGTCGCCGCCCGAACCGGCCGTCTCGTCGATGATCATGACCTTTGGCCCCAGGATCGCCGCGCTCGGCGTGCGGAAGTCGGCGCCGTAGCGGGTCGCCCAGTGGCTGATGTAGGGCCGCCGGAGGTGGTCGATGTAGTAGTCGGCGACCTGGCCGCCGCCGTTGAACCGCTCGTCGACGATCAGAGCCTGCTTATGGACCTGGGGGAAGAAGTAGCGCTTGAAGTACGTGTGGCCGAGGGTGGTCGTGTTCGGCACGTAGACGTAGGCGACCCGGCCGTCGGTCGCTTCCTCGACCTTGGCCAGGTTGCGCTCGACCCACTCCCGGTTGCGGAGCGCCGACTCGTTCGGGATTGGCACGACGGACACGGTGCGCGAGTCGGAGCCGTCGGCGCTCAGTCCGACGGTCAGTTCCACGATCTTGCCGGCGGTGTTCTCGAACCGGGCGAACACGTTGTGGTCGGCCACGAGATCGATTCCGTCCACGGCCAGCAGGTACTCGCCGGTCGTCACCGAGACGCCGGGCTCGGTGAGCGGCGCGCGGAGTTCCGGATTCCAGTTCAGGCCGCCGAGCACATGGGCGAAGCGGTAGCGTCCGTCGGCGACTTCGAAGTCGGCGCCGAGCAGCCCGCCGCCTACCCGCTCCGGGTCCGCGCGCTGGTCGCCGCCGCCGGCGATCTCGCTGCACATCCAGCGCAGCACCCTGTTCAGGTCGGCCCGGGACGTGACGTCGGTCAGGAAGCCGCTGTACTTCTCGGCCATCGCCGCCCAGTCCGCGCCGTGCATGCCGGGGTCGTAGAAGTAGTCGCGGTTGATCCGCCAGACCTCGTCGTAGATCTGCTGCCATTCCGCCCGCGGGTCGATGCGCACCGTCAGCTTGTCGGTAGGGATCGCACTCTTCGCGCGGTCGATCTTGCCGCCGGCGTCGGCAATGCCGAAGTCGTCCTGGCCGGCGTAGAGCAGCTTCTTGCCGTCGGCGCTGAGGGAGAAGCCGACCACGCCCGAGAGCAGGACCGTCTCCTCGCGGCCGTCGAGGTCGAAGCGGACGAGATCGCCGCCGCCGCCCCCGAACCTGCCGGCGGGCGAGCTGCGAAGGTAGTAGAGCTTGCCGGCGGCGCCGGCCTCCAGGTTGCCGTAGCCGCCGGTCTGGACGGGAAGCGCCAGGATGCGCTGGTTGAGCCCCTCGAAGTCGATCTGGACCCGGTCCTCGTCCTCGTCGCCGTCACTCTCTCCCTCGCCGTCGGCTTCTTCGTCGCCGTTGGTTTCTCCGTTCGCTTCCTCGACGCCTGACGCGACGGCTTCCTCGTCGCTCTCCGGGGCCAGGGGCGATTCGCCGTCCGCACGCAGGACGGCGACGTAGATGGAACTCGACGCCTCCATGTCGGCGTTCGACATGGCGAACCAGTGCTTCACCGGGCCGGCGTCGGTCGAGGC
>JAGWAG010000041.1:28072-40589 GCA_021296535.1 Acidobacteriota bacterium | reverse complement strand
GCGATGTAGCGGGAGTCGGGCGACCAGGAGTGGCCGGGGCGCGCCGGAGCGGAGGGGCCGTAGTAGTACTCGCTGGCGATCTTGGCGACCTCGCCGCTTTCGACGTCGATCACGAACAGGGACATCGAGTTGTCGACGTAGCTGATCCGCTCGCCGTCGGGCGACCACTCGGGGTTCTCGTAGAAGCCGTTGCCGCCGCGCTCGCCGCCGAGTTCGTGGCGGCGGACCTCGCCGCTTTCCTGGTCGCGGATGTGGAGCCCGTACTCGCCGCCCTCGTCCGAGAAGAAGGCGATGTTCGCACCGTCGGGAGACCAGGCGGGAAAGCGCTCGTGGATGGCGGAGGTGCGGGTCAGGTTACGGGCGTCGCCCTTCTTGGCGGGGAGCGTGAGGATGTCGCCGCGATAGCCGAAGACCGCGCGGGCCCCGGACGGTGAGATCGAGGCGCTGCGAATGTACTCGGGGCCCTCGACCCAGCGGGGCCGGGTTTCGGTCAGGTCCGCGGCGACGCCGATCCGTAGCCGTTCGTGGCGGTCCGAACCCGGGTCGTAGAGATGCAGGTAGCCGGCCTGTTCGTAGATCAATGTGTCCGCGGACCCTGAGAGATTCTCGATGTGGAAGTCCTCGAAGTCCGAGTGCCGGACGATCTCGCCGCTTCCGGTGTCGAAGGAGAACAGGTTGAACTCGCCGTCCCGGTCGGAGCGGAAGAAGACACGGCTGCCGATCCAGGTCGGGTTCGTGTCGTTCGAGCGGCCCTCGGGCTGGGGGATCGTCTGCACCGAGTGGTCTCCGGTGTCGTAGATCCAGATTCGCGAAGTCGTGCCGCCGCGGTAGTTCTTCCACTGCTGGAAACGCTCGGGCGTGGGGATGTAGGCGATCCGGCTGCCGTCGGGGGAGTAGCTGGCGCGCAGACCGTGCGGAATCGGCAGCTTCGCGGGCAGACCGCCGGTCAGCGGGACGGTGAAGAGCTGGAAGTGACGGTTCGTGAACATGCTGCGCTGGGAGGCGAAGAGCACCGCCGAGCCGGAGGGGGTGAACGCCTGGACGAGATCGGCTCCCGGGTGCCAGGTCAGGCGCTTCGGCTCGCCGCCGGCGGCCGGAATGACGAACACGTCGACGTTGCCGTCGTACTCGCCGCTGAACGCGACGAGCGAGCCGTCGGGCGAGAACCGGGGGCTGGTCTCGTTGCCCGGGTGGGAGGTCAGGCGCCGGGAAGATCCGCCGTCGCGGCCGGTGATCCAGAGGTCGCCGGCGTAGGCGAAGACCACGTGTTCGTCGCTGACCGCGGGTTGGGACAGGAGCCGGGTGTCCGAGACGTCGACCGCCGACGTCGCGGTCGCCGTCGCGGCGGCCGCCAGGACGGTCCAGAGGATACGTTGCCTGAGGTGAGTTCTCATCATGTCCTTCCTTCCGGTTCAGGCCGCGGTGGGGCGGCAAACGGGCTGCTACTCTGCCACGATGCGACCATCAAATGGAGACTCCGAGATCGAAGCCGGGAGCGGTCAATCGAAGGGCCACCGGGCGAGAGCGATCGGCCGTCGCGAGTTACTTGCCGGGGGCGCCGCGGCCGGCGCCGCGCTTGCGGTCGAGGCCGCCGTGCCGGGAGCGGCGAGAGCGCGGGCTGCGCAGCCTGCCGGGGACGGTGCATTCGGGCTCAAGTACGCGCCACACTTCGGGATGTTCCGGCATCACGCCGGCGACGACCACCTTGATCAACTCCGGTTCATGCACGACGAGGGCTTTCGGGCCCTTGAGGACAACGGCATGGGCGGTCGTGAGGTTTCGCTCCAGGAGAAGATCGCCGCCGAACTCGACCGGCTGGGCATGGAGATGGGCGTCTTCGTCGCCCACACCTCCTGGGGAGGCGTGAGCTTCGCCTCCTCCGATTCCTCGGTGCGCGAGGCGATCGAGGCGGACATGCGAAAGGCGGTCGAGATCGGGAAGAGGGTGAACGCGACGTGGTGCACCGTGGTGCCTGGCCAACTCGACCCCGGCCTCGAGTGGGAGTACCAGACGGTAAACGTGGTCGAGAACCTGAAACGGGCCGCGGCGATCCTGGAGCCAGCGGGCCTGGTCGCGGTGCTCGAGCCGCTCAACCACTGGACGAACCACCCCGGCGTGTTCCTGACCGGGATTCCGCAGGCGTACCAGATCTGCAAGGCGGTCGGCTCACCCTCGGTCAAGATCCTCGACGACCTCTACCATCAGCAGATCACCGAGGGGAACCTGATCCCGAACCTCGACCGTGCCTGGGACGAGATCGCCTACATCCAGGTCGGCGACAACCCGGGGCGGAAGGAGCCGACCACGGGCGAGATCAACTATCTCAACGTCTTCCGTCACCTGAAGAGCAGGGGCTTCGACGGCATCGTGGGCATGGAGCACGGCAACGCGAAGCCGGGCCGCGAGGGCGAGCGCGCGGTCATCGACGCCTATCGGGCGTGCGACGCCTGAGCCGACAGGCGCCGTTGCGGTGGGTGGGCGCGCTACTCACCGCGTCGGTCGTCCTGTGTCCGGCGGTGGCGGACTCCCAGCCGCGGACCCCCTGGGGTGACCCGAACTTTCAGGGGACCTGGACCAGCGCGACGTTGACGCCGCTCGAGCGGCCCGAGGCGCTGGCCGGACGCGAGGCGCTGAGCGAGGCGGAGGCGGCGGAACTCGAACGGACGACGGTGGAGCAGCGTGTCGCCGCCGACGGTACGTCCCGGCCAGGCACGGTTGGCGGCTACAACCTGGTCTGGATGGATGCCTCGACCCGGGTGGACGCGGACCGGCGCACTTCGCTGATCGTCGATCCGCCGGACGGCCGGATCCCGTGGACGCCCGAGGCGCGGGAGGCCAGCAGGCGGGAACTCGCCCGCTACGGCACCGGGCCCTACCTGGACCACACCGATCTCGACACCGGTGAGCGCTGCATCACGGACGGCCTGCCGCTGATGGTCCCGATTCAGCCCTACAACATGAACTTCCTGATCCTGCAGACCCCGGACACGATCGTCATGCTGCACGAGATGTACCACGAGATCCGGATCGTGCCGCTCGACGGCCGGCCGCGGCTGCCGGAAGCGATCGGGCTCTGGCTGGGCGATGCCCGGGGGCGGTGGGAGGGCGACACGCTGGTCGTCGAGACGACGAACATCGCCGACAAGACGCACTACCACTGGAGTCGGCTGTGGCGAGCCTCGCGGCCGACCATGCGGCTGGTCGAACGGTTCACCCGCGTCGACGAGCGGACGATCGACTACCGCTTCACGGTCGAGGACGAGACGATGTTCACCGCCCCGTGGACGGTTTCGGCTCCGCTCACCAACGACCAGGCGTCACGCGGCGTGACGGTCGGCGGCCTGTTCGAGTACGCCTGTCACGAGGGCAACTGGGCGGTAGCGAACGTGCTGAGCGGCGCCCGGGCCGAGGAGGCCCGGGCAGCCGCGGAAGACTGAGACTGCCGGAGGGCTGCCGTTATGGAGCGACGCCGAACTGCAGTGTGCCCATCTGGTTGTCCCACATGACGACGATCTCGCCGCCGGCGTCCGAGACGCCGGTGAACAGGATCGTCATCTGGTCGATGGAGAACTCCTCTGTCGACGTGTCCATGTCGGCCCGTACAACATCGTGCTCGGGGTTGTAGCCGTAGGCGCCCCAGGTGAGACCCTCCGCCATCTTGTCGCGGTCGAACGTCTCCATGTAGTCCTGCTTCGAGATGATCGCGGTCCAGGCGCCCTCCTTCAGTTCGATGAAGAAGCTGTACTCGCCGGCCGGCACCGTCGTGCCGCCGATCATCAGATCGGCCTCGGTCTTGATCCGGGTCGTCACGTTCGCGCCGACGCGCCAGACCGGACCCTGGGCGTTCAGCACCTGGCCGTACTCGTCGCCCGCGCCGAAGATGCCGCTGCGTCCGCGAAGGATCGGCCGGGAATAGGTGATGTCGATCCAGGCGTCGCCGATCTGGGTCGACGCGGCGCCCTCGGGGCTGGAGGGACGCTCCTGCGCGGCGGCGGGTGCGAAGCCCATGACGGCGAGGCACAAGCTGAGCACGAGAAGGCGGCAGATGGTGTGTCGGTGCATTCTGGGTGGTTCTCCTGAAAAGGGGTGCTGGAATGTTGGGGGCGGACTCTAGCAGCTGAGGGGAACGTGCTCCGCTCAGGTTGGAAGCGTCCTGTTTCAGGGGCAGGGGGCCCCGGTTCCGGCGGAGGAGCTGCACTCGAGCCAAGGGGGCGGCTCGGACGTTCATGTCGGCGTGGTCCCCTGGCCCTACGATTTTGTTGTCCCGGGATGGCTCCTCCGGGGCCCGGAACCTCCGAAACGGGGTAGTTGGGGCAAGGATTCGGAGTCTTCGCGCCGTGACAGCCAGTGCTGGCATATGGGTTGCCTCCCGAGTTGTCTTTGCCGTGGGGCGGACGGCGGAGTCCGGACTTCCCTCCTTGTCCTTTCCGCCGTTCGCCCGCACGTGCATGCGGGGCAGAGCGGCCTGGTGGCTGCGGTAGTCTGAGGTCGGTCCTCGGAAGGAGTCTTCCATGCAGCGTCCGTCCCCGGTAGTGCGCTTGCCCGGTTTCACTGTTCTGGGTGTGCTGGGCGCCGGAGCATTGATCGTCGCCGCGGCCGCCATCCCGGGGCCGGCCGGCGCGGCGGAGAGTGACGGGGTTCTGTTCAGCAGCGACGTGGCGCCGATCCTGATGCGCCACTGCGTCGGTTGCCATCGGCCGGGCGAGATCGCACCGATGTCGCTCCTGACCTACCGCGAGGCGCGGCCCTGGGCGCGCTCGATCCGGCGCGTCGTCTTGAGCGGCGAGATGCCTCCGTGGTTCGCGAGTCCCGAACACGGCGTCTGGGCGAACGACGCCCGACTTAGCAAGGAGGAGATGGAGACGATCGTCGCCTGGGTCGATGGCGGCGCCAGGGCCGGCGATCCGGCGCTGATGCCCGAGCCGCCGCAGTTCAGGGATGGTTGGCAGGTGGGCGAGCCGGACTACGTGATCGAACTGCCTCCCGTGACCGTGCCGGCGAACGGGCCGGACCTGGTTCCCAATCCGCTCGTGCGGCTGGACATTCCGGAACGTCGCTGGCTGCGGGCGGTGGAGTTCCTCCCCGGCGACCGCACCGTGAACCACCACCAGGTCGCCTTCATGGGCGGATTCGGCGGCCTGGGTTCGGGTAAGGAGCAGGAACGGCAGGACGACCGGCCGGGCGGGGAAGCAGGTGGCGTCGGCCTGGAGATTCTCGGGATCTGGGCGGTAGGGGCGTCGCCCACTGTGTTCCCGGACGGCGCCGGGCGCTGGGTGAACCCCGGCACCATGCTGGTGATCAACCAGCACTACCATCCGAACGGCGACTCGGAGCGTACCGACAGGACCCGGATCGGCCTCTACTTCGGCGAGGGTCTGCTGGAGGTCGAGGTCGAGGCGATCCTCGCGAGCAGAATGGACTTCACGATCCCGGCGGGCGCCACGAACCATCGAATCGAGGCTCGTCACGAACTCAGCGCCGATTCGCGGATCGTGTCCTACTTCCCGCACATGCACTTGCGCGGCAAGGCGATGTCATTCACCGCGGTCTACCCCGACGGCAGCCGGGAGATCCTTCTCGAGGTACCGGAGTACGACTTCGACTGGCAACTCTTCTACTACCCGGAGGCGCCGACACTGCTGCCGGCGGGAAGTGTGGTCGAGGTCGTGGCGCACTACGACAACTCGGCGGCGAACCCCGTCAATCCGGATCCGAACCGCGATGTCGGCTTCGGCTTCCAGTCGACGGACGAGATGATGGTCGGCATCTTCGAGTTGATCGAGGTCGATCCGGGCGAGGCGGCAGAGCCGGCCGCGACGGGCGGGGAGTGACCGGCGCCGGCCAGACCGTTGGCGTCAACGGGATCGCGCACATCCAGTTGACGGTTCGGGACCCGGAGCGCTGCCTGCCGTTCTGGGAGCGGCTCTGCAACTTCCTCGAGATGAAGACCCTGATTCGGGGTGAGGACGTGCTGTACTGCATCGGCAGCCGTACCGGCATCCTGGTGCGGGCGGCGCCGCCGGACAAGCGTGACCGCGGGTTCGATCAGGATCGGCCGGGTCTGCATCACTTCTGTTTCCGGGCCCGGAGCCGGGCGGATGTCGACTCGATCTACCGCTTCATCGAGTCGGAACTCGACGCGACGATCGTTCACGGCCCCGAGGAGGGTTCACGGTTCGCGCCGGGCTACTACTCGATCCTGGTCGAGGACCCGGACGGCATCCGGGTCGAGGTGAACCACGTCCCGGGCAAGGGGCACTTCGGCGAGGGCGGCCGCTTGGGCCCCGGCGGGACGGGGGCGGCCACGACGTACGGCGACCACGGTTTGGGTGACTAGTCGAGGTCGATGACGTAGATCGTGTTCGCGGCGTCGCCGGCGACCCAGGCGGTCTCGCCGTCGGTCGTGATCCCGTTGAACAGCATCGTGTTCGGAAAGGCGCCGCTTGGCGGCACATGGAGTTCGAGGTTCTCGGCAACGCCCCATGTCGCTCCGTTCACGGGGTCGATGGCCGTGACCCGGTCTGCGCCGGCTTCGACGACGTAGATCGAGCCGTTGGCCGCTGCCAGCCCTTCCGGTTGCTCGAGTCCGCTCGTTACTTCCTCGGCGCCTGCGTCGGTGATGCGGAGCAGGGAGCCGGCTAGGTTGTCGGTGACGTAGAGGCTCCCGTCCAACTCCGTCAGACCGGCCGGCCCTTCGAGACCGTCTGCGAGGACTCGCTTCTGTTCCGGGCTCTGCGGCGAGAACGCGATCACGTTGCCGGCGCCCCACTGGCTGGCGACGATCTCGCCCTCGAACTGGATCGCGTCGATGGGGGCGGCCAGTTCGCCGAAGATTTGGACCAGTGCGTCCGCAGCCGGGTCCCAGAGCCGCACCGCGTTGTCGAACCAGCTCGAGAGGATGAGCTGGCCGTCGTCCGCGGCATGGACAGACATCGACGTGCCGATGTCGGAGAAGCCGATCACGTCGCGCACGACGCCGAGTACGTCGCCGGTTGCCGGGTCGAGCTGGCGCAGGGCGAAGAAGTCGGCGACGACGAGCCGGGTCGCGTCGCCGGCCCCGATCAACGCCAGGCCGCCGGGCATGTTCAGCCCGCCCTCGAGCACGATGCGGTTCGTCTCAGGGGACAGCGCCTCGACGATGAAGCCGTCGGCGAAGCTGGAGATGAACAGGCGGTCGTCTGCGTCGAAGGCGAAGTTGTCGAGCCCGGGCTGAACGCGGGCGACGACCTGCTTGCCGCCGTCCTCGTTCACCCGGACGACCTCGCCCCGGAGCGAGTCGAGCACGTGGAGTACGCCTTCGCTGTTGAACTTGACTGCCGCCGGCACTTCGAAGCCGCTGGCGACCGCCTCCATCTCGCCGCTGTCGACATCCAGGCGCACGACCTCGCCGCGGAACCAGCGCGGGCCGTAGAGCTTGCCATCCGCGGAGCCCCAGTCCATCCCGTTCAGGCCGCAGCCGGGCCCGAGGTCGTCGCGGATGAGCCGCGGCGCCTGCTCGCCTGCCGGGTCGAGCTCGAACAGGTTCGTGTCCATGAAGCACTGGGAGACGAACAGCCGGCCGTCGTCTGAGAAGGTGATCGGGTTGACGCCGACGCCTGGCGAAGCGACGACGCGCGTCTCGCCTTCCGGTGTTCGCATCGCGACCTCTCCGTTGCTGATGTCGGTCCAGTACACCGAGCCGTCGGGTCCGAAGGCCAGGTCGTCGGGCGACTTGGCTCCGTCCTCAAGGCCCCAGTTGTCGAGGATCTCGCCGCTCTCCGGGTCGATCCGCGCCACCGCGGGCGTCACCACCGAAGTGAGATACAGGTCTCCGTCGGGTCCGAAGAGGATGCCGTTGATGCCGCGAAAGCTGGCACTCTCACCGATCGTTCGGACGCCTTCGGCGCCCGCTTCCATCACGTCGGCGTCCGGGGAAGCGCACCCGGCCAGCAGGGTCAGGGCGCCAAGACATGCGGTGTTGAAGGCCAGTCCTGCGTGTGTGCGAATGCCTATGGCCGATCGAGAGAACATCGTTGCTCCTCAGTTGAGAAATGGCTCGAGGGCCACGTAGCGGATGACGAATCCGACCAGGGCCAGCTCGACCAGGAAGATGGCCCAGATCCCGGCTCGGATTCCCCGGCCGGGGCGAATGCGGGGATCCATCCGCTTCTTGTGCAGCCAGAGCACGGCGCCGCTCTGAATCGGCAGCAGCAGCCCGGCGACCAGGGCGCTGATCGTGATCAGCAGTCGCGGGTTCTGGATCCACATGTAGACGGTGAAGCAGAAGATCGGGCCGACCGTGCAGTAGCCGCGGATCCAGGATTTGCGGGCGGCCAGGTTCTGCCGCTTCAGGTAGCCCAGCTCCATGATGTAGTCGGGGATGTAGCGGGCGCCGCCGGCGACGGCCGAGATCATCGTCGAGAACAGGATGCAGAAGGCGCCGACGCCGAACAGCCACAGCGACCAGGGGCCGAGGGTCTGGGTGAACATCTCCGAGAGCATGGAGAGCGTCTCCAGGCCGTCGGGCTCCTTGCCGAGTTTCTTCAGCACGCCGGCGCCGAGCATGTAGAAGGGCACCGTCGCGCAGGTCAGCAGAGCCAGCGTGACCCAGACGTCCGTCTGCATGACCTTGATCCATCCCCGGGCGCGCGTCTCCCAACCCGGAGCATCGCTGCGGCCGATGAAGTTCGGGTAGCCCTTCTCGACGCACCAGTATTGGTAGGCCGAGATCTCCAGGGAGTTGACGCCCGTGAATCCGTAGACGGCCGTGGCGGCGACGATGAACTCGGGTGGGAAGCTGAACGTGAAGCCCGACGCGAGTTCGGCCCGCGTGACGGCGAACTCCGTACCCTGCATCAGGATGGCGCACACGAGCGTGGCGCCGGTGAAGATCATGACCAGGGCAAGCATCACGTTTTCCAGGATCCGGTAGGAGCCCGTGATCAGGACTGCAATCGTGATCGCGGCCAGCAGTCCGGCGGCCAGGGTCGACGGCACCGCCGGGACCAGCAGAGTCAGAGCCTGGCCCGCGCCGCCGATGACTCCCCCCAGACCCACCAGTGAGGGAACCAGGGCGATCAGGGAGATGGCGACGGCGAAGCTGACGTGGCCGCGGCCGATCCGGATCTGGAAGGGGAGGCGGTTTATCGCCCGCACGTAGGTGTCGCCCGAAACCAGCGTGTACCGGGCGAGTTCCGCCTGGATCAGGGACTTGATCCAGCAGGACAGGAGCACCCACCACAGCATGACGAAGCCCGCCGCGGCGCCCAGACCCGAAGTGAGGATCATCTCGCCCGAACCGACGATCGCTCCGGAGATGACGACGCTCGGGCCGAGATAGCGAAGCCGCCTTCGCCAGCTCGTGGGCGGCGGGGCGGCGCCGCCCTCGCGGACGGTGTACGGATCGTTCCTTGGCCCAACGTAAGTGGTTGAAGACATTGGACTTACGGGCGACCGTGGTTCTCTCCTCAGTCGAGAAAGGGGCCAAGGACCACGTAGCGGACGACGAACCACGTCATCGCCAACTCGAACAGAAAGATGCCCCAGATCGCGAGCCGGATCCACCTGCCAGGCCGGATCCTCGGGTCCATCCGGTTCTTCTGGAACCACAGCACCGCGCCGCTCTGGATCGGCAGCAGCATGGCCAGGGTCAGAGCCCCGATCGTCACCAGCAGCCGGGGATTCGGGATCGTCATGTAGATGACGAAGGCGACCAGCGGGATGAGCGTGCAGTAGCCGCGGATCCAGTTGCGACGAGCGACCAGGTTCTGCCGGTTGAGATAACCGAGCTCCATGATGTAGTCCGGAATGAAACGGGCGGCGCCGCCGACCGCGGCGAGCATGGTCGAGAACAGGATGCTGAAGGCGCCGATGCCGAACAGCCACAGCGACCACGGTCCGAGCGTTTCGGTGAACATCTCGGACAGCAGGGAGATCGTCTCGAGGCCGTCCGGCACCTTGCCGCGGGCGCGCAGGACGCCGGCGCCCAGGATGTAGAAGGGCAGGGTGGCGCAGGTCAGTAGCGCCAGCGTGACCCAGACGTCGGTCTGGAGCACCTTGATCCAGCCGCGGGCTCTGGCTTCCCATCCCGGTGCGTCGCTGCGGCCGATGAAGTTCGGGTAGCCCTTCTCGACGCACCAGTACTGGTAGGCGGAGGTCTCCGACGCGTTGACCCCGGTGTAGCCGTACACGGCGATCGCCGCGACCAGGTACTCGGGCGGGAAACTGAACGTGAGGCCCGACAGGAGGTCGGCGCCGGTCACCGCGTACTGGGTCTTCTGCATCAGGAAGGCGCACACCAGGGTCGCGCCGGTGAAAATCATCACCAGCCCGAGCATGGCGTTCTCCAGCACCTTGTAGGAGCCGGTGACCAGCAGGGCGATCGTCACGGCGGCGATCAGACCGGCGGCCCAGACCGACGACACATCGGGAACCAGCAGCGTCAGCGCCTGCCCTGCGCCGCCGATGATCCCGCCCAGCCCCAGTACCCCAGGGATGATGGCGATCAGGGCGATGACGACGGGGAAGCTGATCAGACCCCTGCCGAGCGGAATCTTGCCTGGCAGCCGGTTCATTGCCCGGACGTAGGTGTCTCCCGAAACCAGGATGTAGCGGCTCAGTTCTGCCTGGATCAGGGACTTGATCCAGCACGACAGGAGCACCCACCAGAGCATGACGAAGCCGGCGGCGGCGCCGAGGCCCGAGGTGAGGATGATCTCGCCCGAGCCGACGATCGATCCCGAGATGACGATGCTGGGACCGAGATAGCGCAGCCGGCTGCGCCAGGTGGACGGCGGTTCGACCGCGCCGCCCTCACGGACGGTGTACGGATCGCTCCTCGGACTGGGAGAATCGCTCATCGGGGATGAAGGCGGGACTCTACACCGGAGCCGCCGGACGGCACGTTGCGGACTGTTACTCTGGATGACCCGCGCCGGCACTGGCGTCGGCGCCACGCAAGTACGGAGACGATCTCGATGAGAGACCGGAATCGCTTCCCCCGGATCGTTGGACTCGGTTTCGTCCTGTTCGCGTTGCTGCTCGCGGCGGCGGCCTTCGCGCACCTGAAGGCGCTCAAGACCAGTCCGGAACAGGGCGCAACGTTGAACGGCCCCGCGCGTACCGTTCGTGTCTGGTTCAACCAGGAGCCGGATTTGCCGCTCAGCAAGCTCGAGCTCGAGGGTCCGGCCGGCGCGATGAACGTCGAAGGGCTTCACTCGATGGGAGAGAAGGACCTGATGGCTCGAGTCACGGGGCGTATGCCCGACGGCGTCTACACGGCGCGCTGGCAGACGGCGGGCGACGACGGACACGTCCTCACCGGCGAATGGACCTTCACAGTCGACCGCGGCGGTCGCTGAACCGCTGGCAGCCTTTCAGGCGATGAGTTGGGAGATGGCTGGCCGCTGGTCGGTCTACCTGCCGCTTCTGCTGGTCTACGGCGTCCTTGGCCTGCGCCTCCTGGTCGCTGCCCGGGGAGCCGCGCTCTTGGTCCGGGATCCTCGGGCCGGCTTGGCGCGTCTGGGCTGGGTGTCGTCGCTCTTGCTGCTTGCGGCCCTGTTGCTCCGGTGCGTTTCTCAGTCGATCGAGGTCTGGGGGCCTTTCGAGGGACTGTCTCTGGAGAGTCTGCGGACAGTGGCGATCGAGAGCCGATGGGGGATGAGGTGGCAGTGGCAGGCGGCAGCCGCCGCATCGACGACGCTCGGCATGTTCATCGCCCTGAGGAGTCCTGTTCTCGGCGGTTCGCTCGCCTGGGTCGGCGCGTTCGGTGTGGCCGCCGCATTGCCGATGACGGGCCACGCGTACGGCGACTCGCTGGCCTGGACTGCCCAGAGCGTGCACATTCTGGCCGCCGGGTTCTGGATCGGCACCCTGGTTGTTGTGCTCCTTGTGCCGTTGGGCTTCGGCGGTGCCTCTCGGGCGGAGTCGGCATCGATACGGCGCTACTGGCTGCGCTCCTTCTCACCCCTGGCGGTTGCCGCCGCCTCGCTGCTCGTGGCAAGCGGTGTGCTGCTTGCGTTCCGCTACCTGCCGGCCTGGGAGACGCTGTGGACGGAGCCATACGGCCAGATCCTCCTGGCGAAGGTCGGACTGAGCGTGCTCGTGCTTGGTTGCGGCGCTGTGAACTCGGTTTCGATACACTTCCGGCCCGACTCGCACACGGACCCCTTGCCGAGGACCGTGGCCCTGGAAGTCGTGTTCGCCGTGCTCGTCCTGGTTGCTACAGGCGTCCTGACGAGCACGGCGCAGCCCGATCTACACTGAGCAGTGGCAGGGTCTGGAAGCTGATGCGGCTGCTTACGCCAGCCTGAAGCGCGGGCCTTTCTGGTGCTGCATCAGAAGTTGATGCGGCTCGAGATGCCGATCGTCCGAGGAGGGTTCGTCAGGTAGCCGACCCGGGCAAGCGTCCCGCGCTCCTGATCGAGGGCCAGCAACGCCCGCTCGTCGAGCGCGTTGTTGACGAACAGTGCGACGTCCCAGCGCTCGTTGAGGAAGCCGAGCCGCAGGTTCAGGAGGTCGTAGGCCGGCAGCTCGGGAT
>JAGWAG010000041.1:0-27956 GCA_021296535.1 Acidobacteriota bacterium | reverse complement strand
AGGTAGCCGGCCCAGTTGCCGGCCTCCCAGCGGTAAGTCGCCGCGACCGCGGCCTGGAACTCCGGCACCGTCGGCAGGCGATTGCCCTTCTCGATGCCGGAGACGACGCTGGTCGTGCCGTCCGGCGCCGTCGAGGTCAGAGTCGACCCGAGTTGGGAGTCCGCGTAGCTGGCGGAGATGGCGAAGTCGAAGGCGCCCGTGGGCTGAGCCGTCAGCTCGAGTTCGAGGCCGGTGCTGCGGGCGCTCGGAACGTTGAAGACGAGTCTCGACGAACAGGAGCCCGCGGTGACGGTCGTCTGCAGGTCCGCGATGTCCATCGTGAAGGCGGCGACGTTGAAGGTGCCGCGGCCGCCCAGGATCGTGGATTTCGATCCGACCTCGACGTTCCAGAGTTCCTCGTCGTCCCAACTGTCGCGGCCGCTGAACGTCGCGAGATCTTCCGGCGAGCAGACGGGTGTGTTGAGCGGATCGTTGATGCCGCCGAGCCGGAACCCCTTGGAGACCTGGGCGTTGAGTTGCGTGTTCTCGCTGGCCTGGAAGCTGGCGATGAAGCGGGGAGCGATGCCGTCCGCTCCGGTTTCGCCAACCGTTGGTCCCGGATCGGCGAACAGGCCATCGAAGACCTGGCTGCGGGTCTCCTCGTAGTCGTACCAGCGCGCGCCCGCCGTCAGGTCGACCCGCTCGCTGGCGGTCCAGGTGATCTCGAAGAACGCTGCTGTCTGTTCGAACTCGTAGCTGAGGTCGGAGTAGAACAACTCGTCCGTGGCGGCGCCGAAGGCGCCCGCGGTGGGGATTCCGCTCAGAGCCTCGAAGCCCGTGACCGGCAGGCTCTGGCCGTAGTCCCGTTCACTGCTGCTGTAGAACAGGCCGAGGACCCAGTGCGTGTACTCGTCGCCGCTGGCGAGCCGCAGTTCCTGGGTCAGACCGGTCGCGGTCGTCGCGTCGATCAGGGGGGCGTCGAGTGTGTAGATCGGCTCCGGAAGGCCGATCGACGCACCGGCGACGCTGGCGAAGAGAGCGGTCGAGTCGCGCACGACGAGCACGTCGCGGTCGGTCGCCGACGTGATCGAGGTGAAGTAGTAGCCGTCGGGGAGATCGATCTCGACCTTCACGTCGGCGAGCAGGAACTCGTCCGTGTAGGGCTCTTCGAATTGGGTGAAGAGCTGGCGCTCGCCGAGGTCCACCGCCGGTCGGGTCGTCGTGTAGGGGTTGGCGAGGATGTTGAAGTCGTCGATGCGGTTCCAGCCGTCCATCGTGAGTTCCTGGAACATCACCCTCGGTGTGACCGTCACGTTCTCGCTGGGCTCGAAGCGCATGGCCCAGCGGGCCCCGGTCCGCTCGCCGGAGTTCACGTTCTCGTCGACGCTCAGGTCGGGCTGCACCGCGTCCATGAAACCGCCGAAGGTCGTGTGGTAGGCCGTGATCCGCATCGCCGAGGTGTCGCCGACGGGAACGTTGACCGCGACCTTCGCGCTGCCGCCGTTGCCACCGTCACCGACCGAGTTGAGGGAGAACTCGCCGAACCCTTCCGAGATGCCGACCTGCGGCTGGTTCGTGATGTAGCGGACGGTGCCCGCGAGCGACCCGGAGCCGAACAGGGTGCCCTGGGGGCCGCGCAGGACTTCGACCCGCGACACGTCGAACAGGTCGATGTCCGGCACAAAGAGCGACAGCGAGATGACCGACTCGTCGAGGTAGATGCCCACCTGCTCCTTGACGCCAGGCTGGTCGCGGACGATCTGGCCCGCGGCGACGCCGCGCATCGCGACCTGGCTCTGGCCGGGGCCGAGGTTCTGCACGGTGAACCCGGCCACGTTGGCGGAGATCTCCTCCAGGTTGGAGGCGCCGCGGTCTCGCAGGATGTCTTCCGTCGGGGCGACGACGGAGAAGGGAACCTCCTGGAGGTTCTCCTCGCGCTTGCGGGCCGTCACGGTGAGTTCCTCGGAGAAGGTCTGACCGGGCGCCGCCTGGGCTTCTTCCGGTTCCGCGTCTTGCCCAGCCGCCGGACTTCCGAGGCCGGACCAGGGGAGCGTCAGCGTGTAGGTCACGAGGAGTCCCGCGAAATGTGTCCGAGTCATGGCAGCCTCCGGGTGCTGGGGTTTGCCGCCGCGATACGGGAAGCGGTCCTGAGTGCGCCTGACGGCTGCAATCAACAGGTGGTTTCGTTCCGCGGCGAACTCGTGCTGTTGCTAACTACGTTCAGAGCCCGTTCGGGTTCTCGAACTCGGGCGCTCGTCGCCGGTTGCCGTGTCAGGGCCGTCGGCTCGGCTTGAGCGTACGGCAATTCCGGGCCTGGTCGTTCTGGGGATCGGCGCGGCGAACTACCTGGGGTCCACTCCGCCCCGACCGGACACGGACCTGCTGCCCGCCACCACGGCCTTCGAGGACGTCCTTGCCGTGCTTGTACTCGCAGCCACGACGTGCTTACAGGCACCGGGCAGCCGCACGGCCACTGATGGACGCGCACGAGACGAGTCACCCAGGCGTTGTCGTCGTCCGGATTCTCGAACGACGCGCCAAGCTAGGCCGCGTGCGATGTCTCGCGTTCCCGCGCCACGAGAGCCTCCAGGTGAGGCGGCGGCTGCCACAGGCACTCCATGACGTAGGGCAGGTCCATCGGCCGGCCGTCCCAAGCTGGCATCGACTCCTTGCCGGTGATCACGATGCCTGCGTCTTCCAGGTGTTCGACCAGCTCTCGAGCGGCGTGGAGGCCGATCGGCGGCGGCGCCGGACTCTGTTCGAGCGGCCGTCCGCGAGGGTGGACGAACTCCACGGCGCCGTCCTCGCTAGTTCGCACGCCGAATCGGCGGTGGTGGCGGCGGCACAGCAGCACGAGGTTCGAGAGCTTCGTTTCGCCGCCGTCGGCCCAGTGGACGATGTGGTGAGCGTCGCAGTGCTGCGTGGTACAGCCCGGGAAGCGGCAACCCCGGTCGCGGGTCACCGCTCGACCCCGGATCGAGCCCGCCCTTGAGTGCACTCTCGGCAACCAGGGCGAGAGCGTCGGCGCGCACCTTGCCCGCTGGCGGGCGCTCCTTCGGCTGCTCGGCGTAGAGCTTGTCGCCCGCCGCCTTGAGCGCCTTCATCAGCACCTCGCCGGCCTCGGGCGCCAGGCGCCCCCGGATCACGAACATGCCGTTCTCGTCCACGTGGGTCGTCACATGGCTCGAGGCGTCGCGGACTTCGTCGTCGCGGGCCTCGAGCGTGCGGTCGATCCGCCGCCACGCCCTGACCACTCGTTCGGCGTGCGCCGCGGTCCCGGCCTTGCCGAGTTCCACGAGCCTCTCCTCCGTGTCGGGTCGCGCGACGCGGGTCAGCGCCCTGACCTTTGAGTAGGAGAGTTCGCCCCGCTTCATCGCCTCACTCATCAGAGGCAGCTCACCCAGGGCCCGGGCGACTCGGACCCGCTCCCGAGCCGCATTGGGCGCAAGGCCGATCCGCCACGTGAGCCAGTGGGCACAACTGCTGAAGCCGCAGTTCCAGCCGTCCGTTTCGTCGAACTTGCGAATCAGAACGAGCAACTCGTAGGTCGCCGCATCGATCCGAGCCGCGAGCGTGGCGATCTCCTCGCCCATGCGCTCCTTGGCGGTCATGCCTTCGCACTATGTCGGAGGCCGCGAGACCGTGTCGATCGGCATTCGAGAGCAACGGAATCACCTTGACGTGGAACTGTCACGCGAGAACGGGCTCTAGCCCGATCCGTCTGACCGAATCGTCCTGAAGAAGGTGTTACTCAGCCAAGTGGCTTTGGAGGCTGTTCGCGTGCGGTTCGGAAGGGGGACCTACGTAAGTCACAAACGCCGCTGTCCAACACAGAGATAGATGGCGCCGGCGTAGAACTCTTTGTAGAGGACGTCGTCCAGGTGCTGCCTGACTGACTCCCAGGGCGTTCGCTCGGCATAGCCAGAGCTCACTCCAAAGGGCCGGAGGAGCCAGGAGCCGAACCGAACCACCCCCTCCGGCCACGCTTTCGGTCGCTTCATTTCCAAGATGGCCAGGCGCCCTCCGGGGCGCAGCGCCTTCGCCGCCCGCCGGATGACACCGTCGTAATCGTCGAACATCGTCATGGCGAAGGTGGACAGCACGCCTCCGATGTTGCCCGGAAGCTCGTAGTCGCCTGCGTCGGACTCGACCAGATCGACATTCGCCCATCCCGCGCGGTCCACGCGATGCCGGGCCTCGCGCAGCATGGCATCGGTAAGGTCGACGCCGACGATGCGACCCGAGTCGGTGACGGCGCGTTCCAAGAACGGGAAGTTCCGTCCCGTGCCACATCCGATGTCCACCACGGTGTCGCCTGGTGAAACACCGAGCGCACGTGCTCACCCGCGCGCCGGAGAGGCCAAGCAGCCCGACGAGGCGGTCGTAGTGAGGAGCGCGTCGGCGATAGAGCGTGCGTGTCTGGGACAGCGTTAGCACCACGAGTTCCAGGTCCTTTCTCTCCGTGTGGCGACTGGATCGAGCGAGAAGTCTGACCCCCGTTGTGGCCCACGCGCTTCCATCGCGCCGCAGGTCCGGAGCCTGAGGACGCTACCAGCAAACGGTCTCTCGATCCTGCTAGTGCCGACCTCGCCTGACGTTGGCACGGGTGCCCCGTGCCTAGTTTCGCATGCATTCCGCATAGTGCCAAGCAGTCCTCCCGGCGATTGAAGAGGACGAGATTCGCCCCTTGCCGGTCGATCAACACACCTCCGTTGCGCCGCGACACCGCGAAACTCGCCGTTGTCGGGCTTGTAAGGTGTCTTCACGCATTGATCAAGTCGCGGCCGCAGGAGCTGTGGGGGACTGCGCAGTCTGCTGAGACTCGGGCGGAGTGGAGCCTTGGTCGATCCCGGTGCGTGGGCCCGCAGCGGGCCCCGCCTTGCCCGTGTTCTCGCGCATAGCAAAGGCCGAAGAACCAGCACTGTAGCAGGCGATCCACTTGCCACTGAGTAGTCGCCGCGCTCCGATGCCTAGAATCTCACCCTAAAGTTCCCTATAGTGTGTCTCGTGCCACTACCATACCTCCCCCAGAACAGGGAAAGGACTGCATCAAGTCTCGGCGGCGCCATTCTGGCAATTCAGGTTCAATTTCTATTAATGCCCCTCTGAGAGGAGAGGATTCTTCAAGTATGGTACAGTTCTGGCAGCGCGGTCCACCGAGTATCGCGCGAATATCCGCCGCCGTGGCCGCTCACGGGGGCACTGTTCCAAGTACAGTCGAGTTCCCTCTCCCTTTCGGCGTCCTTATAACACGACGGGCTGTGGCACTTTCGAGAACGATCGAGGCAGAATATGAACGAGGAACGAGCATGCCCAATCTGGGATAGTGACGCTTGCGTTGAACAAGGAGACGGCGATTTTGAACTAGTAGACTCGCCACGTACTGATGGCACGTACTGCCTTACTGGCCGCGCGAGACTCCTCGTTGAGTCCTGTGATGAACGCACGAAAGCGAGGCTGACGACCTGGATGTGTGATCAGCGACGGTTAGGTGAACATCACCCGAGAGTCGATGAGCCGACCATCCAGTCCGCCAAAGAGAGGCCCGCGTTGAAGGTCCTAGAGCGCGCGGACAGGCTTCTACAGTACATCGACCAGCACACGCCGTCAATCGGCCGACCGTTCAAATTTTCGTGGAGCCCAGGGGACCGACTGTGGCGAATGCTGGCACGGACAGAGTGCACTGAAGACGACGAGTTGAAGTACCTCGCGAGGTTCTTGGAGAACCAGGGTTGGTTGGAAAAGCGTGGAGAACCTGGCGACTCCTCCGAATACACGTTGACAGTTGAGGGCTACTCCCGTCTTTCGGCCCTTGAACACAGGACTGTCTTGTCTAGACGAGCTTTCGTCGCTATGTGGTTTGACCAGTCCATGAAAGAGGCATGGGAGGGCGGCATCAAGGCCGGAATTGAGGAAGCCGGTTACGAAGCGGTCCGCATCGATCAGAAGGAACACGTCAACAAGATCGATGACGAGATCATCGCGGAGATTCGCCGGTCCCGCTTCGTGGTCGCTGATTTCACGCAGGGAGACGACGGACCTCGGGGAGGCGTTTACTATGAAGCAGGATTCGCCCATGGGATCGATATTCCGGTGATCTTCACTTGTCGGAAAGATGCACTGGAAAAGGTGCATTTTGATACGCGCCAGTACAATCACATTGTTTGGGAGGTACCCGAGGAACTGCGGGAGAGAGTCAGGGCTCGCATTTCAGCGGTGATTGGGGACGGCCCGGGCGCTGAGTAGCGGAGCGCTCGTTGTTGCGATTGTTGTTGCCTCCGCAGACTTGCCGTGGCGGACGGTGGGAAGAACTCGACAACGGCGAGGGAGGAGTGGTAGCGGACCGAGTAGTAGAGGCCGATCGGACGGCCGTGGCGGGAAGCGACTGCGAGTTCGGCGGTTTGTCGCCCTGGGCGTGCGGCGTGGAGGTGGCTGACGTCGCTCTCGAAGGCCTCCCTCCGTCGATCACCAGCGACCGGCCTTGAGCTTGACATTGTGAATACCTGCTCCTCGGAGGATTTGGCGTCCACGAAGGCGGGTCCAGTTCATCGCTGAACGCAGTCACGCGGTGACCTTCGGCGCTTCCCACAGCGGGTGAGTACACACCGCGTAGAGACCGTCGCCGAAGATCGTACAGATCTCACCGTCGTACAGCACGACCCCGCCGGCGAACCGACTGCCGGTCGCTTGCCTCAGCTTGCGCAGACCCCGGAGGTCCGCCTTGTTCACCGTGGCTCCTGCCTTCACTTCCATTCCCGCGACTTGCAGCGCTCCCCGCTCGATGACGATATCCACCTCCACCTTTTCGTTGTCGCGGTAGTGGAAGAGCTCCAGGGGGCATCGTCCCTGCTCGCCTGTCGCCTCAGTTCCTGAAACACGAACGTTTTCAGGAGTTGGCGCAACAACGGCCGGCTGCCGGCTAGCGCTACGGCGGCGACTCGCCGGAGGGCACAGGGGCGTCCAATTGCAAGGTAAGGGGTCGTCCGATTGCAAGGTTGGCGCCGTCCGATTGCAAGGACGCCGATCTGGCAACGGCGATTCGTGCCGCCTACGCCCGCCCTTGCGGGACCGTGTCCGCCAGACTCGTCGACCTACTGACCATCTCCGTCAGACGACCGCAAATGCGGTTCCAGCAAGCCGCTCCACTGACGGCCGTACGGGTGGACCCGGTCGACCTCTACCTCGCCCCGGTACACGGGGCGGCCGGAGTTGGCCCATTCGAAGATGGAGCCTTCCAGGTTCCAGACTCGGTCGTGGATCTGGGGGTCGTTCAACTGGATCAGGTCGGCGACGGCGGCGGAGGAGCGGTAGCCGACGGAGCAGTAGAGGATGATTGGCTGGTCGGGGTCTGAGGCTGTTGCAAGTTGCCCTGGGCATGGACGGCGCCGGGCAGGTGGCTGACTTCGTACTCGAACGGTTCCCGGACGTCGATCACGAGGGGCTGCGGATCCTCGCCCAGCCGCCGGTCGAGTTCCTCGATGCTCATCTGGGGCACGCCGGGAAAGCTCGCGCGCACAAGCGCCTTGAGCTGGGACATGCTCGACCCGCCGCAGTGCAGTGCCAGCGGCGCTGCCAGCAACAGGGCGACGAGGCGCCACCGGGGTCCGGTGCTCGCAGGGGGTGCCGTCGTCACTCTCCGGTTCGGTGGACCGCGCCTGGCCGGCGGGCTGGCCGACCATCTTCATCTCGAAGGGGCGTTCCGTGTCGGCTCCGATCGTGATTGTGCCCTGAAGGACGCCCTGCGCGTCGAGCTGGCCCTCGATCACCGTCGTGATGGCCGATGCCTCCGGGGTGGGGAACTGGGTCTTCACCCGCAGACGGTCGCCTGACCAGGCGACGTCGTCGAGGGTGATCGTGAACATCTGCAGCCCGGTCACCACGTAGAGGACGCCCTCGCCCTCGCGCGGCGCCCAGAAGGCGACGGGCAGGAACCCCTCGGCCAGGAAGGACGTCCCCCTGGGGTGTCGTGCGATCAGGTCCTGCAACTTGTCGACGTTCTTCTTGGGCCGGTGGTAGCCGCCCTCCTTGCGGACGACCTCCATGAAACCCACGAACATCTCGTTGAAAACGTTGCCCCGGTAGATGATCTCGCGCGTCGGATCGGGGTTGGCCGGGTTGTCCTCCGAGTTGTCCCAGACCGCCGTGACCTCGATCCGGCTCGAGGCCGGCAGATCGACCGGCTCGGTGGGGTAGTAGAGCCACTGCCAGTTGTAGTCGTACTTCGGCACGTCGAGCAGGGTCTCGGTGGACCCGTCGCCGTGGACGATGCGGTAGGTCATCGCCTTGCCGCGAACGTGCATGTGGGGGCTGAAAGCGAGGATCTGCATGTCCTCGTCCGGTTGGAAGAAACCTTCCTCGGCGTGGTGACCGGCGCCCGCCGGAATCCGGATGCCGGTGTTCGCCACGGAGACAGTGGCCACCTCCCGCTTCAGCTCGCCTTCGCCGAAGTGAATGCCGATGCGGGTCACATCCGAGGTCGCTTCGCCGAACGGGTGGTAGTGCGAGTCCATCGTGATCGTCGTGCCCGGGCCCAGAACGCGGCCCGTGCCCTCGGGGAACACGTAGGGCGGCATGCCCGCGGTCCAGATCCCGAACACGCCGCTGCCGGCGGCGCCCTCGCTCACCCTGTCGCCGGCGCCGATCGGTCCGTCGCTGGCGCGCCGCGGCGTCGTGTAGGAGGCCTGGAAGTGGTGGGGGGCGCGGCGGTCGCCGGGGAGAAACTCGATCGCCCGTACCCACCGCTCCTCGCCCAGGTCGAGCGCGATCCGCTGCTTGGGGAAGAGGTCCGGGCCGTCGGCCGGTACGTCGACCCGGTCGAGCGTGAGCACGTAGTCCGGTTCGCCCAGGGTCCAGCCCTCGGAGAAGGTCGGGGTCGGCGGCAGGTCGGCGGGGTCGCCCTCGGGCGCGCCGCCAGCCGCCCAGTCGACGATCGTGGCGATCTGCTCGGCGGAAAGGGAGAGGTCGTTGCGAAAGACGACGTGCTCGGACTCGGCGCTCCAGGGCGGCATGTCGCCGTTCTCGACTGCCCGAGCCATGCCTCGCGCCCAGGGCCTCGCCTCCCGGTACGAGAGCAGGGACATGGGCGCCGCCTGGTTCGGCCGGTGGCACTGGACGCACTTCTCGAACAGGATCGGCGCGACGTCGCCGCTGAACGTGGGGGTCTCGGCGGCGCCGGCGGCCGTAGCGACGAGAAGTGCGGCGGTCGCGAGAAGCGCCGTGAGTGGGTGCCGGTGCTTGTGGATCGGGAACCTCATACGCTTCGCCCTCCCGGCCTTCCGGGTTGATGATCGTTGGTTGCTGATCGGACTCCGACTCTACCAGCGTGTCTGTCCGCTCTGGTTCCGGTGGGGTAGGCTCGATGCCTCTTTTCGTGCCTGTTTCTTGAGCCTGCGTCGTCATGGCGCAGCCCCTTTCCCGCCGAACGAACGGAGGCATCTTCCATGGGTACTGAACGATCCACTGCCACCCCTGCGATTCCTGGCGTCCTCTCGATCATTGGCGCCGCCCTGCTGGTGGCGGCCCCGGCCCTGGCGGCCGGCGACGACATCCCGCGCACCGCGAGCGGCAAGCCGGACCTGAGCGGCCGCTACAACATCGCGAGTTCGACTCCGTTCGAACGGGATTCGCGTTTCGGGGACAAGAAGTACATGAGCGTCGAGGAGGCGGAGCGGATCATGGCGGCGACCGCGGCGGCGATAGCCAGAGCGAACGCGGCCAGCGATCCCAACCGGTCGGCGCCTCCGGCCGGAGGTGACGGTTCCGGCGGTCCCGCGGGCGCGGTCGGCGGCTACAACGCCTTCTGGACCGACAGCGGCAGCACACGCCATGCGATCGACGGCCAGTTCCAGACCTCGATCCTGACCGATCCGCCGAACGGCCGCATGCCGCCGGTTTCGGAGGCGGGCAAGGCGCGTCGCGCCGGCCTGCATCCCTACGCCTACAAGAACACGGGAACCGCGTGGTGGATCGAGACCGGCGATGACCCGTACGACGGCCCGGAGACGCTGTCCCTGCTGGATCGCTGCCTCTATCTCAGCGCAGCCGCCACGCCGGCGCGGCCGATCCTCTACAACAACATGAAGACGATCACTCAGACCGAGGACCATGTGGTCATCCTGGTCGAGTGGATGCACTGGGCGAAGGTCGTGCGCCTGAACGCGGAGCACGCGCCGGCCGACGTGCGCTCGCTCGGTGGGGACTCGATCGGCTGGTGGGAAGGCGACACCCTGGTCGTCGAGACGACGAACTTCCTCGCCTCGCCGCGCGTCCCGCGTGAAGGCCTGAAGGTCATCGAGCGCTTCACGCGCCAGAGCAAGGATGAGCTCCTGTACCAGTTCACGGTCCACGATCCGGACTACACGGCGCCGTACAGCGGCGAGTTCATCTGGCCGCGGACGGTCGAACAGAACTACGAGTACGCCTGCCACGAGGGCAACTACGCGATGGGCGGCATCCTGCGCGGCGCGCGGTTGCTCGAGCGCGAGTACCACGAGCAGAAGGCGGAGGCGGGCAGCACCGGCTCCGGGAACGAATAGTCCGAACGGAGTCGATGGACACGTTCTCCTACGACGCGTGGGACCGGCTGCTGGTTGAGGTCGTCGCCGAGGACGGAAAGGTCGACTACGAGCGTCTCGCGGCGCGGGGGGCTCTGCTCAAGGAGTTCGTCGCCGGTCTCGACGCGGCGTCTCCGGACAGCCGTCCGGAACTCTTCGGCAGCGAGGAGGACGAACTGGCGTACTGGATCAACGCCTACAACGCGTTCACCCTGGACGCGATCGTTGACGAGTACCCGATCCGGTCGGTCTGGAAGACCCGCGACGGCCGGTTCTTTCAGCGCCGCCGCCACATCGCGGGGGGCGCCTCGCTCAGCCTGGATGACATCGAGCACGAGATTCTGCGCTCGGATTTCGCGGAACCCCGGATTCACTTCGCGATCAACTGCGGCGCGAACGGCTGTCCGGCGGTGCGGCCGTCGGCCTACCGCGGCGAGGGCCTGCGCGACACGCTGCGCCAGGCGACGGAGGCGTTCCTGGCCAACCCGTGGAACTGCAGGGTGGACCACGAGGCGGGGAAGATCTTCATCTCACGCATCTTTCGGATGTACGCGGAGGACTTCGCCGGTGGCGCCGGCTCGACGGAGAAGTACCGCCGTGGCGTGCTGGGATTCGTCGCCGAACACACGGGCCTCGACGCAGAGCGGATCGCCGCTTACGAAGTCGTCTACAACACTTACGATTGGGGCCTGAACGACACGCACCGCGACCCGAACATCGGCCCGATCACGTTCCATGAGCCGGTGGAGCACTTCGCCGAGGCGGACGGCGAACTGCGGGAACTCCACCTCTACGAGGGCAACTTCTGCAACCGGGACTGTTCCTGGTGCACGATCCAGGGCTCGCCGGACGGGTGGTACCAGGCCTACACGCCGGAGGTGCTCGACCAGGCGCTCGACAGCCTCGCCGCCGACGGCAACCTGAAGTTCTACGGCGGCGAGCCGACCCTGCACACGCCGGAGACAGTCGCCGCAATGCGCTACGTGCGCGAGCGTGGCTTCGCGGGTCTGATCACCGTGTTTTCGAACGGCATCCAGGCGGAGAAGCTGATCTCGATTCTCGAATCGGACCCGAAGAGCGAAGCCGTGCTCAACTACTCGATCTACCACGGCCGTGACGCCAAACCGATGCCGCGCTACGCCCGGGATCGTCTCGAGGAGTGGGCGCGCGAGAATCCGAACCGCATCTTCCAGGGTTACAAGGTGCTCTTCCACGCTGGAGGCGGGGCTGAGCAGGAGTTCGACCGGGACCGCGAGTCGGAGTACCACGGCATGGGCAACCGCTGCTTGCGGTGCTTCCCGGTGCTGACGACGAAGGGACGGTTTCACGCCTGTCCGTTCGCCGCCGAGGTCGATTCGCCCCACTTCGACCTCGGCGCGGTCGGTACGAAGTCCGAGACCGTGTTCGGGAACTATCGCTCCTTCCTGCGGTGGGTGGACGAGGAGCTCGATCCTGCGGCGGCTGCGCGCGGAGTATCGAGCTGCGAGATGTGCCACCGGCACCTTGCGGAACTGCCGGTTCCGGAGTTCGCGGGCTAGGGGTTTGCGCCGCCCCGCCACGGCAACGGTCCTGCTGGGCCTGGTGGCCAGCGCCTACTGCGGCCTCTTTGTGGCGAACTCGTTGATCCGCGTCCGCACCTTCACGGCGGACTCGATGAACTACGTCGACGTCGCGCGGCGCGTCGTCGCGGGCGACGGTCTGGTGCAGTCCACCGGCGGCTTCAACCAGCCGTTCTACATGTCCGGTGACCTGGACCTGCCGTCGGCCTTTACCGCGCAGCCGCCGGGCTATCCCATGGCGATTGCCTTCCTGTCGCGGCTCGGCCCGGACGCGGCGGACGCGGCGCTGGTCGTTTCCGCGTTGGCTTACGGAGCGATCCTCGCGCTGATCTACCTGCTTGGGCGGAGGATCGGAGGTCGGCCGGCCGCGCCGATCGCACTCGGCGCCGCGCTCCTGTTCGTTCCGCTGACCCATCTCGGCCGAGCCGCCTTGAGCGAGTGTCTCGCCGTCGCCGTCGTGCTGCTGTTCTTCCTGCTTCTCGATCGACACCTCGAGAGGACGCCGGACCACCTGCTGCCACCTCTCGCGCTGGGCCTGCTCGCCGGAGCGGCGTTCGGCGTCCGCTACTCGTTGTGGCCGCTGCCGCTGGTTGGCATGACGGCGCTTTGGTTCGGGGCCGCCGCCCCGCGAGAAGAGCGCCGCGAAGCCGCGAGGGGACTGGCCCCGGCGTTCGCGGCTGGTGCACTCGTGCCGGTCGCTGTGGTCCTCGGCCGTAACCTGTCCGCCGAAGGACGCCTCCTGCCGCCGGCGATGCCCGCCGTGACGACGCTGCCCGAGAGCCTGGAGCGCGCCGTCACCGCGGTTCTTGGCGGCTGGCGCTCGACCGCCCTCGGCAGTTGGCCGGACGCAGCGCTCTTCGCCGTCGTGCTAGGGGTCCTTGGTGCTTTCGCGATCCGGAAAGCCAGGGATTCGGGCCGTCCCCGGTCCCTGGCAGGCTCACGTCTGCCACTGCTCGTCTGCGTCTGGTCCGTTCTCTACTTCGCGGCCGTCATCTGGCGCAGCACCCAGGCCAATTTCGATCCGATCGGCGTTCGGCTGGCATTGCCGGCGACCGTTCCGCTCATCCCGGTGTTCGGAGCCCTCGCGGGGAGGGCCTTGTCCGGTTTGCGCCGATGCGCCTGGCTACCGCCCGCGATCCTCTCCGTCTGCTTCGGCGCCGCTCTCGTCCGCGAAGCGACCCGGACGCCCGGGCCGTGGAGTTCCGCAGCGAACGCCAGCAATGGCTGCGCGACCACACCGTTCCCGGCGACCTCGTCATCGGCGGCGGCACGATGGACGTCCCCTTCCTGGTCCCCGGCAGCCATGCCATCTCCTATGCGGGCTTGCCCTACACGGAAGTCCTGACCTACCCCGACCTCGAACGCATCGCCAACCGCCACTGCCCCGACTTCGACCGCCTCCTCCTCGTCGTCCGCCCCACCGTCCAACTCGGCGGCGGCCGCTCCAACCAGGACCCCAGCGACTGGCTCGGCCCCTTCATCGCCGACGCCCGCGCCGGCCATCACGGGCCGTACTCGCTCCTGGAGCCCCTGGCCGCCTTGACCGAAGCTCGGATCTACCGGATTACCTGCCCCTGACGGCCAGCAGCTCCGGATCTCCCCCCTAGGAGGCTTCGCCGTCACGCGCCCCCCAAGCCAGTGACGACCGCCAGCCGGTTGGGTCCGGGGAGAGGGTCCCTGCGAGGCTGTCGGCAAGCGACGGCCGACGCGACTTCATCGAGCAACGCCAAACCGAAGCGCAGCCGACCGCAGCGAGCGCCAGCCGTCCCTCCACTCAGGGAGCGCGAGCGTCCGCAGGGACCCTCTCCCCGGACCCAACCGGCGGGTGTCGCGCCGCGCCGCCGCGCCGCGCCGCCGCTACGCCGGCGCTTCGGCTACGCCCGACGCCTTTGCGCCGGACCAGTCATTGAAGCCAAGGTCGCCACGGACATCGGCGGTGCGTTCCAGGGTCATCGGGTCGCTGGGGATGCCGGTCGAGTCGGCGACGCGGACGAGGCCGTTGAAGATCCCGACCGTGGCGGCGGCTTCGACGAACTTCGCCGGGCCCAGGGTTTCCAGGGCGCGTGCACGGGCATCGTCCAGTTCATCCGTGGCCCGCACGACGGCTTCCGCGAAGACGGTCAGGATGGCGCCGTGCTCGACGCCGCCGTCAGCGGCATCTTCCACCGCCGCGCTCAGGTCGACTTCCGCTCCGACTGCGTCGCTGCTCGCCCGGAGCAGCATGGTGTGGGCGGTCGTTCAGTAGAAGCACTGATTGAGGGCCGAAACCCTCGCCGCCAGCAGCTCGACCTGGGGTCGGGATAGCGGCCGGTGGTCCCAGACCATCTTCTCGAAGTCGGTCGCCGTTCCCGAGTACATGGCGGCGACCATGCGGAAGAAGGTGCGCACGCCTTCCGGCACCAGGCTCAGTGCACGCGCCACGTTGGCCCGGTTCCAGTCGACGACCTGGACCGGCACCCAGGCGCCGATGTCTCCCATGCCGTCCGGGCGCTCCCGGGTCGGTTCGCCGGCCTCCGGTTCGGGCAGCGCCTGGTGCTCGATCCCCATCGCTTCGCAGAAGGCGTCCGCGGCGACCGTCGTCACGACGACCGAGGCGAGTTCGACGTAGTGGGCGTCACCGAGTTCGGCGATCGTGGCTTCGGCCCAGTCGCGGTCGAGGTGGGTCGGATCGGCACCAATCTTGCGCGCCGCCTCGATCGCCTTCTCGGGCAGGGGCGCCAGCAGCGGCTGCGAACGGTCTCGGCTCCAGGGCGGGTCGTTGCGCTGGACGCGCTCGTCCCGCGCGAGAGCCGCGATGGTCACGCGCTCAGGGCCGTTCCACCAGGTACCGGGGCGTGCGATGTCGGCCCACGACCTGCGCAGTGCGGTGGTCATGTCCTCGCGGACGGGAACGGGGAAGCGGCGCTCGTCGAAACTCACGGACTGCTCTCTCCGCCCGTCTTTTCCAGGTGGCGAGCGCCGCTCAGCGTGTTCGTGACCGCCCAGTTCCCCTCGTGGCAGGCGTACTCGAACATCTCGTTGTCCGGATCGAAGTAGAGCGGGATGTTCACCGTCCAGGTGTCCGTGTAGTTGACCGGATCGTCGATCGTGACCGTCCAGTCCACCGTGTCTTCGTCGATCCGGGTGAAGCGTTCGACCGTGACCAACTCCGTGCTGACCGGAATCCCCTTGATCCGGCCCTGGGAGCCGCTGGTGGCGATCCAGCCCTTGTCCGAGAAGTTCTTCGTTTCGACGACCAGCGTGTCGCCGTCCCAGTGGCCGCGGGAATCGCCGTTCCAGAGGTGGAGGTCCTCGGGGAGCCGTTCCCGGCCGTCGATCGGGATGAAGCGGACGTCATTGATCATCTCGGAGTAGATGACGACGTACTCGGGCGTCTGCGCGATCCGGTAGTTGTTGTTGTAGCCGGCCGGAAACAGGTGCCCGGGAACGCCGCGGGTGATGCAGCGGTCCCACACGCTCATGTACTCGTAGGAGTCGAACATCTTGACCAGGTTGTCGGCGCGGACTTGTTGGGCAACCGGGCGCACCGGCACGCGACCGTTCGGGGGATCGACGACCAGGGAGGTTCGCCGGCTGCCGACGATCTTCGTGCCCAGTTCCAGCCAGTGCAGGTTGTAGGCGCCGACGTTCTGGCCGGCCTCCGCCTTCTGCGCCGGCTGCTCGGCGCGGTTCTCGATCATGGCCTGCCGCGCCGCCTCCGCCTGGGCGACCTCTTCCTCGGTCAGGAACGCCTTGTCCCCCATCTCGACCGGCCGTTCGAAGGGCGTCAGGGTGGTGTTCGTCCACAACCCCTGGAGGTCGGGATGGCCCCAGGGAGTGCGCGGTGTTTGCCAGTCGTCCGCCGCGAGTGCGGGGGCCGCGACGAGAGCGGCAGCCAGGGCAAGAGCGATCATCGTTCGTCTGATCATCGACGACTCCTCCGTTTCAGCGTTGGGTGAGAGAAGGGTAACAGCCAACCCCTCAGTCGGCGGCCATCACGGAAACGGCCTGTCGCCAACGCTCGACGATCCGGTCCTCTCGCTCGTATTCGAAGCGACCCGTGCCAGCGGCGTAGAGATCCTTCTCGTCGGGCGGGTTGGCGGCGAGGTGGCGGGCGGTGGCGCGGGTCCGTCGCGGTAGCCGAGCAGCGTCCGGGCCTTCGACATGTCGAGGATCTGGTTCGACTTCTCGGCCAGCGGAAAGACGCCGCGGCAGAACGGGGCCGGCACGCCGATCAACTCCATCTCGGCGTCGAGCTCGTCGACGATGATCTCCGCCACGGCCCGGCAACTGATCACCCGTTCGTCGCCGGCGTTGAAGGCCTGACCCGCCGCCTCCGGCCGGGTGGAGGCCAGGAACACGAGCCGGGCGAGGTTCTCGGCGTAGCCGCGCTGGAAGTAGGTGACCCCGTCGTGGGGGAGGATCATGAAGGGCCGGCGGTCGAGGATGCGCTTGACCACCGCCCATTCGTGATTCATCGGCGTCCGCGGGCCGTAGACCCCGGGATAGCGCAGGATGACCACCTCGAAGTCGCCGCGACCGTGCTGCTCGAAGAGCTGGTCCTCGCCCGCGGCGACCTTGCCGGTGTAGTTCTTCGCGTCGTACTGGCGCGGGGCGAACTCCGGCACGGGCAGCGGGATGCGGCCCTCGGGTGTCGGCGGCTGCGAGCCCTTGTGATGCCAACGAGGCGCGTCGTCTTGCCCGCGAGTTCTTCGGCCAGCGTCCGCAACCGGCCGTACATGCACACGGCGAGATCCCACTCGCGGGAGCCGATCTTCGAGCGGATGTCGTCCCGGTCGCGGGCGTTGCCGAGGATACGTTCCACGGGACCGTCGAAGTCCACGGGGTGGCGTCCGGAGTGGAAGATCGATACCTCGCAACCGGCGGCGAGGAACCTGTTGACGATCGGAGGTCCGGTTGGACCTGTTCCCCCGACAACTAGTATGCGTGCCATGGCGCGGAGTGTATGCGGGTCGATGGCGGGGGCGACCCTGCTCGCGGCGGTCGCGGCAGGCGCGGCGGCGCAACCGCCGGCGGAGCCGGTGCGCATCTACACCACCGAGCAGGCGGAGCGCGGGCGGGCACTCTACGAGGCGATCTGCGTCGAATGCCACCTGTCGAGCCTGATCGGGGGTGCGAACGAGGCGCCGCCGCTGCGTGGCACGGACTTTCTTGGCGCCTGGGGAACCGGCGCCGTCGTCGACCTCGCAGACACGATGCGGGTCACGATGCCGCCGGAGGACCGGAACTCTCTGAGTCCCCAACAGGCGTACGATCTCGCCGCCTTCGTGCTGCAGGCGAACGGCGCCGTGGCCGGCGAGGAAGCCCTGGTGGCCGATGCGCCGGGCTTGAGTGCGGTGCTGGACACCCTGGGCCTGGACGGCGGGCCGGTGTCCGTTGAGGCCACGGACCTGGCGGCCGTCGCGGATCGGGACCGCCGCGTCCCGGTCGAGGCCGCAGAGGAGGAGTACGTCAGGCCTCCCGGCGAGCGCGAGATCGAGGACTTCGAACCGGTGACGGCCGAGATGCTGCTCGACCCCGACCCCGGCGACTGGTTGATGTTCCGGCGCACCTACGACGGCCAGGGTCACAGCCCGCTCGATCAGGTCGACACGGACAACGTCGGCGAACTGCGGCTGGCCTGGTCCTGGGCGATGGCGGACGGCGTGAACCAGCCGACGCCGCTGGTGTACCGCGGCGTGATGTACCTCGCCAACCCGCGCAACATCATCCAGGCGCTGGAGGCCGATACCGGCACCCTGATCTGGGAGTACCGACGTTCTCTGGAAGGCGACGCGGCACGCGGGTTCAACCAGCTTCGCAACCTTGCGATCTGGGGCGACAAGCTCTTCGTCGCCACCAAGGACGCGGCGATGCTGGCTCTGGACGCCCGGACCGGGCGCCCGGTGTGGGAGACGCAGATCGCCGATCCGGCGAAGCGCTACCGGAACACGAGCGGACCGATCGTGGTGCCAGACATCGGCGCCCAAGGCGATCTTGGCGCGGGAGCTCGACGAATCGCCCAGGTCAACGGACTCGTGATCAACGGCATCAACGGTTGCATCCGCTACTTCGAGGACAGTTGCTTCATCACCGCCCACGACGCGGAAACCGGCGAGGAGCGATGGCGCACGTACACCATCGCCCGGCCGGGGGAGCCGGGCGGCGACACCTGGGGCGATCTGCCGCTCATGCTGCGGGGCGGCGGCGACTCCTGGATTCCGGGCAGCTACGATCCGGAGCTCGAGTTGCTCTACTGGCCGGTGGCGCAGGCCAAGCCGTGGGTGCCGGCAAGCCGAGGGCTGACGATCGACCACGAGGTCCTCTACACGAACTCGACCCTGGTGCTGCGCCCCGGCGACGGGGAGATCGCCTTCTACCGCCAGCACGTACCGGGCGAGGCCCTCGACCTCGACGAGGCTTTCGAGCAGGTCCTGATCGACCGCGGGGGTCGCCGGCTCCTGCTCACCTCGGGCAAGCACGGGATCCTGTGGAAGCTCGATCGTGTGGACGGCTCATTCGTGGCTCTCAAGGAGATGGTGTTCCAGAACGTTTTCGACCACATCGACCGCGAGACCGGCGAAGTCCGCTACCGGGAGGACATCGCCTCGGCCGGGATCGGGGAGTGGGTCTCGGTCTGCCCCAGCACCGCGGGCGGCCACAACTGGCAGGCCTCGTCGTACAGCCCCGCGCACGGGCTGCTGGTGGTGCCGCTGAGCCAGAGCTGCCTCGACATCTCGGGCCGCGAGGTCCGGTTCGAGGAGGGATCGGGGGGCGAGGGCGCGGATCGCAAGTGGTTCGAGATGCCCGGCACGGAGGGCCGGCTCGGCAAGTTGGCGGCCTACGACGTGGACACGATGGAGGAGGTCTGGAGCGTCGAGCAACGGCCCGCCTTCCTGACCGCGGCCCTGACCACCGGCGGCGGCGTCGTCTTCGCCGGCGATATCGACCGGCATTTCCGGGCCTGGGACACGGCGACCGGCCGGGAGCTCTGGGGAACCCGCCTGCCGACCTCGGTGCAGGGCTTCCCGGTCAGCTACGAGGTCGATGGCGTCCAGTACGTGGCGGTTTCGACCGGCCTGGGCGGCGGCAGTCCGCGCTTCGTTCCGGCCCGAGTCAGTCCGGAGATTCGCTATCCCCGCAGCGGCAACGGCCTGTTCGTGTTCCGCCTCCCGTAAACGCCGCCTTCGTTATAGTCCGCCATCATGCAAAAGCACAGTCTGGCCGTGTCGCTGCCGGCGATGCTGCTTCTGGTCGTGTCCGCCGCGGCGCAGGCACAGGACGGCGCCTACCAGGCGCCGCGGACGCCCGACGGCGATCCGGATCTGAACGGCATCTGGCAAACGATGAACAGCGCGCACTGGGATCTCGAAGCCCACCACGCGCGGCGCACTCCGGTGCCGGAGTACGGCGCTCTCGGAGCGATTCCGGGCGGGTTGAGCGTGGTTGAAGGCGGCAGCATCCCGTACCAGGATTGGGCGCTCGAGCAGCGCAACTCGAACCGGGCGGACTGGCTGAACCTGGATCCGGCGGCGAAGTGCTTCATACCGGGCATACCGCGGGCCACCTACATGCCGCTACCGTTCCAGATCGTCCAAACGCCGAAGTCGGTCTTCTTCGCCTACGAATGGGGCGGCAACAGCCGGGCGGTGCGTCTCGACCGGCCCGGCACGCGGGCTGAGTTGCCGTCGTGGATGGGGTACTCGCTCGGCCGCTTCGAGGGCGACACCCTCGTGGTCGAGGTCACGGACCAGGTGGCGGACACCTGGTTCGACGCATCGGGCAACTTCCACAGCGAGGAACTCGTGGTGGAGGAACGCTTCACGCGGACCGGCCCGAACTCGATGCGCTACGAGGCCACGATCACGGACCCGCAAGTGTTCACCGAGCCCTGGACGATCAGTATGCCGCTCTACCGGCGCCTGGAAGAGAACGCGCGGCTGCTCGAGTTCAAGTGCATTCCCCTCGGCGGCGAGGACGCCGCCTACGGTCACCTGCGTCGTGGAGCGACGCCCGAGTAGGGCCGCAGGGCTCAGCCTGAAGAATCGGAAGGAGTCGAAAGAATGAAGCACCGACTGTTTGCCAGCACCGTCCTCTACGTTGTCGCCGTCGTCGCCGTTGCCTTCGCCGGCCCGGCTGCCGCCGAGGACGCGGAACTCAAGACATCGTGGGGCGTCCCCGATCTGCAGGGCACCTGGGACTTCCGCTCGATCACGCCGCTCGAACGTCCGGCCGCCTTCGGAGACAAGGCGACCCTGACCGCCGAAGAGGCGGCCGAGTGGGAAGAGCGGCGCCGCCAGGAACGCGCCGCGCGGGTGACTTCCGGCGTGCAGGATGTCGATCCCAGTCAGGGCGACGTCGACGTGGGCTACAACTCCTTCTGGCTCGACCTTGGCGACAAGGTCTCCGGCACGATGCGGACCTCCCTGGTCATCGACCCGCCGAACGGCCGCGTACCCGCGCTGACGGATGATGCGCGGCGCCGGTCGAACGAGCGCTACGCGCTCTGGGGCCAGCCGCCGGCCGGCCCGGAAGAGCGGAACACCTACGAGCGCTGCATCGTCGGCTTCAACGCCGGCCCACCGATGACGCCGGGCGCCTACAACAACATGATGGAGATCTTCCAGTCGCCGGGCTACGTCGCGATCATGACCGAGATGATCAACGACCACCGGGTGATCCCGACCGACGGTCGCGAGCACGCCGATGAGAGCATGCGTTTCTGGAAGGGCGACTCGTCAGGCGTCTGGGACGGCGACACCTTCGTCGTGACGACGAAGAACTACACGGAGCACACCGCCTTCCGCGGCACCGGCCCGAACCTGGTCCTGACCGAACGCTTCACGCGCACCGGCCCCGACGCCCTCCTCTACGAGTACACCGTCAACGATCCCGAGTCGTACGAAGCGCCCTGGACGAGCGCCCTGGAGATGCGTCGCAGCGACGACCCCGTCCTCGAGTACGCCTGCCACGAAGGCAACCGTGCGATGACCCTCATGCTGCGCGGCGCCCGCCACCGCGAGCAGGAAGGCAAGGCCGAAGACGGCAAGGACTGGCTCGCGAGCTGGTACGGCGGCCAGAACCGCGTCGACGCGGCGCGGGAGGCCCTGGAGGCCGCGAAGGAAGAGCAGGATCAGTAGCCGGGGACGATCCGGTGAGGTAACGTTCGCGCGCGGAGCTTCGCCGATTGCGCGGCAAGAGGGCGGCACATGAGTGACTTCAACTTCTTCATCCTGTTGGCGGTGGCGTTCATCGCCCTGGAGATCGTCGCTGCGTTCGGTCTGATCGACGACGAGACGGAGTCGAACCAGGCGGCGGGCGACCAGTAGCGAGCCGGCGCACCCAGTCCTCTCGGTGGCGACTGGTTGGTTCTACTGCTCGGTCGGGTCGGCGCCGTCTCTCGGCGCGCCGGTGCCGGATGAGCCCATGAACAGGCTGCGGCCGTCGGGGAGCTTCATGTCGCGGCCGCTACCGCGGCAGTTCGGAACACACATCCGGTCCTTGCTCTGGTAGCCGCGGACGACGACTTCCGTGCCGGGGCGCAGAAGGGTGCGCGTCAAGCCACGGCGCACCAGCGTGTTCGGGGTGCCGGCCTCGAGTTCCCAGGTCATGGTCTCGCCGTTGTCGAGGGTCGTCTCGACATGGACCCAGGCGTGGGGGTTGATCCATTCGACCTTGGTGATCGTGCCCTCGATCTTGATCGGCAGGTTCGCGTCGAACTCGGCCGAGAAGGCGTGGTGAGCGGGGGAGGGGCCGGCCGCGCTCAGGGTCAGCGCGAGAACGGCGACGGGCAGGACTCGGTGGACTCGTCTGGACATCTGAACCTCCTGTTGGCCAGTGATCTTAGTTGAGAACGCCGCCCCGAGTCGGATCGACGCCGTCTTGGCGTCGGCGCCACGGAGCTCCGCCAGCAGAGCCAGCGTCGGCCCACCGCGCTCAGGGCGGTTCCGGAGGTAGCCTCCCAAACGGGCGTATCGTTGTTCGCGCAGGCCCTCGTGTCTAGCTCGCGATCTGGCTGGTAGGTCGACGCCTGCCCGGCGGCGAGCCGCTCACGCATTGTCAGATGCAGAGTAAGGAGGCGGAATGCACGCCAAGCCACTGATGATCCTGCTCATGATTCTCCCGCTAGCCCTTGGGGGAACCGCCTTTGCCGCTGGAGACGGTAGCGATTCCGCACCGGCCGAAACCTCGCCGGCCTTACCTGTCGACACGCCTCCGCCCCAGGAAGACGAGGAGCACGACGACGAGGATCACGAGGGTGAAGAACACGGTGACGAAGGGGGCGTTCTCGACTTCCACGCCCACGACGTCGTGGTCGTTACCGGCTCGGCGATCGAGGAACCGGCCGTCGACCTCCCCTACGCCGTCGAAGTACTCAACCGGGAAGTGCAGAAGGAGCAGGGGTCGCTGCAGGCCGTCGACCTGTTCAAGAACCTGACCGCCTCGTCCGCGGTCATCGGCGAGGCGAACAGTTGGTACAACGATCAGGGGACGGCGGTGCCCGAGAGCGTCGCCAACGTGAATCTCCGGGGTCTCGGCGCTTCGCGGACCCTGGTGCTGCTCAACGGCCGTCGCCAGACGGCGCTGCCGGCCCGGTTGTTCGGCGGCCGCTTCGTCGACGTCAACGCCTTTCCTTCGCTCGCCATCGATCGCATCGAGGTGCTGAAGGAAGGCGCCGCCGCGATCTACGGTTCGGACGCCGTGGCCGGCGTGGCCAACTTCGTCACCCGCGACGAGTTCACCGGGTTCGAGGTTTCGCTCTCGCACGAGAGCATGGACGGCGCCGGCGACTCGACGGCGGGTGCGATCTGGGGCGGCAAGCTCGGCGGCTCGGACCATCACCTCGTCTTCTCGCTCGAACGGGCGGAGCGCTCGCATCTCGGCTCCCGTGAGCGGCCGTTCACGCTTCGGGATCGCGCCACGGGTTGGTTCTGGGGTTGGTCCAACATCGGCAATCCGGGCATCTTCCTGCGCCCGAACCTCACCGGCGGCGAAACCTCGTCCGCCTTCGTCGAGGAGCTGGCCCGGGCGCGCAACGGCGCCGCCGGCACGGACTACTTCGTCGATCCCGCGTGCAACGGCCTGGGCGGCTATGACCGGGGTTTCACCTGCGCCTTCCGCTACCAGCCATGGGACAGCCTGATCGAGGCGACGGAAACGAACCGCTTCTTCGCCGAGCTGAACGGTCCGTTGGGCGGCGCCACGAGCTACCACGTCGAGGCCCTGTACGCGGAGTCGGCCATCCCGAACTACGTGACCACGCCTTCCTTCCCGCCGGTGTCGCTGCTGGACGGCCTGTCGTTGATCTCGAGCGAACACCCGGGCCGGATGGAGTTCTGCAACAGTTCCTTCGGGTTGGGCGGCTTCGCTTCGGGTGAGGACTGCCTGCGGGACGACTGGTACTTCTACGGTCGCCTGGTCGGCAACTCGGGCCCTGGACGCGGCCTGCGACGGGCCACGGACACGACCCGGATCGCGGCGAACATCGAGCACGACCTGTCCATCGGCGGCAAGGCCGCCAACCTGGACGTCGGCGTGAACTACTCGCGCGCGACCGGCAACATGAACCAGCCGGCGGAGTATGCATACCGCAAGTTCCTCGCCTTCCGCGGCTACGGCGGCCCGAACTGCGGCGTCGGCGTGGTGGGCGACGAGACGAGTCCGTCGGGGATGCGGCTTGGAGATACCGGTTCGGCCCAGCCCGGCGCCGGCGACTGCATGTACTACAACCCGTTCGGCAACGGGATCGAGTTCTCGGCCCAGCCGGGAGCGCCGTGGGAGAACAGCCCGAATCCGATGTACGCCGCCGGCCTCGAGAACGCCCCCGTCCTGCTCGACTGGATCAACGAGCAGGTGAACGTCGACAACGAGGCGGAACTCCTGGTCGCCGAGGCCACGCTCTCCGGCAACTGGCTGCCCCGGAAGCTCGACTACGCGTTCGGCTACCAGTACCGGCGCGTGGACGTGAGCGCCATCCCGAACGCGGTCGGCAACTACGAGCTGAACCCGTGCGTGCTGCCGGGCGACCGGTCGTGCGTCGACCCGGTCACCGGCAGGCAGACCGGGGCGCGTGCCGGCGCGTTCACCTTCACCTCGGGGTACTACCCGTACGGCGACTCGCAGGCGGTCCACCGGGCGTTCGGCGAACTGTCCCTCAACGCGCTCCGGGGCGACATGCAGTTTGCCGCGAACTACGAACTCCACGACGAGATCGACAGCTTCGATCCGAAGTTCTCCGGTCGCTGGCAGCTCTCGGCCGGCGAGAACCATGTGCTGGCGTTTCGCACCTCGGTCCAGACCACGTTCCGGGCGCCCTCGGTCGACGATCTGAACGAGGAGATTCGCACCACCCTGGAGTACCTGAACACGGTCGGCGTCTACAAGGCGGTCGACGCGTTCGGCAGCCGGGCGCTGAAGCCGGAGCAGGCGTTCACGTACAACCTGGGCCTGGTGCTCTTCGCTTCGCCCGGAATCGACGTCACGCTGGACTACTGGAGCTACGACTTCGACGATGTGATCGCCCTGCTGCCGCAGCAGGAGGTCGTGCGCCTCTACGCCGAAGGCTTCGGCGGCAATCAGGCAGCGCTCGACGCCGTGATGGGCCGGGTCGTCTGCCCCGGCGGCGTGACGGACGGTTCCTGCGATCCCGCCGAGATCGAGAGGGTGCGGATCGACCTGATCAACTGGCCGGGCATCGAGACCTCGGGCTTCGACTTCCATCTGCACGGCCACATCGACGCGGGGGAAGGCGAGCTCTCCTTCGGCCTGGACAGCACCTACACGCAGAGCTACGAGCTGAAGCAACTCGAACGCGACGGCGTCGTCTACCGCGAGCGCAAGGACGTCGTCGGCCTGCTGAACCGCGATACGCCGATCGCGCCGCCGCTGCCGGAGATGAAGACGCGGGCCTCGCTCGGCTACCGGTGGAGCGACTACAGTCTGATCGCCTGGGCCAACCACATCTCGTCCTACGAGGACAGCAACGTGGCCTGGACGCCGCCCGAACTGCTGCCGATCGACGAGTGGCTCACGTTCGATCTGACCTTCCTGTGGCGTTTTCCGCGGCTCGGCTTCGATGTCGCTCTGTCGGCCCTCAACCTGACCGACGAGGACCCGCCCGTCGTCTTCTTCGAGCAGGCCTTCGACTCCCTGATCGCGAACCCGAAGGGGCGCCGGCTGAAGGCGGTCATGAGTTACCGTTTCGGCGGCGGCTCGTAGCTACCGGCCTCTCGCCTCTTCGGCACCCTCTCCGGCCCGGTCCGGCGGTGCGCCGCTGGATCGGAAGCCGGGCTGCCGGGTGTAGCATCGGCGCTGAGAGAAGGAACGGGCTCAGCCCCGCCGCGTTCGTCGCCGATGCAAGCTGCTTTCCGATTTTTCCGGGCTCGCTCGTTGCACTTGGCCGCGGGGGCTGTTCTTCTCTGGTTCTGGGCGGGGCCGCTGGCTTCGCAGGACCCCCGGCCACGGTCAGAAGACCCCCGGTCGCTCGTGGAGCGCGTCCAAGCGGATGTCGACGAGACCTCGCTCCGCTGGCTTGGCGTCACGCGGGTCCGGTACTCCATCCCGCTTGAGTTCTCGGTTGGCGGCGGAGTGGTCGTGGCGCGGGTGCCGGCCAGCCATGACTGCGCCACTTTCTGCGAGTACCGCGGGTTCGTCGCGCAGATCGAGCCGGGTTCGGCGGGCGGCCAGCTAGGCGTCGGCTATGCCCGCCTGATCGGCGCGCACAAGCCGCGTTCCGCGTTCCTGAACAACGTCTACGTCGGATGGAGTGCCCGGGCCGTCCTCGTGCGTACCTGGGGAGACTCGGACCTCGATCCGGCGCGGCAGACGTTGGCCGGTTTCGAAGGGCAGTTCGCGCTGCCCCGCATCACCTTCAACCTGGGCGTCCTGCGGCGGATCAGCTCGGCTCACGAGGGCGCCGACCGCTACGTGTACACCGCCGGGATCGGCTGGGGTTTCTGATGCCGGCTTCGGCCAGGCCGCGGTCGGCTCGCTTCGCCGTGGTCCTTGCGGTCGCGGCGGTGTTCCTCGGACTTGGCGGCGCCGGCGCCGCGCCGGGCCTCGAGACGGACCAGTTCTTCGCCTGGGGCCGGCCCCTGAAGGACATGACCGGGGTGTTGAACGCCCGCGTCAACCTGGAACTCGAGCGTCTCGTTGCCGAGCTGAACCGGGACGGCCGGGACCGCCCGTGCCAGAAGGTGCGGTTCCGGTTCTTCAAGCGCCATCGCATGCTGTTCTTCGACGGTTTCGAGACGTGGTCGGTCAATTCACCGCTGGTCAGCCGGTCACCGTCGGGAGCGGATGAGATGCGGGAGTTCAAGCAGCATTATCTGTACGGGGGCACATCGTCGGTGTTCGACACCGGCCGGTGGATGCCGCCGAGTCCGACGGTGGAGGTGAACGGTGTGCGGCTTGGCACGGACAAGTTGACCCACCTGTTGGGAACCGCCTGGTACTACCACCGCTGGTACCGCAAGGCCCGCTCCCGGGGTGTGCCGCTCGCCGAGGCGGAGGATCGGGCGGTTCGTCGCGGCTTGGGCCACGAGATCACGATTCTCGGCCGGGCCGTCTCGGGCGTCCTGTCCCTGGCCGACCTGGAGGCGAACTACGAGGGGATGTGGTTCTATGAGCACCTGTGCGCGGGCGACGACCCGAACATCGTCTACGACGAAGGCGTGTGGCGGCTTCGCCGGCCGTTCGATCTGCGCGACTACGTGACGCCCGAATGGGACGAGTCCTACCAGCCGAACATCTACATACGGCGGAAGTGGCCGAAGGTGAGGCAGCGGATGCTGAGATACTGTCGAATGCTTGAACATCCACAGGTGAGGGCGATGCGCGAGGCCTACGCGGAGAGGGACCGGGTCACGGAGACGGAGAAGCTGATCGAGGAGATGGTCGTCGCGGGGAAGCTGCCCGACCCGTCGCAGTTCACGATCGAGAGTGTGTGCCGTGAAGCCGCGGATTGAAGCGCTGCTGGCGGCCGCGCTGCTGGCTCTGGCGTGCGGCGCGGCGGAAGAACAGCCCCCGGCTGCTCCGGCCGAGCCGGCGTTGGTGCGTATCGGTGTCGGTTCCTGTCTGAAGCAGGACCTGCCGCAGCCGATCTTCGACGCCGTCCTCGGCGACGACTTCGACCTCTTCGTGTTCCTTGGCGACAACGTCTACGGCGATGTCGAGTCGGAGGACCTGCGCGAGCTGAGCGATGCGTACGCGATGCAGGCCGCCGCCGACGGGTTCAGCCGGCTGCGCGAGGCGGTGCCGCTGGCCGCGACCTGGGACGATCACGACTACGGCCTGAACGACGGCGGCGCCGACTTCTTCGGGCGCGAGGAGGCACAGCGCATCTTCGAGGACTTCTGGGACGTACCGGCGGACTCGGCGCGGGCATCCCGGCCGGGCGTCTACGATGCGGTGACCTACGGTCCGCCGGGACAGCGGGTGCAGCTCATTCTGCTCGACACCCGGTACTTCCGATCCGCTTTGCGGCCCACGGACGAGCGTGGCGTGCCGGGCAAGGAGCGCTACGTGCCGGATCCGGACCCGGCGAAGACGATGCTGGGCGAGGAGCAGTGGGCCTGGCTTCGCGGCGTGCTCGAGGAGGAGGCGGATCTGCGCATTCTCGCGTCGTCGATTCAGGTCATCGCCGACGGTCACGGCTTCGAGGCCTGGCGGCATCTTCCGGCCGAGCGCGAGCGCCTCTACGGTCTGCTCCGCGAGACGGAGGCCAACGGCGTCGTGATCGTCTCCGGAGACCGTCACCGGGCAGGCATCTACCGCCACGACGAGGCGCTCGACTATCCGCTCCTGGAACTCACCGCGAGCTCGCTGAACTCGCCTTCCAGCAGCGGGGAAGAGGCGGGTCCGTTCCGGCTCGGGCCGACCTACCGGC
>JAGWAG010000040.1:6775-19390 GCA_021296535.1 Acidobacteriota bacterium | reverse complement strand
AGAGTGAAGCCACCCTTGCGCTTCGCCCTCCGGCAGCCCCGGCGGAAACATGGAGGCGGGCCAAACCCGCCCGCCTCCATGCCGTCGAGTTCTACGACTCCGCGCGGATCACGGGCCGTCGGTGGGGCCATCCGACCCTGGCGACTCGGTTCGCTCCCTGGGGATACGCACCTTCTCCGTCAACGTCGTGTCGCCTTCGATCGCAACGTACGAGCGCATGCGCTCGAATGAGCGTTCGCCGATACCGCGGACGAGCATCAGGTCCGCGGCCGCCTCGAAGTTGCCGTTCTCGGTGCGAAACTCCACGATCCGCCCTGCCGTGGAAGGTCCCACCCCCGGCAGGAGGGAGAGCGCGGCAGCATCCGCCGTGTTGATGTTGACTACGCCTTCTGCCGCTACGGCAGGTAGTGCGCCCAGCATGCCAAGGATGAGCACTACCGCCAACACCGTCTTCTTACTTCTTGTCATCTTCATCTCCGTTCATCCCGTTAGGGGTTCTCGTGTTCGTCAAACGTCCATCCTGGAGCAGGGATCGAGAATTTCAGGGGGACGCCGAAGCGCCCCCCTGATCCCTTGCCAACTTGGTTCCCTGCTTGTTCCGTGGACACCTCCTGGCTCCTGGATGGCTAGATGCCGCCGCTTGTTTCAAGTTCCCGGCCAATCCGAAGGAACGCTCGCAAGTTCTTTGTAAATCAATAGATTGCGGCGAGTCCAGAAGAAGGCAAGGAGGCCGTTCCGTCAAGAGACCTTGAGCCGTTCTACAGGTTCCGCGCCGCAAGTCTCACTGCAGGCGAGAGAACCGGCGGACAGGGCTGCTGTCAGAAATGCTGGACCGATTCCAGGATCGTTGACTCGCGAAGGGCCGCCGATGCGCCTCCGCGGCGGCCTTGCCGAGGGGCCCGCTCGTGTAGATTAGCCAGCCGATGACGAGCGCCGAGAAGAAGGCTCCGGAATCCGCGGGCGGGCGGCGCTCCTCCGTGGTCCGCGAGTACGTCGAGGCCCTGATCGTCGCGGCGGTGTTCCTGGGCTTCACGAACAACTTCGTCCTGAAAACCTTCTACATCCCGAGCGGCTCGATGGAGGAGACGCTGCTGGTGGGCGACCACCTGTTCGTGAACCGCTACATCTATGGGCCGCGCCCATCGAAGCTCGAACAGGCGCTGCTGCCGGGGCGCGAGGTGCAGCGAGGGGACATCGTCATCTTCCGGTCGCCCGAGACGCCGAAGATCGACCTCGTGAAGCGCTGTATCGGCCTGCCCGGCGATGAGCTCCGGATGGCGGACAAGCAGCTCTTCCTGAACGGCCAGGAAGTCGACGACGACGCCTACGCGATCAACACCGACGACAGACTCTTCCGCCCGACGAGTCCCTTCGGGTCGTACAACGCGCGGCGCGACAACTGGGGGCCGCTCCTCGTCCCCGACGATCACCTCTTCTGCCTGGGCGACAACCGCGACCACTCCCATGACTCCCGCTACTGGGGACCGGTGCCGATCTCCCACGTCAAGGGTCGGGCAGTCATGGTCTACTGGTCGTACGGAGGGGAGACCTCGGACGGCACCTGGCATGGCTTCGGTCACCGGCTGAAACAGCTCGCGAACACGGCTCTGGGTTTCCTGACCAAGACCCGTTGGACGCGAACCTTCAAGGTGATCGAGTAGCGGCGCCACCGCTCCGATGAGACTTCGTCTGAGCGCCGGGCGCCTCAGAATGTGGCGCGACGGTGCGGAGGTGTTGCTCGTCGCGGCCATCCTGGCCCTGTTCGTGCGGACCTTCTTCGTTCAGGCCTATCGCATTCCGTCCGAGTCGATGGAGCCGGCGATGATGGTCGGCGACCATCTCCTGATCAACAAGTTCATCTTCGGCGCCGGGGCCGGTCGCTGGGGGCCGCTGGTGCCTCAGCGCGAGGTGCGGCCCGGCGACCTGCTCACCTTCCGCGGCATCGAGGACCCGGAGCACGAGCTGTTGAAACGCTGCGTGGCGACGGGGGGCGCCGAAGTGGAAATCGACTCGAAGAAGCTCCAGGTGGACGGCCGCCCAATCGATGAGACCGGCTACGTCGACCACTCGGACGAGCGCGTCTATCCGCGGTCGGAGTTCCTGCACGAGAGTTTCTGGCGCCGCGACGCCTATGGACCCGAACGTGTGCCGGAAGACTCCCTGTTCTGTCTCGGCGACAACCGCGACATCTCCCGCGACTCCCGCTTCTTCGGCCCTGTCGGAACCGAACTCGTGCGCGGCCGACCGTTGCTCGTCTACTGGTCGCGAGACGCGGAAGCCGGGAGCTGGGCGGTCCGCTGGCGGCGGACCTTCCATGTTCCTCGCTGACCTGCCTCAGGGGCTGCGCCAGGCGGTGGATCAGGCGCCGGCCGCCGCCAGCGCCGCCAGCGCCGCTTCCGGATCGGCGGCCCGGGTCAATGGCCGCCCGATCACCATCAGGTCGGCCCCGGACCGTAGCGCTGCCGACGGCGTCGCGACGCGGCGCTGATCGTCGCCCGCGGAATCGCTGAACCGAATCCCCGGGCTCACCAACAACAGCTCCGGGCCAAGTCGGCGGCGCAGGGACGCGAGTTCGAGCGGCGAGCAGACGACGCCGGCGCAACCGGCCTGCTGCGCCGCCGACGCCCAGGCCAGGACCCGGTCCGCGGCCCGACCCGGCAGGTCCATTTCCTCGAGGTCTTCCGGCGCGAGATGGGTGAGGACCGTGATCCCGAGCACCCGGACCTCGTCGCCGGCCGCCTCGACCGCAGCCTCCATCATGCGCCGGCCGCCGCCCGCGTGCACCGTGAGATAGGAGACGCCCAGTTCCCTCGCCGCGCCGACCGCGCCCGCGACGGCACTCGGGATGTCGTGAAACTTGAAGTCGAGAAAGACTTCGGCCCCGGTCCCTACCGCCTCCTCGACCGCCGTTCGCCCCCAGCGCAGGACGACCCGCGGCCCCACCTTGAGCACCCCGACGCGACGGCCGAAGAGGGAACACCAGCGACTGAAGGTGTCCCGGTCGTCGGTGTCGAGCGCGACGGCGACCCGTTCGAGTCTCGCGCCGCTCACCGCGGCCTCGCCGCCGCCCCGACCAAGGAGCCGACCGAGGCCACGCCCTCGGCCTGCAACCGGTCCCGCAAGCCGTCGACAAGCCGCTCCGCCGTCCGCGGGTCGCGGAACAGCGCCGTTCCGACCTGCACCGCCGAGGCCCCCGCCAGCAGGAACTCCAGCACGTCGTCGACGGTCTCGACCCCGCCGATCCCGATGACGGGCAAGTCGACCTCGCGCGCGACGTCCCACACGATCCGCAGAGCCAGCGGCTTGATCGCCGGCCCGGACAGCCCGCCGCGAACCGTGGACAGGACCGGACGCCGCGTGTTCGTGTCGATGGCCATGCCGACGAAGGTGTTCACCGCCGACAGGATATCGGCGCCGCCGGCGCTCGCGGCCTGGCCCAGGGCCGCCGGCGAGGTCACGTTCGGCGACAGCTTGACGATCACCGGCTTGCCGGTGGCGGAGCGCACCCGCCGGACCAGGCCGCACAGGATCTCCGGGTCGTGACCGAACTCGATTCCGCCCTTGCTCACGTTGGGACAGGACACGTTCAACTCCACCGCGGCGACGCCGGGGTGGGGATCGACCCGCTCCGCCAGGCGCACGTAGTCGTCCTGGTCGTACCCGAACAGGTTGACGATCACCTTCGGCGGCAGTCCGGTCAGGCCCGGCAGGACATCGTTCAGGAACCGCTCGACACCGATGTTCTGCAGGCCGATCGAGTTCAGCATGCCGCCCCGGGTTTCGGCGATCCGCACCGGCGGGTTTCCGGCCAGAGGCTCGAGCGACAACCCTTTCGTCACGAGACCGCCCAGCCGCCGCAGGTCGGCCCGCTCGGCAAATTCGAGGCCGTAGCCGAACGTGCCGCTCGCCGTGAGGATCGGGTTCTGCAGGCGCAGCGGACCCACCCGCGTCGACAGGTCGGTCACCGGGGCGCCGGCGTCCGTCGTCACCAGGCCACCTCTCTCAGATTGAATACCGGACCTTGCCGACAGCACAGGGCGTAGCCGCCCTCCTCCAGCTCAACGGCACAGCCGAGGCAGGCGCCATAGCCGCAACCCATCGGCGTCTCCATCGCGGCTTCCCCCTCGATTCCGTGTTCGACGGCAATCCGCGCCACGGCAGCCATCAGACCGTGGGGACCGCAGGTGTAGAGCGCCTCGTACGCGCTCCCCGCCTGCGCCGCGCCGGCCTCGAGGGTCGCCGCAAGCGCCTCGGTAACCAATCCTCGGGCACCCGCCGTACCGTCCTCCGTCGTTCTGAGCAGCCGCCCGCCCGACCTCTCGCTCAGGCGCTGGAACTCCTCCGCCTCCACCAGATCGTCCGCGCTGCGCCCGCCGTAGTAGAAGTCGAAGGGCCGTCCCTCGCGCGCGAGGGCCTGCGCCAGCAATCCCAGACCCGCCGATCCTATGCCCCCGGCCACCACGGCGGCGCGGCCGCCGCGCGGCCCGTTGGCTCCCATACTGTGGAACCCCCTCCCCAAGGGGCCGAGAACGGGGACGTCCTGGCCCGGGAGACAGGCCGCCAGCGCCGCCGTTCCCCGGCCGATCACCTTGCCGAGAAGCGAGATGGTCAGGGCGCCGGTTCCGGCCGGCTCCTGGTCGTAGACCGAAAAGGCCCGCCTCAGGTAAGGCTCCACCTGGTTGGCGCCGGCCACCATGACGAACTGTCCGGGCGCGGCAGGCTCCATCCCGGCCACCCGGATCCGAAGCAGGAAGTGCTGAAGGGGCAACGCGCGGACCTCGAGTACTTTTCCCCTCGAGTCCAGCGCCGCCATGGCGCAGGCGAGGGTAGCACTCCCTGCGCGTTCCGGTCGAAGGCGGCGGCCCCCCGTCCCCCGGTAGAGTTGCCCAGGTGAACAGGGAACGGCTGCTGAGTTGCGCTGCTTGCGGGATACCCGGGCTCCTGGCCGGGATCCACGTGACCGGACTCCTGTTCTTCCTCAACCCCCACCTGCCGTTTCAACCAGGACCGGTCTTCCGGACCAGCGCCTACTACGGAGTCCTCGGGGCACTCACCACGATGGCCCTGTTCATCCCCTTCTCGTGGCGGGCGCCCGAGCGAGCCAGGCGGCTTCTGCCGTGGTGCCTGGCCGGCGTGTTCGTCGCCGCGGCCGGCCTCGACCTGGCGCATGCGGCCTTCTACGATCACTTCCTGCCACCGGGGATCCACGATCGCCTCGTCAAGGCCGGTCTGTGGCTTGTTCTGGCGGCGGCGGTCACGCTCTACACGGCCTTCCTCCACAGCTACCGCCGGCAGAAGCCCTACGGCGCTCGCAGCCGGTTCGGGATCGCCAGCTTGGCGGTGCTCACCGTGTACTCGGTGTTCGAGCGGCGCGAGGCCTTCGAGCCGCCGCCGCAGCGGAAGCCTCGAGCGGCCGCGATCGAGTCAACGCCACCGCCGAATCTTCTGATCGTCGGCGTGGACGGCGCCTCGCTCGACGCGATCCTTCCTCTCTCCGAGCAGGGGCTGCTCCCGTTCTTCTCACAGACCATGCGAAGCGGCAGCTACGGCCGCGCCGAATCGATCGAACCCGCGAGCCGTCTGCCTCTCTGGACGACGGTGGTCACGGGCAAGTACCCCTTCCGGCACGGCGTCGTCTCCGAGGAGACGCACGGCACGCCGTCGCTTCGCGGCGAGCGCTTCCACCTGGCGCCCCGCGCGATCGGCTTCGGCGTCTGGGGCGACCGCGGCATGACCGAGGGCGGCCCGGCGGCCCTGCCTTCCGCTCCTTCCCTCTGGCAGATCGCGGCGGGGTTCGGTATCGACGTGTTCGCACTCGACTTCGGCGTCGGCCTCACGGAATCGGCCGGTGCCCGGGCCGCGGCCCTCGGTTCGGCGATGGAGGATGAGCGACTCGCGCGGCTCGGAGACGGACCGCCATCCGCGCTCTATACCGCGGCGCTCCGCGATCTGGACACCCAGGCCCGGTTGATGGAGATCCTGCGGTCCAGGTCGCGCGAAGACGATTCGGGGCTCGTCCTGTTCGCGGTGATGGACGGCCTCGCCGCAGTGTCGCACCTGTACTACGACTCCTATGAGGCGGTCCAGTTCGACGGCGACCAGGAGCAGGCTCGAGTCGACCAGGCGCGCTGGCTGTCCGCCTACTACGCGTTCGTGGACGGCCTTTTGGCCGAAGCTTGGGAAGTGTTGCCCCCACCCAGGACGCTGGCGGTCGTCAGCGCCTACGGCTGGAGGCGGTCCGGGCCGCTGCGCAGCCTGTTCGGCCTGCGGGGCAAGGCGCCCGGCGGAGCAGGCGTCTCGCAGAACACGCCGGACGGGCTGCTCCTGCTACGAGGGCAGGGAATCAACGAGGACCTCCTGCTGACCCGCCTCGGAATCCAGGACGTTGCGCCGACCCTGCTTTACGCACTGAACCTGCCGACCGCGCTCGACATCGACGGCCGGGTGATCACCGAGGCCTTCGAACCGTCGACGCTGGCTCGACGGCCGATCGCCTTCGTCCCGTCCTACGAGACGGCCGCCGGCGCCGCCCAGGGACCTGGGTGGCGCGATCAACGCCAGCGGTGAGCCAGCCTATGACGGCCCGGCTACTTCGACCCGGCGGCTCGGTCGGCGGCCGCTGAATCGGTCGAGGGGTCGGGAAACGCGAACCGCTGGAGAGCCGGATCGGAGCCCTCTGCCTCCGACGCCGGCTTACCGCCGCCCACGATGGAGGGCTTGCCGGGACGAGCCTTCTCGGCAGGAGTCATGTTGCACTGGCCCTGGAAGAATGCCCCACTCGCGATAACGAGCACCGGCGAGGAAATCTCCCCCTCGACGTGACCCTTCGCGCCGATCTCTATCCGCTTCGAGGCGTCGACCTGCCCTTCGAGCCGGCCGGAGACGCTGAGTTCGCCTACCTTGACGACGCCTTCGACCACGCCCCCTTCTCCGACGATCAGCTCGCCTTCGGATTCCACCGTGCCGCTGAAGCGACCGTGCACCCGGAACGTGGTCTCGAATCGGAGATCTCCCCGGACCTCGCAGCCGGCATCGAGAAAACCGTTCAGGTCGCCTGGAGAGCTGTTCTTGAGGATCTTCGACATACTGGCATTGCTCCGATTCGCAGTGATCACTCCGCCGAAAGCCGCTCGTAGATGCGGATCAACTCCGGTTCGGAGTGGAAGTGGATCTTCAGGACGCCACCCCCCTGGCGGCGACGCTGGATTTCGACTCGAGTCTGCAGTCTACGCGTTAACCGCTCAACTGCATCCGCGGTGTGCGGATCGCTCTCCGGAGCAGCCTTTCGGCGCCTTGTGGCGGTCTTTCGCCGCCCGCTGGCCGCGATGCGCTCCAGTTCGCGCGCACTGAGGGACTCGCGCTCAGCGCGGGCGCCGAGTTCGACCTGACTCCGTTCGTCGCCGAGCGCCAGCAAGGGACGAGCCTGTCCGGGAGTCAGCGCTCCCGATCGCAACTGCTCCTGCACCCGGTCAGGCAAGCGAAGCAGCCGAAGGGCATTCGCCACGGCAGTCCTGCTGCGGCCCACGCGACGAGCGACTTCCTGCTGCGAGAGGCCGAACTCGTCGCCGAGCGACCGAAAGGCCTCCGCCTCTTCCAGCGGGTTCAGATCGGAGCGCTGGAGGTTCTCCACCAGAGCCAGCTCCAGCAGTTCCCGCTCGTCGTCCACGTCCCGAAAGACGACCGGCACCGTCTCCAGCCCCGCCTTCCGCGCGGCCCGCCAGCGACGCTCGCCGGCGACGATGCGATACCGGCCTCCGGAATCCGCCTCTCCGGTGACGACGAGAGGCTGCAGCACGCCGAGCTGCCCGATCGAACTCGCCAGTTCGGCCAACTCCTCGTCGTCGAAGCGATCACGGGGCTGCCGGCTGTTCGGCTCGAGCTGCGCCACCGGCAACTCGCGTTCCGGGCGCGGCGAGACAGGAGAACGGGCGCCGCTGTCGGCGAACAACTCATCCAGTCCCCGGCCGAGGCCCCGCCGTCTGCTACTCATGCGACTCCGACGGCGCGATCACGGGCGGCGAGTCGCAAGTTCCTGCGCCAGAGCCAGATAGGCCTGGGCACCCTTGCTCTTGATGTCGTATTGGAGAACCGGCATTCCGTGACTTGGCGCCTCGGCCAAGCGGACGTTGCGTGGAACGATCGTATCGCAGACGATCGATCCGAAGTGCTTGCGCACCTCCCGGGCGACGTCCCGGGACAGGTTTGTCCGATCGTCGTACATCGTGAGAATCACACCCGCGATCGCCAGGTCCGGCCGACCCAGTTCCCGCACTCGCTGAACGGTCGCCATCAGTTCGCTGATGCCTTCGAGCGCGAAGTACTCGCACTGCAGAGGCACGACGACCGCGTCCGCGGCATGGAGAGCGTTCAGGGTCAGCCGGCCCAGCGCTGGTGGACAATCCACGAAGATGCGTTCGTACTCGTGGCCGAGACTCCCGAGCGACGACCCAAGCCGCCGTATCCAGTCGCGGTCGCGCTGCAAACCGAGTTCCGCTCCCACCAGGTCGCGGTTCGCCGGCAGCAGGTCGACGAAGGGAAACCCACTCGGAACGATCACGTCCGCGGCTTCGGCCTCGCCCGAGAGCACCTCGAACAGGGTCGGCGGTCGGCCCGACCAGCCGAGACCGCGGCTCGCGTTCCCCTGCGGGTCGCTGTCCACCAGGAGCACTCGCCGCTCCAGGGCACCGAATGCCGCCGCCAGGTTGATCGCCGACGTCGTCTTGCCCACGCCACCCTTCTGGTTGGCTACCGCGAGAAGATCAGCCACGACGCAAGGGCCGCAGGCACAGAATCCGCCGGTGCTGGCTGTTGGGCAGACTCATCTCTTCTTCCACGGCACAGGTCTCCACCAGGCCGGACCCGAGCTGCCGGCCCACCCAGACAACGAGGCGCCCATCACCGGGCAGAGCCTGGACCAGGCGCGTCATCGTGGCCTCCGGAAGCCGAAGACCTCGAATCGTCGCGCACTCTACCGCCCCCGCGAGCCCCGCCGCGAGTTCGGCGTCAAACCGGTCCCGAAGGACCCGCACGCGAGGAAGATCAAGCTCACGCGCCGCCTCGGCGAGGAAGGCCGCCTTCCGTTCCCGGGCCTCCACCAGGGTCACCGGCCGCTCGGGATGAAGCGCCGCCAGCACGAGACCGGGAAACCCCGCGCCGCTACCGACATCGAGAAGGCGGGGCTCACCGTTCTCCGCATGTTCCGAGGCCCGCCAGAACCTCCGAGCCGCCGCCGACTCCGCGTAGTGACGCCGGACCCAGTCCTTCGGCCCCGCCTCCCCGACAAGGCGAACCACCCGGTTCCACCGCTCCAGGAGCTCGGCATGCCGCACCAGCCGGTCAATCGCCTCCGACGCCAGCTCGCCACCAAACTCCCGGCGAAACAGATCCGCATGTTTCACGTGAAACACCTCAAGACGCTCACCACCCGACAGTGCCACTGTTTCACGTGAAACACAGTCTGCCCCGCCCTCCGGGGCCAGCAACCCGCCAACTCCTTCGCCCGAATCCCTCGTCTGACCAACGCCCCGCCGTCTCCCTCCTGTCGCCCGCGAAGGCTACCCTTCAAAGCCCCGGGCCAACGCTCTCCTCTGCTGGCTCACCAAAGCTCCAGCCAGTCCGCTGCCAACAAGCTCGCTCGCTCAACGACGAAAACGGTGCGCGCCCCTTTCCCTCTGAAGCAGGGCCGGGTGCGCCCGACGGTCGACGACCCTAGTCTCCCGCGGAGGTCGTGGGGTGTGTCCCTGGAACGCCGGCAGCCAAGCAACGCCCTCCAGCCAGCTACGGGACCGGAGGGGAGAGGGTCCCAGGGGGCTGTCGGCAAGCGACGGCCGACGCCCCCTGATAAAGCACCGACGAACCGGAGCGCAGCCGACCGCAGCGAGCGCTATCCCTTCACTCACCAAGAATGCGCGAACCCGGGTGGCGCGATCCGCGCCACCCGCGAACCAGTCCGTGCGCCCGTCAGCGGGCGCACGGATGGCGCCGCCCTTGGGACCCTCTCCCCTCCGGTCCCACAAGCTGGCGGGTGACCCCGGCGACCCCAGCCCGCGACGCACACCCCACGACCTCCGCGGGAGACGGCAAAGCTAGACGCTGCTGATGTTGACGCGTTTGAAGTAGCCGTTGCCGTGGCTTTCCGTCTCCACGTCGGGGTCGTCGGCGAGAGTGATGTGGACGATGCGGCGGTCGGCCGGGTTCATCGGCCGCAGAGTGCGCGTACCGCCGCGGGAAACGACCTCCTCGGCCACGCGGCGCGCGAGACCTCTCAGGCGCTCTTCCTTCCGCTGCTGATAGCCGCCGCTGTCAAGGTGGCACGGCACGATGCGGCCCAACCTCCCGTACATCACCCGCGGCAGAAGATGCTGGAGCGCGAGGAGAACCTGACCCTCGTCCTCGACCAACAACTCCTGGTCCACTCCCTCGATCTCGACTTCCAGCCGCCCGTCGGCGAGGACCATGTCCGCAGAGACCTCGAGGTCGGCCAACTCGAGCAGTTGCCGAAAGGCGCTCCGGGCGATCTCCAGGATCTCCTCCGCGTCCGGGTCTGGTTGATCCGATCCCTCGTCCGTCGCGGAAACCTCCACCGGCGACTCCTCCTCGAGGCCGGGCGACTCCTCCTCGAGGCCGGGTGTCTCCTCCTCGAGGCCGGGCGTCGTGTCTTCGGAAGCCGAGGGTGCAGCCCCCGCGGGGGATTCCTCGACCGCCGCCTCCTGCCGGGTTTCGGCCTCGGCCTCCTCCCCGGCGCCCGTTGCGACCTGTTCCGGATCGACCCGGATCACGACGCGACGGCGCTTCACGAAGCCGTGTCGCTTCTCCACCCGATCAAACACCACCTGATCAGGCGGCACACCAAAGTGATTCGCGGCCGCCAACACGGCCCGAGCCTCCGTTTCGCCCGAAAAGAACACGCTGTTCGTAGTTGCGTTCATCAACTCCCGTCCTGCCTCACTTCTTGGTTTCGGCCGCCTGCGCCGCCACTTCGCCGCCCAGGTAGCCCGCCTTCTTCAGCTTGTTGTAGACCCCGGTCTGCACGATTCCCAGCAGATTGTTCGTCAGCCAGTAGAGGACCAGTCCGCTCGGGAAGCTGAACGAGAAAATCGTGAACCAGATCGGCATCGTGTTGATGATCAGCTTCTGGGTCTTGTTCGCGGGCGGCGGCAGCATCCGCTGCTGGAGGAACTGCGAGGCGCCCATGACCAGGGGCAGCACGTAGATGGGATCCGGCAGCGCCAGGTTGTTGATCCATCCGAGCCACGACGCGTCCCACAGCTCCACCGCCTCACTCAGGAGCCGGAAGAACCCGAAGAACACCGGCATCTGGAACAGGATCGGCAGGCAACCGCTGGCGGGATTCACGCCCTCCTCGCGAAACAGAGCCTGGATCTCCTCGTTCATCTTGCGCTGCATGTCCATCCGCGGGCGGCCCTTCCCGTCCTTGAGCTTGGGCCGGTACTTCGCGCGGATCGCCTCCATGCGCGGATTCAGCTTCTGGATCCGCTGCATGGACACCTGGCTTTTGTGGGTCAGCGGGAACAGCACCAGGCGGATGACCACGGTCATCAACACGATGCTCCACCCGTAGTTCGCGACCACGTTGTCGTAAATCCAGCGTAAACCGAACTGCAACGGGCGCGAGATGACACCGAAGAAGCCGTATCGCACGGTCTTCTCCAGTTGCACGCCCATCGTCTTCAGGGCGTCGTACTGTTTGTCCCCGAAGTACGCCCGTCCCGCGAGTTCGCCGCCCGACGAGCGCAGAACCAGCATCAGGTCTCTTGTCAGGCCCGCTGTGGCAGCGTCCGCGGCCTCGAACATGACGAAGCCGCCCAGGTTGCCGTCGATCTCCTCCAGGTTCGCGACCGGCCGCGCCTGAACGGTTCCCCGGGCGCCAGCCGGGATCACCGCAGTGATGAAGTACCGGTCCTCGAGCGAAACCCAGCGGGGATTGCCTGCCAGATCGAACGGATCTTCCGCCTTGCGAGGCTCCAGCGACTCCAGGTCGCCATCCGCGAACCAGGTCGCCGCGCGTCGCTGCTGGCTCGAGAGTCGGCTCTCCAGCTCGTCCACGGTCGGATTCCGGATTCCCGGACCCAACACCAACCCCCAGGAATCGCCGGGCGACTCGATCTGGTACCGGAAGGTCAGACCCCCGGTCTGAACTGTGTTTTTCGGAATGTGGAACGTCTTTGTCGCTACACCCAGGTCACCGCTGTAGCGGAAGCTGAGCCGCGTGTCGCCATCTTCGGACGTGCGTTCGACGACGAACAGCGCGTCGTTCAGCGCCGAACCGCGCTGCGAGCCCTGGAAGCCGAACGGATAGGGCTGGCCGGCCTCGCGCCTCCGCACCAGCTCCACCGGCTCGCCGCCGTTCGGCCGGCGCAGCTCGAAGGACAGCAACTGGGCGCCGCGGTTCGTGAACTCGAGCGTCGCGTTGCCCGACTCCAACACCACGCGCTGCTCGGCGGCGGCCTCTGCCCTTGCCACCACCGCGGGCGGCGAAGGAGTCGGCGCCGTCCCTCCACTCGAAACCGGGGGTGCCGAAATCGGCTGAGCCGAGGCTTCGCCGTCGACCGCCTGCCCGGTTTCGCGGATTGCAACCGGCGACTGCTCCACCGG
>JAGWAG010000040.1:0-6648 GCA_021296535.1 Acidobacteriota bacterium | reverse complement strand
ATCGATGCCTCCGCGGCCGAGCGGCTGGCAGCGCAAAACGCGGCGGACCGTGAGCCAACTCCCCGCCAACAGGCCGTGGCTCCGCAGAGCGATCTGCCCGTACTCCGAGCAGGTAGGGCTGAACCGGCAAGCGCGCGGCAGCAGTGGCGACAACCACCGCTTGTACCCGCGCAGCAGCGCGACGGCGGCCCGGACGGGGAGGTTCATCGCCGCGACCTGCGGCGGGAGCGACCGGCCTTGCGCCGGGCTACCGCGCGAAACAGACGATTCAACTCGCTGTAGAAACGGCTACGGTCGGTCGCGGCCGCGGCGGTCTTCAGATGGACCACCACGTCCACCGCGGGCAGCAGATCCCGGCTGACCTGCTGGCGGTAGTGCTCGCGCACCCGCCGGCGCAGCCGGTTGCGCACCACGGCACCGCCCACCCGCCGGCTGGCCGTAAGCCCGAGCCGCGGATGGCCGACGTCATTCGCCCGCACGTGGAACACCGCGATGTCGCCGTGCAGACGAAGGCCCCGGCGATAGACCCTGCGATAGTCGCGGCTCGACCGGATGCGCTCGACTGCCGGTGCGACATCGGGGTCGCATCGCGTGCTGCTCGATCGGCCCAACGTCAGACCGTCAGGCGCTTGCGGCCCTTGCGGCGCCGGCGGGAGAGAATCGCCCGCCCATGCCGCGTCCGCATCCGGGAGCGGAAACCATGCTTCTTCTTGCGACGCCGGTTGTTCGGCTGGTATGTCCTCTTCACGTTCTTTCCTTCCTAGGGTGCGGGTCGGTGGAGCAATGGCGGAGAGGGTGGGATTCGAACCCACGGACCGCTTGCACGGTCATAGGGGTTCTCGTGAGACCGCCCGGTCTCGTCCGATGGTTGGCGGAGAGGGTGGGATTCGAACCCACGGACCGCTTGCACGGTCAACGGTTTTCGAGACCGCCCCATTCGACCACTCTGGCACCTCTCCTCGTTCGTCGCCTCCCCGGCGTGTTCCGCCTTCTCCTGCCCCGGAATGGCGGAGAGGGTGGGATTCGAACCCACGGTAGAGTTGCCCCTACACATGCTTTCCAGGCATGCACCTTCGACCACTCGGTCACCTCTCCCTACAAATTCGATCGCCCGCTCGACCGTAGACGCCGGAAGAACGAGCGCAACAATTCTGAGCTCTCCTCCGCCAGGACGCCGGAGCATACCGTGATTTGGTGATTCAGTCTCGGTTCACGGACGAGATCCCCGACCGAGCCGCAGTAGCCACCCTTCGGATCCCGCGCCCCGAATACGAGCCGGTCGATTCGGGCGTTGACCATGGCGCCGGCGCACATGGCGCAGGGCTCCAGGGTGACGTACACCGAGCAACCCTCCAGCCGCCAGTCCTGCTGCCGCGCGGCAGCCTGGGCGAGCGCGATCATCTCGGCATGCGCCATCGGATCGCCCCAGGACTCCCTGCGGTTGTGGCCCCGACCGACGACCTCCTCATCCCGCACGACAACGGCGCCCACCGGGACCTCTCCGGCGGCTGCCGCGAGACGGGCCTCGTCGAGGGCCGACTCCATGGCCGTTCGATCGTCCAATCTGGCGCCAGCGTCCACTCGGCAAGCTACCGTAACAGCCGTCCCCTCCCGCGCCGATCAACCGGCGCGGGCTGCTACCATCCATCCCGATCCTCGCCTCCACGCCGTGGCGCGGGTCGAGAAGTGACCGAAGGGTTCGGGCCCTGTGTATCGACCGGCCCCGAACCTCGTCAGGCCCGGAAGGGAGCAGCGATAGGGTGTTCGTTTCGAGGGCGCAGTTCAGCCGGAACCCTTCAGTGACTTCTCTGTCCCGGTCGGCGATGAGGCCGTCAAGATCGACCGACGCGGTTCCGGCGCCGGCGCGATCCGTCGCGCGACTCCTCCTGCGGGCTGGCAGGTAGGCCATGGCGTACCAGGCGCTGGCGCGCAAGTGGCGCCCCCAGACGTTCGCCGAGCTGGTCGGGCAGGAGGCGATCGTGACCGCCCTGGGGAACGCGCTGCGCGAGGGGCGAATCGCCCAGGCCTACCTGTTCTCCGGCATCCGTGGCGTCGGCAAGACGACCGCCGCGCGCATCCTCGCGAAGGCCCTGAACTGCGTCGGAGAAGACGGTTCCACCACCGGACCGGTCGCCGACCCCTGCGACAAGTGCCTCGTCTGCCGGGAAATCAGACAGGGCGGAGACCTCGACGTGCTCGAGATCGACGCCGCCACCTACTCCAAGGTCGAACAGGTTCGCGATCTCACCGAGAGCCTCAAGTACGGCCCCGCCCGGGACCGCTACAAGGTCGTCGTGCTCGACGAGATCCACCGGCTCTCCAGGCAGGCCTTCGACGCCCTGCTCAAGATCGTCGAGGAGCCGCCCGCCCATCTCACCTTCGTCTTCGCGACCACCGAAATCGAGATCGTGCCGGCGACGATCCTGTCCCGCTGCCAGGAGTTCCACTTCCGCCGCGTGCCCGCCAACCCGATGGTTGCCCACCTGACGAGGATCTGCGAGGAGGAGGAGATCGAGGCCAGCCGGGCAACCCTTCGCCTGATCGCGCGCGCTTCGGAAGGCAGCATGCGCGACGCGGTGGCCTTGCTCGATCAACTCGCCACCTTCGGCGGCGGCAAGCTTGCCGACGAGGATGTCGGCAGGCTGCTCGGGGGAATCGACGCCGAGCTGCTGTCCAGTCTCCTCGAGGCCATCCTCGCCGGCGAGGGCGCGCGCGTCTCCCGGACGATCCGGTCGATCGAGGACGACGGAACCGACCCGCGGCAGGTGTTCACCCACTTCCTCGGATTCCTGCGCAGCGCCCTGCATCTGGCGCAGGGTCTCGACCCCGAGCAACTCGACCTGCCCGCCGAGGCCGCGACCGAACTCGAGCGGGTCGCGTCCGGCGCGGGCTACGAGAACCTGCTTCGGCTCCTGCACCTGTTGCTCAGCAGCGAGACCGTCGTGAGGCGCGCCGACGCCCCCGGCCTCGCACTCGAGGTCGCCCTGCTCCGCGCGGCCGAACTGCCGCGGCTGGTGCGGATCGAGCAGCTTGGAGCCGCTCTGCCGAACCCTCCCAACGCCGGCGCACCGCCACCAGAGCGCACGTCCTCCGCACCGGCCGGCCCCGGCGTCGGGTCGGATGCGGCGGACGAGATCAGACGATTTCTCGCTTCGAACCATGCTTCGCTGGCCGGCCTGCTCGACTTCCACAAGGCCCACTTCGCCGTTCAGGGCAGTACGCTCGTCGTCACGGCCGTGCCGGCGCTCGATGACGCGCTACGCGATGAGGCGAAGGCCAGCCAACTGAAGGCCGCCGCACGCGCGGTCCTGGGGCCCGAGGCCGCCTGGAAGACGACCCCCGCCGCGCCGCGGCCGCCAGAAGGCGACTCCGAGCCCGCGGCCGGCCCCGCAGCCTCCACGCCGGCGCCGGCGCGGAGAAACGCGCCCGCCGGCCAGCCAGCGCGGCCGCCAGCCAGCCGCACGCCCCCGCCGGGCGCCGAAGGCCGCACCGCCGCCGAAAAGGATCCGACCGTGCGCGCCGTGCTCGATATCTTCGGCGGCCGCGTGGTCGACGTCAGGCCCCGAACCCACTGACTGCTCTCGAGCTCAACCCCCGACAGGAACAACCGCGATGAACATTCAGAAGCTGATGCGACAGGCCCAGGAAATGCAGCAGCAGATGCAGCGTGATCTGGCCACGGCCGAGTTCACCGCCAGCGTCGGCGGCGGAATGGTCGAAGTGCGCATGAACGGCGAAAAGGAGGTGCTCGCCGTTCGCATCGATCCCGAAATGCTCGACCCCGAGGATGCGGACATGGTCCAGGACCTCGTGCAGGCCGCCGTGAACGAAGCCGGACGCAAGGTCAACGAGTACGTCGGCCAACGCCTCGGCGGCATGGCCGCCGGGATCCCCGGTCTGACCTGATGGCGGCAGATCCTCTTTCCAGCCTGGTAGAGGAACTCTCGCGCCTGCCGGGCATCGGCCCGAAGACCGCCCGGCGACTGGCCCACCACCTTCTCCGTGTCGACCGGACACGGGCGGAAGCGCTTGCCAAGGCGGTCATCGACGTCAAGGACCGCATGATCCACTGCTCCACCTGCCATCAGATCACCGCGGTGGATCCCTGTTCGATCTGCAGCGACCCGGAGCGCGACCAGTCCAAGCTATGCGTCGTCGAGGAGCCGTTCAACATCGAACCGATCGAGCGCACCGGTGAGTTTCAGGGCATCTACCACGCCCTGCTCGGCTCCCTCTCGCCCCAACGCGGCGTCGGGCCCGACGAACTGACCGTCGCCTCCCTCCTCGACCGGCTCGACGGCGTCGAGGAGGCGATTCTCGCGATGAACCCGAACGTCGAGGGCGAAGCCACCGCTCTCTACCTCGCCGGCCTCCTGGGCAAACGCGGCGTACGCGTCACCCGGCTCGCCTTCGGCCTCCCCGTCGGCGGCGACATCGACTACGCCGACCAGGTCACCCTGGCCCGGTCGCTGGCCGGCCGCCGCTCCCTGTAGCCTGGCATCCGGCTGGCGTCGGACGCGCCCGCGTGGCGGACGGCGGAGGACGCACCCGCGTGGCGGAGGGCGGAGGACGCACCCGCCCGTCTTGGGTCCGGCGGGGTCAGCTCCCAGGTGGCGTGAGCGCTCGAGAGGAGATGGGAGGGGGTGGCGCTCACTCCGCTTCACTCGCTCCGGTTGGTCGGTGGTTGGTGCCATGTCGTCGGGCGTCGCTCGTTCAGAGGCACCTGGGAGCTGACCCCGCCGGACCCGACTGGGCTGGACGGCGGTGCAGGCCGGACGACCCTGAGGCAAGGCACCGACTTATCTCACTGGGTGCGCCGGCCTGCCATCCGTGCGCCCGATGACGGGCGCACGGACTGGTTCACGGGTGTCGCGGGTCGCGCCACCCGGGTTCTGGCCGGCATCCGGATCTTCTGACGGGCTGACGGGCCGGAGAACGGCGCCGGGTTGAGGACGGGCCAGACAGCGGTTAGCGGGTCAGGCTTCCGGCAAAGGGAACGGGGAAGGGACGCTAGCCTTCGACGGTCTGTATGGTCTCTCCTGGTTCACACCGACCCGACCGCGGCGATCAGCTTCCGCGAATGCGGACGCGGCCTCCGGGGCCACGTGCGCGCAAGGCAGCCGAACGGCTGGACGCGGCCGAGGCGCCTGGGATCAACACCCTGATCGGCGGGGCCACGGCGATGCTGTGGGAGGAGGCGCTTGGCAGCAATGTGCTCGATATCGACGGCAATCGCTATCTCGACCTGACGGCAGGCTTCGGGGTCGCGGCAGTTGGTCACCGGCATCCGGCCGTCGTGTCGGCGGTCAAGCGGCAGGCGGGGCGCCTGCTCCACGGGCTCGGCGACGTCTACGCGCATCCGGCCCGCCTTGAACTGAGTGAGCGCCTGGGTTCCCTGGCGCCTCTTCAAGAGCCCCGCGTCTACTTCGCCGCCTCGGGAGCCGACGCGGTGGAGATCGCGCTCAAGACGGGCCTTCTCTACAGCGGTCGTCCCGGAATCCTCTCCTTCACGCCGGCCTACCACGGCACAACGCTGGGGGCCCTCCAGGGTACTTCGAGGCCGGCTTTTCGGACTCCCTTCACCGAGCCCCTGGAGAACCAGGTTCACCGTCTGCCCCATGGCGCCAGGCTTGAACAGATACAGCACCTGCTGGAACAGCAGCCGTCGATCGGAACCTGTCTGGTCGAGCCGGTGATCGGCCGCGAAGCGACCCGATGGCCGCCTCCCGGCTGGTTGGCCGAATTGGCCGCGGCATGCCGTGAGCACAACGTGGTGCTGGCGGTTGACGAGATCTTCACCGCCTTCGGCCGCTGCGGCGAGTGGTTCCTGAGCGAAGAGGCGGGCATCGAGCCCGATCTCATCTGCTGCGGCAAGGCCCTCGGCGGCGGTCTACCGATCGCCGCCGTGCTCGGAGAGAAGGAGGTCATGGCCTCCTGGCAAACAGACGGCGAGGCCCGTCACACCGCGACCTTCGTCGCCCACCCACTCGCCTGCGCCGCCGCTCTCGCGACCCTCGAGGCGATCGAGAGCGAAGGCCTGATCGAACGTTCCCAGCGAATGGGCCGCCGCTTCGCCCATCGCGTCGAACCCCTCGCGCAGCACCCCGGCGTCGTCGACGTCCGCGGCACAGCACTCCTGTGGGGCATCCAACTCGACGGGCGCGAGCGCGCGTCCCGCCTCTCCCGGCACCTCCTCGAGCGCGGCCTGATCGCCCTGACCGGCGGCGCCTCCGGCACGGTCCTGCAGATCGCACCGCCCCTGGTCGTCACCGAGCGCCAACTGGACTACGCGGCCGACTCCCTCATCCAGGCTGCTTTCGGCATGGAACCACAACCCTGTGCCTGACCTCTACGCTCCTGGATGTATCCGGCAGTAACCGGCGCACCCAGTCCGGAATGCCGGCGGGGACGCCGGCGCACCCAGTAGTTCGCCCGCGATCAAGTCCCAAGCGGACCCCGGCCAGTACGGTAGCGGCCTCTCTCGGCACCGACGTCCAGCCCAGTCGGGTTCAGGAGGGGTCAGCTCCCAGGTGCCTCTGAACGAGCGACCCCCGACGACATCACACCCACCACCGACCAACCGGAGCGAGTGAGTAGAGTCGACGACTGGCGCGGTGGCGTTAGACGTTTGGGGGTAGCTGTTGTCCG
>JAGWAG010000039.1 GCA_021296535.1 Acidobacteriota bacterium | reverse complement strand
TCCAGTGCCTCCCGCACTTCGGCGGCGTGGCCGACCCAGCGGCCGAGAGGCTGACTCATGTCGCTCAGGACACAGTCGGCCGCCGTGCCGCAGGCGGCGCTGATCGAAACCAGGCCGGACGCGAGCGTGCGCGTGTCCTCGGCGTCGGGGAAAAAACCCCCGTTACCGGTCTTCACGTCGAACACGATGCCGGACGCGCCCAGGGCGAGCTTCTTCGAGAGGATGCTGCCGACGACGAGCGGAATGGAGCTCACGGTCGAGGTCCGGTCCCTCAGCCCGTACAGGCGTTTGTCGGCCGGCGCGATGGCCGCGGTGGCGATGCCGATCGCCATGCCAAAGCGCTCGAGCAGGCCAAGAGTCCTGGCCCGGTCCAGTTCGAGCCGCAGGCCGGGGATGCTCTCCAGCTTGTCGGCGGTGCCGCCGCTGTGGCCCAGGGAGCGGCCGGTGAGCTTGGCGGCGGGCACGCCAAACGAGGCGAGCACGGGCAGAACGATCAGGCTGACCGTATCGCCGACTCCGCCGGTCGAGTGCTTGTCGACGAGCGGGCCGAACTCCGCCGCGAGCGCCCACCGGTCGCCGGACTCGAGCATCGCCAGGGTCAACTCCCGCGTCTCGTCGGAATCGAGGCCCCGCATCGCAGCGGCCATGAGAAAGGCGGCAAGGTGCACGTCCGACCAGCTCCCGTCGGCCGCGCCCGCGACGACGGACCACACTTCGTCGCGGGTCAGCGTCCGCCCCTGACGCATCCGGTTCAGAATGCCGTAGGGCGTAGCCATGGGGCGGGATACCGGCCGCGCCCTGTCAGCGTGCGCCGCAGAACATTGAGCCCGCCGTCTCCCTGCCGCGCACGCCGCTAGCCGCCGAAACTGAACGGGCTCGCGGCGGCGGGTTCCGGCCCGAGCTGCTGCCGGGCCCTGATCGCGTAGCCGCTGTCCGGATGCTCGTCGAGGATGCGACGGAAGGTCTCCCGAGCGCCCTCCTCGTCGCCGAGCTGATCCAGGGTCGAGGCGAGTTCGAACAGAAGTACATCCTTCGGCAGGTTGGACGTTTCCGTCGCCACCGCGCCACGGAGCTCGGCCGCAAGTTCCTCTCCCCGACCCTCGGCGCGGTCGAGACTGTACAGGTTCAACTGCAGGCTCACGGCCAGCGCATGGTCTCCGCCGCTCGTTTCGAGATAGCCGGTCCAGAGTTCACGCGCCATCGCGGTGTCGCCCTCGTCCGCGGCGATCTGGCCCAGATAGACGGAAGCCAGTCGACCCGAAGCGGTTGAACCGTAGCTTTCCCGCACCGCCTCGAGCGCGGCGCGCGCCGCGACCCGCCGCTCCGCCTCGGAGGTAAAGCTGAGGACATCGTCGTCGCCATCCTCTTGCGCGACGGCTTCCTCCGGTTCCGCCTCGGCGCTCTCGTCGTCTTCCTCGCCCGGGGCGCTGTCCGGCGGCGTACCGAAGAGATCGTCGATCGCGTCCGTCTCCGGCGCGTCGATCTCTGCCCGGTAGACCTTGAGAGCTTCACTGAGCTGGAAGCTCGCGTCGGCCTCCCGGCGATCCTGGTAGTTCAGGAACAGCACGACGCCCAGGACGACGGCGATCACTGCTGCAATCCCGATCAGGATCTGCCGAACGTGCTCGGCGAACCACGCGGAAGCCGAGAAAACCGCTTCGCGCACCTCGTCGCGCCGAATCTCCTCTCGTGTCAGACGGCTCATTGCAAGACCCTCCTCAGGCGGCGCAAACCTTAGCAGCCCTTGACTCCCCGCAAACCGGGAAACGGGCGCAAAGTGCGCCGCTGTGGCAGACTTGAACTCAGGCGTTCTCGCTGGAGGACCCCGTCACCCGGCAACGCCACTCAACCACCTGGAGCACCCAAGATGCCGACCCTGGGAATTGGCGAACTGCTGATCGTCTTCGCGATCATCGTCCTGATCTTCGGAGCCAGCCGCATTCCCAAGCTGGCGGGAGGCCTCGGCGCTGGTATCCGGAACTTCAAGCGCGGCCTGAACGAGCCCGGCGAAGACGAGGCCGAAGACAAGCCGAAGCGCGAGATCGAAGAGTAGCTACGGAGCGACGGGTGCGCCTGGAGGGACTCGAACCCCCTTGCCTGTTGATTGGGAATCCCTACCGCGCCGTTCCCTGAGGTGCGGTGTGGTGCGCCTGGAGGGACTCGAACCCCCTTGCCTGTTGATTGGGAATCTGCCGCGCCATTCACCTGACCGGCAGGAATTGGTGCGCCTGGAGGGACTCGAACCCCCGACCTGTGGATTAGGAATCCACCGCTCTATCCCGCTGAGCTACAGGCGCTGACCCGTCAGGCCGGCCCGGCGGCCGGCCGCCAAGGATCTCAGTAACGGACCAGCGATTCAACCACGTCGTAGCCTTCGAGGCGGCGCCTGCCTTCGAGGTAGGTCAGTTCGACGACGAATCCGACGGCCTCGACCCGGGCGCCAACCGACTCGACCAGGTCGGCGGCCGCTCTCGCCGTGCCTCCGGTAGCCAGCAGATCGTCGACCAGGGCCACCCGGTCGCCGGAGCCGAGACCGTCCACGTGCATCTCGAGCGCGTCGCTGCCGTACTCGAGTTCGTAGCTGCGAGCCGCCGTCGCTGCGGGCAGCTTTCCGGGCTTCCTCACCGGCACGAAGCCGACGTTCAGCCGATACGCGACGAGTGGCGCGAAGATGAAGCCCCGCGCCTCGATGCCGACGACCTGGTCGACGCGCCGGTCGGCAAACCGCGAGGCGAGAAGGTCGGCCGCCTCGCGCAATGCGGCTGGCTCCTTGAGCAGCGTCGTGATGTCCTTGAACAGGATGCCCGGCTTGGGGAAATCGGGCACTTCCCGAATCCAGTTCTTGAGTCGGTTCCCGTTGCCTGGTTTCATCGCGTCTGATTCCATCGCAGCCTTCTCCAGGTCAGGGCGTAGCCTCCTTCGTCTTCCAGCCGTGCCGGCCAATCAGGGGCACGAAACGCACCGCTTCGCCGATGTGGCGTGTGACGACGCCGTTCTCGTGCTTCCGATAGTTGATCAGTCGTTGCTCGTGCTGGTCTCCCTCCGGAATCACCAGACGGCCACCCGGCGACAGTTGATCGAGAAGCGCGTCCGGAACCCGGGGCGCCGCCGCGGCAACCAGGATGCGTTCGAACGGCGCGGCGCTGCTCCAGCCGACCGTGCCGTCGAAGACCTGGATCTTCACGTTGGGAAGCCCAAGTGTCTGGATTCGGCCGATCGCCTGCCGGGCCAACTGGCCCACCCTCTCGATGCTGTAGACGCGACGCGCCAGCGTCGCCAGGATCGCCGTCTGGTAGCCCGACCCGGTGCCGATCTCGAGGACCGAGTCTTCGTCCCTCATATCGAGTTCCGCCGTCATCCGCGCAACGATGTAGGGCTGGGAAATCGTCTGCTCGCAACCGATCGGCAGCGCACGGTCGCTGTAGGCGTCGTTGACCAGGTGCTCCGGCACGAACAGGTGCCTCGGCACCCGTTCCAGAGCCGCGAGCACCCGCTCATCCCGCAGGCCGTAGTGCTTGACGAGCTTCGTCACCATACGACCGCGAGGAAAGCGGTAGGCGCCGTCCGCCCTCCCACCGGCCGTCTTCAACGAAGCGCTCCAACCAGACCCGGCAAGACGCCGTCCTCCTCCGAGATCGCCTCTCGGTCGGTCAGGTCGGCGCTGAGCGGTGTGATCGAGATGTACCCGTCGCGAACCGCCGCGGCGTCCGTGTCATCATGGCGTTCCGGTTCCGGCTTCCCGACCAGCCAGTACATCGATCCGCCGCGGGGGTCGTCCTGCTGCACCACCGAGTTGCGATACGGACGGCGGCCGAGCCTCGCGATCCTGACGCCGCGCGGCGGATCGAATGGGAAGTTCACGTTGAGGAGCATCCGGTCCGGGATCCCCTGCTCGAGCAGGGACACGATCGCGCGCGCCGCCAGATCCGCGGCGCGTTCCATGTCCGCGGGTTGTGCCTTGCGGTACTCCTGCGAGAAAGCGATCGCCGGTATGCCGAGCAGCCTGCCCTCGAGGGCGGCGCCGACCGTGCCGCTGTGGGTCACGTCGTCGCCAAGGTTGACGCCGTAGTTGATGCCCGAGACGAGCAGATCGGGGGGCCGGTCAAGCAGCGCGTGGACGCCGACGTTGACGCAGTCGGACGGCGTACCGTCGACCGAGAACCACCCTTCCCGAACCGTCCTGGCGCGCAGCGGCCGGAACAGCGTCAGGGCTTGTCCGCATCCGCTCTGTTCATGCAGGGGCGCCACGACCTGGTAGTCGACCGGACCCTGAGTCGTCGCGGCCCTGTCGAGCGCCGCCGCCAGACACGTCAGTCCCGCGGCGCCCACACCGTCATCGTTCGTCAGCAGCAGTCGCGTCACTTCGGGTCCCGCTCCTTGCCGGTCAAGTGTTGTCGCCTCGGCGCAGGACCCTGCCAACGATCGGTTCCAGGTCGCGCAACACCGAGGCCGGGATCGCCGACGGATCCGTGATGATCGCGTGTTCCAACGCATTGGCGCAGGGACACGATCCCCCCTGCCGTTCCTCCGGCAGCGACGCGACGATCCGGGCCACCGCGGCCTGCGCCGTGCGCGCGTTCTGCTGCAGCACGGCGAGCACTGCATCGACGGTGACGTCCTCTTCCTCCTCGTGCCAGCAGTCGTAGTCCGTGATCAGGGCAAGTGTGGAGTAACAGATCTCCGCCTCGCGTGCGAGCTTGGCCTCCTGGAGGTTCGTCATGCCGATCACGTCCGCGCCCCAGCCGCGGTGCATGAACGATTCCGCGCGGGTCGAGAACTGGGGACCCTCCATGCACACGTAGGTCCCGCCGCGATGGACCACGGCCCCGGCCGCGGCCGACTGCTCGGCGCAGATCTCCATCAGCGCCGGACAGATCGGGTCGCCGAACGCCACGTGGGCCGCCAGCCCGTTGCCGAAGAAGGTGTCCGGCCGGTGCCGCGTCCGGTCGATGAACTGGTCCGGCACGACGATATGGGTGGGTTGATAGCGGCGCCGGAGCGAGCCGACGGCCGACAGCGAAATCAGCCTCTCGGCGCCCAACGTCTTGAAGGCAAAGATGTTCGCGCGAAAGTTCAACTCGCTGGGCAGGATGCGGTGGCCGCGCCCGTGGCGGGCCAGGAAAGCGACCCGCCGCCCACTCAGCTCGCCCAGCACGAAGACCTCGGAGGGGTTGCCGAACGGTGTTGCGATCGCGCGTTCCTCGTGCACCTCGAGCTCCGGCATGCCGTAGAGGCCCGAACCGCCGACAATGCCTACCGTGTACGCATCCCCGCTCATTCTTCCCTTCCGGAGATCGTCGCGTTGACCCGCAGCGCGGTCTCGAGCGCCCGCCGACCGGCCTCGCCGTCGACAAGCGGCACCGGTCGGCCGGCGCAACGGTTGAGAAACGCTTCCAGCTCCAGGCGCAGCGGCTCCCCGCGTTCCACCTCGAGATCCGCCGGCACGATGCGCCCGGCCGGTCCACCGGCCGACGCCGGGGAGACCCCGGCCCCCGTACCGGCGCTGTCGCCCCCCACTCTGCGGAACCCCCGCACCGTCTGCTCCTGGTAGTCAAGCGAGTGGTATCGGTCCTCGAAGAACACCCGCAACTGCCGCACCCGCTCCGCGGACACGCGCGACGCGGTCAGGTTCGCGACACAGCCCGACTCGAGTTCGATCCGGACGTCCGCGATGTCCACGCGGTCCGACAGAACGTCGATCCCGACCGCCCGCACTTCACGCACCGGACTCGGATCGAGGGCATGGAGGATCTGCAGGTCGTGAATCATCAGGTCCAGCACCACGTCCACATCCAGGCTGCGAGGACTGAAGGGCGACAGCCGTTCGACCTCGACGAAGCGCGGCCTGTGACCCGAGGCCTGTAGAACTCGACATGGCCCACCGCCAGAACCACACCCCGCGCCGCTGCGGTCGCGACTAGCGCGTCCGCCTGGGCGAGATCGACGGCGATCGGTTTTTCCACCAGGACGTGGGCTCCCGCGTCCATCAGGCGTCTCGCCACGTCCAGGTGATCGAACGTCGGCACGGCGACCACGGCAGCATCAACGGTCCGTGACATCTCTGCGAGTCCGCCGACCACCGCGGCGCCGTGCTCGGCGGCCACGCTTCCGGCTACGGCCGGGTCCGCATCGATCACGAACACCGACCCGGGGCCCAGCAAATCCGTGAGCAGGCGGACGTGATGGCGCCCCATCACGCCGGCGCCGATCACGCCGGCACGAGGTCCTCTCCTCATCGGCGCGCCCTCAGGCGCCGGCGCCCCGCGAGCCGCGGCGCGCCGAGCGGATGAAGCCCTTGCGGGAACTGCGAACGAAGGCGATCAGCGCATCCACGTCGGCGTGTCCGGCATGGCCGGCGTCGAGCTCTTCCAGGGCCTGGGTCTTGTTCCGTCGCGAACGCGTGAGCACTCTCACCGCGCGCTCGACTGCCCGGATGTCCTCCGGCGACTTCCCCTTGCGTTCCAGGCCGATCCGGTTGACCCCGATGCAGGCCGGCTTGATCCCGACGGTCGTGCAGAACGGCAGCGCGTCCTTCGTGATCACGGAGTAGCCGCCGATGTATGCGTGCCTCCCCACCCGGCAGAACTGATGAACGGCTGAGAAGGCGCCGATCGTCGCGTCGTCCTCGACCACCACGTGTCCGGCCAGGGTGGCGGCGTTGGTAAACACGGTGCGGCTGCCGACCCGGCTGTCGTGGCCGACGTGGCTCTGGGTCATGAACAGGTTGTCGTCGTCGATCCGGGTTTCGCCGCCGCCGAACTCCGTCCCCCGGTTGATCGTGCAGAACTCCCGGAACTGGTTCCGGTCGCCGATCACCAGCCGGCTGTTCTCCCCCTTGTACTTGAGGTCCTGCGGGTCGAAGCCGATCGCGGCATGGGGAAAGATCCTGTTCTCCCGACCGAGGACAGTTTCGCCGTGGATCGTCGCATGGGAGCCGACCTTCGTGCCGTCACCGACCCGGACACCGGCGCCGATCACCGCATAGGGACCTACGACAACGTCGTCGCCCAACTCGGCGCTCTGGTCGACGATGGCCGTCGGATGGAGATCGACCGTCATCGTCCGTGCCGCTGCGACAGCAACCGCCGATCGCTCACGCCGTGACCATCGCGGACGTGCAGATCGCCTCTACCGCCAGTTCGCCCTCAACGGTCGCCACACCCCGGAAGCGGGAATGATAGGTCCGCAGACGCAGCGACTCCACCTCCATCCGCAGGCGATCGCCGGGAAGAACGGGCCTGCGAAAGCGAGCCTTCTCGATGCCGGAGAAGAAGAGCACCTTCTGATCCCGGTCCTCCATTTCGTGCAGCAGGAGCAGCGCCGCCGTCTGCGCCATCGCCTCGATCACCAGGACTCCGGGCATGATCGGATTGCCCGGAAAGTGACCGTCGAAGAAGGGCTCGTTCCGGGTCACGTTCTTGACCGCCACAACCCGCTGGCCCGGTACCAGCTCCAGCACCCGATCGACCAGCAGCACGGGATAGCGGTGCGGCAGCACGGCCGCGATCCAGCGCGAGTCGAAGGGGCCCAGGGGCGCGCCGTTCCCGCTCTGCTCTTCGCTCACTTCTCGTCTCCCGCGTCCGTCTCCGGCTCCAGTGCCGCAGCCGATCCAGCCGCCGACTCGATGCCCGCCGCTTCCAGCTCCTGCACGCGGCGTTCAAGCTCGCGCAGGGCCCTGCGCATCGCCGGCAGGCGAGACTGTAGCGCGATCCGGCGCCGCCAGGCGGCGATCGGCGTCGCCGGAATCCCGGCAACCTGCTGCCCCGGAGGCACCTCCTGGAACACAGCCGACTTCGCAGCGACCTGAACGCCGTTTCCGATCTCGAAGTGGCCCGCGACACCGGCCTGACCAGCAAGCAGGACGCGGTCACCGATGCGGCTGCTGCCGGACACCCCTGCCTGACCGCAGAGGATGCACGCCTGGCCGATCTGCGCGTTGTGGCCGACCTGCACCAGGTTGTCGATCTTCGTGCCGCGGCCTACGCGGGTCGCGTCGAACGTCGCCCGGTCGACGGCCGAGTTGGCTCCGATCTCGACGTCGTCCTCGATCACGACGATCCCGACCTGGGGCAGCTTGACCTGCGACGCCGCTGCCTCCCCTTCGGCGAAACCGAATCCGTCCGCTCCGAGCACGACGCCCGAATGGACGATCACCCGGTCGCCGATCCGGCTGCCGTCATAGACCACGACGTGCGGGTGAAGCACCGTACCGGCGCCGACCCGGCAGCCGCGGCCGACCACGCTGTGGGCGCCGACCATCGCTCCCGGCGCGATCGTCGACCCGGCGCCGACAACGGCGAACGCATCGATCCGGGCACCCGGGTGGACCTGGGCCGTCGCATCGACGCACGCCGTCTCGTGGACTCCCGGCTCGACCTCGGGCACCGGGAACAACGCCGTCACCAGGTCGGCCAGCGCACGATAGGCATCGTCGCAGACCACCAGATCGACGCCCAGGCCACCCAGCGTGTCGGGCGAGATGGCCCTGGATACCAGGATCGCGCCGGCCTCCGAAGACCGCGCCTGCTCCCGGTACCGGGTGTTGGTCAGAAAGGAGAGATCCCGCCCACCGGCGGCCTCCAGCGTCGCGACGCCGTCGATGAGCCGATCCGGATCGCCCAAAAGCTCGGCGCCGACCATCGCGGCAAGATCGGCCAGACGGTGGGTCACGCAGCGAGAATACCGGAATCGCCGGTGCCTCCCGGAGCCGATCGGCGATACGATGCCCGGACTCCCTTCGACGACTCTGGAGGTTCCTTCAATGGATACACAGACCACCTCTCGCCCCCTTCGCGAGCTCCACGCCTCGCCAACCTGCCGTGCAGCGAGCGCTCTCGCGGTCCTCGCGTGCGTCGCTCTCGGCGTCGCCGCACCGGCCCGGGCCTCGGACAACTGGCCCCAGTTCCGCGGCCCCGGCGCGAACCCGGCGGTCGACGACAATCCGAACCTGCCGGACCGCTGGAGCCAGACGGAGAACGTCGAGTGGGTGACCGAGGTCCCGGGCCTCGGCTGGTCAAGTCCGATCGTCTGGGGAGACCGGGTCTTCCTCACGGCCGCGGTCGCCGAGGGCGACTTCGAACGCCCGCAGGCCGGGCTCTACGCCCCACGCGGCCGCAGCGAACCGCCCCAGGCGATCCACGACTGGCGGGTCCACTGCCTGGACCTGACGACCGGCGAGATCGTCTGGAGCCGCTCCGTCAAGACGGGAATCCCCGACTTCCCCCGTCACCAGAAGCACACGTACGCCTCTGAAACTCCGGCCACCGACGGCGAGCGGGTGTACGTCCGCTTCGGCGACCTCGGCGTCTTCGCCTTCACGATGGACGGGGCGCCGGTCTGGAGCTTCGAGACTCCCTACCGGGAGACGATGTGGGACTACGGTTCCGCCTCCTCGCCGGTCGTGCACGACGATCAGGTGATCATCCTCTACGACAACGAGGAAGAGTCCTGGATCGCCGCTCTCGACAAGGCCACCGGCGAACAGCGCTGGCGCACCGACCGCGACGAGGTCTCGAGCTGGGCCACGCCGCTGGTGTGGACCAACGAGGCACGCACCGAGATCGTGACCAACGGCAAGAACCGGATCCGCTCGTACAGCATCGACGGGGAACTGCTGTGGGAGATGGACGGCCGCATGTCGTGGGCAGCGATCGCGACTCCCTTTGCCGCCCACGACATGGTCTACGTGAACTCCGGCTACTTCCAGGACCAGCGCCGGCCGGTGTTCGCCATCCGTCCGGGCGCCCTGGGCGACATCACCCTCGAGGGGGACGCGACCGAGAGCGAGTTCGTCGCCTGGCACCAGCCCAAGGCCGGCAACTACAACACGTCGCCGCTGGTCTACAAGGGCATCTACTACAGCCTGCTGGACCGCGGCTTCTTCGAAGCGTACGACGCGTTGACGGGTGAGCCGGTGTACGGTCGCCAGCGGGTCGCTCCGCGCGGCGGCGCCAGCTTCACCTCATCGCCGTGGGCCTACAACGACCGCGTGTTCGCGCTGAGCGAGCAGGGCGACACCTACGTCATCCGGGCCGGCGCCGAGTACGAGGTCCTGCACATGAACAGCCTCGACGAGATGGTCATGGCGTCGCCGGCGGTCGCGGGCGACCGGCTGCTGATCCGCACCCGGTCGAAGCTCTACAGCATCAGGAACGCTGACTAGCGCGGCAACTACTCGCCGGGCGTCGCCGGATGGGCCGCGTTGTAGCGCTCGATGATCAGGTTCGTGATGTCGGCGGCATCGGCCGAGTACAGCAATCCCCCCTGGAACTTGTTGAAGATCGCCGTGTAGCCGAACTCCCGGCCCACCTGGGCGATGATCGGCAGGACGGCCTGTTCGATCTCGCCGAACATCTCCCCTTGCATCTTCTGCATCTCGCGGTTCGCGTCGTCCTGGGAACGTTGCAGCGCGATCGTCATGTCCTCGAGCTGCTTCTCCATCTCCGCCAGGCGATCCTCCGCCAGGGTCAGGCGGCCATCGGTGTACTGCTTCTGCAGTGCCGCCAACTGCTCCTGCCGACCCTGGAGTTCCGTCTGCTTCTGGTCTCTGAGCCTGGTCAGCTCCTGGACCGCGACCTGGCCACGGCCCGACTCCTGCAGCAGTCGCTCGACCTCGATCACCGCGATCTTGCTCTGGGCGAGGACCGGTCCCGAGGCCAGAGCCCCCAGGAGGACGGCCCCCGCGACGAATGCGGCGCGAGTACTGGGTGTCTTGGCTTTCATGCGGTGTTCTCCGTTGAGGCGGTGTCTCTGATGAAACTCGGGGACCCTAGAAGCTGGTCCCGATGCTGAAGTCGAAGCTGTCGAAGCGCTCGCGGTCGTAACCGCCGAGGTCGTCGAGGGGATTCAGGTTCGTAGCGTAGATGAAGCGGAGCGGCGCGCCAAGGATCGGCACGTTCACCCGCAGCTCGATTCCGGCGGACATCCTCATGTGGTTGAAGTCGACATCCTGATCGTCGCCGTACACGTTGCCGGCGTCGAAAAAGGCGACCACCCGGAAGGGGCCATTGACCAGAGTGTGGTGCTCGAGGTTGATCACGACGCTCTTGTTACCGCCCTGGGGGAAGCCGTTCTGGTCGAGCAGCGTCCGCCCGGTTTCCGGATCACGCACCCAGATCGAACGGAAGGCGAAGCCCCGAAGGCTGTTCTCCCCGCCGAGCAGATACCGGTCGAGGAAGAACAACTGACGGAGGTTGCCCGTATCGTCCGTGCCGAACGGCTTGATGTAGCCGAGCTGGATGTTGGCCCGGCCGACCGTGCGCCAGGCACCCCGGGTCAGCGGCGTGGTGAAGGCCGCGGTCAGCGACGGCCTGATGAAGAACGACTCGCCGCCGAGGGGGCCGCCCGCGTACTCGAGCGAGGCGATCAGCCGTTTGCCCTGGGTCGGCTCGAGCCGGTTGTTATGGCTGTCGTACTGGTATGTCGCGGTGACCGATCGCCGGTTGAACTGAAACGCCTGTTCGATCGTGTCGCTCATCGTCTCGTTCTGTTCCTCCGGGTTGTCGAAGAAGAAGAACGTCTGCGACTGGAAACTCTCGATGTCCATGTTGCTGTACGCCAACTGGACGAGTTCCCATCGCCGGAACGACCGGCCGAAGGAGACGACGCCGCCCGCCTCCTTGCTGCGATAGCGCTGGTCGACCAGCAGGTCGAAGTCCGTGTCGCGGTTGAACAGCTGGATGCCGATGTTCTGCGGTCTGTCCTTGACCCAGGGCATGTAGTAGGAGACGTCGAAGATGTCGCGGTAGCGGCCGGTCTGGATCGACACGCCGACGGTCTCCCCGCGGCCGAGGAAGTTGCGCGTGCGCAGAGCGGACTGGACGAAGAACCCGTCCAGTTCGCTGTAGCCGCCGCCGAACTGGACCTCGGTCTGCCCCGTTTCCGTCCCCTTGACGACCAGATCGACCTGCTGGTCATCCGTGTCGTAGTTCACCTCGACCGGATCGTCCTCGTTCACCACGTAGTACTCGAGCTGACTGAGGCGCAGCAAGCTGGTGCGGAGCATCCCCGAGTTGAAGACATCGCCCTCCTTCATCAGCATCTGGCGCCGGAGCACGCGATCCCGCGTGCGGTCGTTGCCGGTGAACTCGAGCCGACCCACCCGGAACTGATCGTTCTCCTCGACCGTCACCAGCAGGTCCGCGACCAGATCGTCGCGTTCGATGATCTCCATCTTCACGTCCGCGAAGATGTAGCCGCTGTTGCGGTAGAGCTCGCCGATCTGCTCGACCCCCTCGTCGATCACGTCCGAGCGCAGCCAGCCGCCCTGGGGATCCTTGAACATCTGGCGCAACAGCCCTTCCGGCAGCACCTCGGCGCCTTCGATCTCGATCTCGCCGAGCTTCCAGCGCGGCCCTTCCTCGATCGGCACGACCAGGCCGAGCTGCCTCTTGCGGTTCTCGAGCCGGTCCGCGTTCGGCTTGCGCTCGATCACGTCGAGCTCCGGCTCGCCGACCTCGACATCCTTGTAGCCGAAGCGGCGATAGATGTCCTTGACCTTGTCGAGGTCCTCCTCGACCGTGGCCGAGTTGAAGACATCGCGCTTGCGAATCCGGGTCAGCAGGTTCGACTTCTTCGTCTTCTCCATCTGGCGGCGCAGCTTGCCGGCGGAGAAGACCTCGTTGCCTTCGAAGTCGACCTGACCGATCTTGACCCGGCCGCCCTCGTCGACGGTGATGAGAACGCGCTTCTCGCCCAGGCCCGCGTCCTGCACCTCGACATGTACTCCGGCGAAGCGGAAGCCCCGCTCTTCGTAGAGCTTCCTGATCGCCTGCTCGAGGCGAGCCAGTTCGCCGAGATCGAGCGGCAGATCCTCGTACACCGAAATGCGCTCCCGATCCGTCATGTCGCCGATGTCGCTGCGCTTGAGCTTCTTCAGCCCGTCGTACTCGAGCGAGGTCAGAAGGGGCCGCTCGGTGATCGTCACCCGCACGCCCACGCCTTCGCCCGCCGCCTCGGACTCCACCTGGATGTCGTCGATCAGTTCACGCTCCCAGAGATCCTTGATCCGGTCGTTCAGACGGCCCGGATCCCAGGGCTTTCCCGGCTCGAGATCGAGGTAGTAGCTCAGGCTCTCTTCGCTCAGCGTCTCCACGCCGGTGTACTCGACGGACACGATCGGCCGACCGACCAGGAGCTGCGCCGCCGCGGGGGACACGACCAGAAATACGGTCAGCAGAGCACCCATCCGCACCGCGAGGGAGAGACGGCGTAACTCCGGTTTCCGCACGAATCGATCGGAATTCCGCGAGATCGGCTCAGGTTTCCGCAAGACTTGATCAGGTTTCCGCAAGAGCAGGTTCCTCCTCATGCGCTGCTGGTTCGCCCGCCGGGGGTTGTTCTTCGCTGGTCGGGGCCACGTCCAGGACCAGATCGCTGCCTTCCGGCGAACCGTCGCCGTCCAGGTCCAGCCGCCGGGGCGGCCCCAGGTCGACGCGGATCCGGCGGATCTCCGCGCCGGTGCGCTGGATCAGCAGGTCGGACACCGCATCCTGGACGTGGCGCTGAATCGTCCGGCGGAGCGGCCGGGCGCCGGTCGACGGGTCGATCCCCGCCTGCTCGAGCAGCCATTCCCGTGCAGCGGGAGTCACGTCCACCGCCAGACCACGGTCGGCGAGCGTCTCGTTCACGTCCGACAGCAACAGATCGACGATCGCCCGCAACTCCGCCCGACCCAGCGGATTGAACACGATCGTCTCGTCGATCCGGTTGATGAACTCGGGGCTGAAGGAACGCCGGAGTTCGGCAAGGGTTTCCTCCCGTATCCGGGCGAAGTCGTCATCCGAGGAGGCGCCGCCGAAACCCATCCGCCCCCCCTTGAGGACCAGTTGGCTGCCCACGTTCGACGTCAGCAGCACGATGGAGTGGCGGAAGTCGACGTGGTTTCCGTAGGCGTCCGTCAGGGTGCCCTCCTCCAGGATCTGCAACAACAGGCCCGAGATGTCCGGATGCGCCTTTTCGATCTCGTCGAAGAGGATCAGCGAGTACGGCTGACGCCGCACCCGCTCGGTCAGCTGACCGCCCTCCTCGTAGCCGACATAGCCAGGCGGAGAACCGATCAGCTTGGAGGCCGCGTACTTCTCCATGTACTCGCTCATGTCGAATCGCAGCAGGGCGTTCTGGCTGCCGAACAGGAACTCGGCGAGTCGCCGCGCCACCTCCGTCTTGCCGACACCGCTCGGCCCCAGGAAGATGAAGGAGCCCACCGGCCGCCGGGGATCGGAGACACCGAGCCGGGACCTGCGGATCGCGCGGCTGATCGCGCGGATGGCCCGTTCCTGGCCCACGATCCGCTGCCGCAGCACGTCCTCCATGTTCATCAGCCGCCGTGCCTCGTCACCGCGCAGAGCGGCCACGGGCACGCCGGTCCAGGAGGCAATCACCTCCTCCACATCCTGGGCAGTCACGACTTGATCTCCAAGGCCTCCGTTGTGCAACCGCTCCATGCTCTCCAGATCTTCCCGCAATTCGATTTCGCGCTCCCGGTAGCGGACCGCGCAGTCGAAGTCCTTGTCGGAAATCGCCGCCTTCATCTCGGCGACAACCTGCCGGATCTCGGTCTCGATCCGGCGCGTCTGCGTGGTGTCTCTCACGCGGCGAAGCTTGACCCTGGCGCCGGCCTCGTCCATCACGTCGATCGACTTGTCCGGCTGGAAGCGGTCGGGGATGTAGCGGTTCGACCCGGCCACCGCGGCCCGGAGGGCCCCATCCTCGTACGCCACCTCGTGGAAGCCCTGGTAACGCTCTCTGAGGCCCACCAGGATGTCGTACGTCTCGTCGGCGGTCGGCGGATCGACCTGGACCGCCTGGAACCGCCGTAGCAGCGAGCGGTCCTTTTCGATGTACCGCCGGTACTCGCGGCCCGTCGTGGCGCCGATGCAGGCGATATCGCCCCTCGACAGGGCCGGTTTGAGGATGTTCGCCGCGTCGAGCGAGCCCTCGGCCGAGCCCGCCCCGACCAATGCGTGGATCTCGTCGATGAAGACGAGCACGTCCTCGCCCTCCTCGAGTTCCTTGAGGATGCCCTTCAGGCGTTCTTCGAATTGCCCCCGGTACTTCGTCCCCGCGACGATCAGCGACAGGTCGAGGGCGATGATGCGCTTGTCCGCCAGAAACCGCGGCACCCGGCCCAGCACCACCCTCTGAGCCAGCCCTTCCACGATCGCCGTCTTCCCTACCCCCGGCTCGCCGAGGAGGATCGGGTTGTTCTTCGTGCGCCGGGCAAGAATCTGGACGATCCTGCTGACTTCATCCTCGCGCCCGATGAGCGGATCGAAGTGATCCTGCCGGGCGAGCGCGGTCAGATCGCGACCGAACTCGCTAAGAAAGGGCAGCTCCTGCTTCTCGCGCCGGTTGGCGCGCTCCCGCGTGACTTGCGCGACCTCTTCGCGCACGCTTGCGACCTCGAACCCGTACTGCACCAGAATCCGCTGCGCCAGGCAGCCCTCGACCCGAAGCACGCCGATCAGCAGGTGCTCCGAACCGACCGAAGAGTGGACCATGCTCTCCGCCTCGTGCGAGGCGTACGCGAGGATCTTCTTCGACTCCTCGGAGAGCGGCAGTTCGGCGGTGGACGAGATGCGCTCGACGAACACCCGTTCGCCCTCGATCTCGCGCCGCAGGTCCTCCGGCTTGACCTCGAGCCGCTGGAGCAGTTCGACGATCGAGTCCTCCCCTTCCCGCAGGATGCCGAGCAGGATGTGCTCCGACTCGATGACGCGGCTACCCAGCTTGCTCGCCTCGTAGCGGGCGAAGAACAGCGCGCGACGCGCCTTTTCGTTGTACTTCTCGAACACGGAGTTACCTGCTTTCGGCGCTACGCGCCCGCTCGGGCCGCAGTCTATCGACGCTGCCGGTTCAGCGGGCGCCCCGGCACTCAGTGGCGCGCCAGCCGCCCTCCGTCGAGCAGCAGGGTCCTGCCGCATCGACTCGCCACCTCCGGGTTGTGCGTGACCAGCACCAACGTCGTTGCCCGCCGCTGCCTGAGGTCGTTCAACAGCTCCAGCACCCGCGCTCCGCTGGTCGCGTCCAGGTTGCCGGTCGGTTCGTCGGCGAGCAGAACCGGCGGTTCCAGCACCAGCGCCCGGCAGATCGCCACGCGCTGCCGCTCGCCGCCGGAGAGCTGCTGGGGAAAGTCGCCCGCACGGTCCCTGAGCCCGACCTGCTCGAGCAGTTCCAGCCCCTCGGTCTCCAGCGACGCTCCCGAGCGACCCGCAATCCGCCCCGGCATGATCACGTTCTCGAGCGCGGTGAAGTCCGGCAGCAACTGGTGAAACTGAAAGACGAAGCCGAGGGAGCGGTTGCGAAACCCGGCCAGCGCCGCCGGTCTCGAGGCCGAGAGCTCGACCCCGTCTATTCGCACGGTACCTGCATCCGGGGTGTCGAGCGCCCCGAGGATGTTCAGCAATGTCGACTTCCCCGAACCCGAGGGGCCGACGATGGCGACCGTCTCGCCGCGGCCGACCTCGAGGTCGACACCGCGCAGCACCTCACGCCGGGCCTCCCCGTCCCGGTAGGCCTTGGTGACTCCGGCGACGAAGATCACGTGCGGGCGCTCCGCATCGCCTCGACCGGGTCCAGCCGGCTCGCCTTGCGCGCGCTCAGCAGCGAGGCCGCGCCCGTGAACAGGATCGTGGAGAAGGCCACGACGAACAGGTCCTCTTCCCTGACCAGAAACGGCACGTAGTCGACGATGTACACGTCCGACGGCAGCGAGAGCACGCGGAAGGAGTCCAGGAACAACGCGACGCCGGCCCCGATCAGGACGCCGACTCCCGCGCCGCCGACGGAGAGCAGCACGCCGAGCGACAGGAAGACGCCCCGCAGGCGCGCGGGAGGCACGCCCATCGCCGCGAGCACGCCAACTTCGGAACGCTTGCTGGACAGCACCAGGGACAGAGAAGCGAGCAGCGCAAAGGCCGCCACCGCGACGATCAGCGCCACCGCCGAGAACACCAGGCCCTTTTCCAGCCGCAGGACGAACAGCAAAGCCCGATTGGCCTGCCGCCAGGTCGCCACCGAGCCCTCGGCCGGAGCGATCGCGGCGCGCAGGTCGGCGGCCACTTCTTCGGGGTCGGCGGCCGGGACCAGCGTGAGATCAAGGCGCCGGTCACCGCCCGCGAAGAGCGCGGCCGCCTGCTCAAGCGGCAGCAGCACCGGCAGGTCCTCGTACCCCGCACGTTCGGCGTCGTAGATCGCGGCCACCGGGAGCGTCCGAACGCGGGGCCGAGGCCCGACCGGAGTCAGCGAAGACCGGGGTGACGCCACCCGAGCCGAACCGCCGACCGTCAGCCCCATCCGCAGGGCGACCTGAAGCGGCACGATCAGACCTGGAGCCGCCGGCGTGACGCAAAGGCCAACAGAGAAGTCGAAGATTTGAGGGGGAATGCAGTGGCTGTTGGGTCCTGGAGCCGCCGCGGCCTCCACCGGAATCCACGCGGGCGGCGCCTTCTCGTAGCCCACCACCTCGACCGCCACCACACCCCTCCTGTCGACCAGCCAACCGCGGGCGTAGAGCAACTCCTGGGCCGTCGACACGCCTTGTGTAGCCCTCACACGGTCGACGATCGAGGCGGCCGACCCGACGCCACCGGTCGCGGAGTCCACTCGACCTCCCAGTTCCACCTGCAGGGTCGGTGTGTGCTGCGCAAGATCCCGGAGCAGGTGGTTCTGGAAGCCCGAGAGCGCCGCCAGGGCCAGGACCAGGGCCGCCGTGCCGACTGCCAGACCGCCGGCGGTCAGCGATGACAACACACGGATGTGCGCATCCGCGCGGGTCGAACGGAAGTACCTCAGCGCGACATGCCAGACGAAGCCCACGGCACGCGAGGCTATCCGCAGCACTTGACCTGAGCCCAATGCCCTCGGAGGACAGAGACGGTCGCCGGGCCGACCGAGCGGCGCTACTCCTCCTCTACCTCCGCTTCGTCCAGCACGCCGACGTAGGGCAGGTTGCGGTAGCGATCGTTGTAGTCGAGGCCGTAGCCGACGACGAACACGTCGTCCACCTCGAAGCCGCGGTAGTTGATCTGGACCGCCGTCTCCCGCTTGCACGCTTTGTCCAGCAACACGCAGAGGCGAACCGAGCGGGCGCCGCGGAAACCCATCAGCGCCATGATCGTGCGCATCGTGTAACCCGTGTCGACGATGTCCTCGATCAGCAGCACGTCCCGTCCCGCCAGAGAGTGGTCCAGGTCGCGCCGGATCCGCACCTCGCCGGGTGAGGTGGTCTCACCCCGATAGCTCGAGGTCTGAAAGAAATCGACGACCAGGGGCCGCGACAGGCGCTGCACCAGATCGGCGAGGAAGAAGACGGAGCCCTTGAGCACGCCCACACAGAGGAGGTCCTTGCTGTCGGCGTAGTCGCGCTCGATCTCGGCCGCGAGTTCGTCGATCCGGCGCTGCAGCGTCTCGGTCGAAATGAGCTCCCTGGGCTTTCCGTTCTCGGTCATGGTCACCTCGAGCACCGGCGCCTGGCGACGCTCCGGTCGTGTAGCGGCGGGGGATCAAGGCGGTGAATCTGCGCAAGAATACAGGGCCGGACACGGGTCTCGCCGACGAGCTCGAGGAGAGCAAGAGACGCTGGCTCGACGCCGGCCGGCCCCGGCCCGAAGCTCTCCTCGTCACCGGTTCCGGCCTGAGCCTCGACCTTGGCGCACCGGCGGCCGGCCCATGGCCGTTCGAGGCCCTGCTCCCGTTCGATGTCGAGGCGGTCGAAGGGCACGAGGCGACGATCGAACTCGTCGAAGCGGCTGACGGCCGATTCCTGCTCTACTGCCGCGGCCGGCTCCACGCCTACCAGGGCTACACGCCGGCGCAGGTTGTGTACCTGGTGCGCCTCGCGGCCCTTCTCGGCGCCGGTTCGCTCGTGATCACCAACGCGGCCGGCTCGCTGCGGCGGGATTCGCCGCCGGGATCGATCGTGGCCCTCTCCGATCATGTGAACCTGACCGGTCTGAACCCCCTTCGCGGCCGTCTGCCGGCAAGCTGGGGGCCGCGGTTCCCGGACCTGGCCGGAGCCTACGACCCCGCCCTCCACCGCCGATTCGTCGAACTCGGCCGCGATGCCGGGGGGTCTATCTGGGCCTTCTCGGGCCCTCCTACGAGACGCCGGCCGAGATCCGGGCCTACCAGGCGCTCGGCGTCGACCTGGTCGGCATGTCGACGGTGCTGGAAGTCATCGCCGCCCGGCACATGGGCCTGCGCGTGCTCGGCTTCTCCCTGGTCACGAACATGGGCGTCGGCCTCGTGGACGGACCCGTCGATCACGGGGACGTGCTCCGCGTCGGCAGCAGCGCGGCGGCCGACGTCGCTCGCCTGACCTCCGATCTGATCGCCGATGGCGTTCTCTGGCACGCTTGAGTCAAACTGAAACCGTGTCCGAACTCGAAGCACAGATCGAGAACCGACGCGCTAAGCGCGAGCGCCTGCGCGACCGGGGCATCGACCCCTACCCGACCCGCGCCGCCCATGACCTCGAACCGGGCACGGTCTGCGAACGCTACGACGACCGAACGGCCGAGGAACTCGACGAAGCCGCGATCCCCCTCCGGGTTCCCGGGCGCGTCCGCGCTCACCGGACCCATGGCAAGGCGGCCTTTCTCGACATCTCCGACCAGGCTGGAATCAAGGTCCAGGTCCTGCTGCGGCGCAATCAGGTCGGCGAGGACATCTGGTGGCTGCTCTCCCAGCTCGATATCGGCGACTACGTGCTCGCCGCCGGCACCCTGATCCGCACGCGAACCGGCGAACTGACCGTGATGGCCGACCGCCTGGACCTCCTCGCCAAGGCGACGCGGCCCCTGCCCGAGAAGTGGCACGGCCTCGCCGACCGCGAGGAACGCTACCGCCGGCGCTACCTCGACCTGTTGAACTCACCCGAGTCCCGGCGGCGGTTCGTCGTCCGCTCGCGCGCGATCGCCGCCCTTCGCCGCTTCCTGCTCGACCTGGACTTCCTCGAAGTCGAAACGCCGATGATGCAGGCGATCCCAGGCGGCGCTGTGGCCCGCCCCTTCGTGACCCATCACAACGCCCTCGACATGGACCTCTACCTGCGCATCGCGCCGGAGCTGTACCTCAAGCGCTTGCTCGTCGGCGGAATGCACCGGGTGTTCGAGATCAACCGCAACTTCCGCAACGAAGGCATCTCGACCCAGCACAACCCCGAGTTCACGATGCTCGAGTTCTACTGGGCCTACTCCGACTACGAGCACCTGATGGACGTCACCGAACAGATGCTCGGGGCCGTTACCGCGGAAGCGAACGAGGGGGAGGCGACTTGCAGCTTCCGCGGTCACGAGATCGACCTGGCGCCGACCTGGCCCCGCTACAGCGTGCGGGATTCCCTGATCGAGATCGGCGGCCTCGACGCGGCCACAGTGGATGATGAAGCGGCCCTCGCCGCCGAACTGGCCGGGCGTGGCGAAGCGCTGCCAAAGAACCAGGCCTACGGCAACCTGCTTATGGACCTCTTCGACCTGCTCGTCGAACCGAAGCTCATCCAGCCGACCTTCATCCACAGCTACCCGATCGAAGTCTCTCCCTTCGCCAAGCTGTCGCCCGACGACCCGCGCTTCACCGAGCGCTTCGAACTCTTCATCGGCGGCATGGAGATCGCCAACGCCTTCACCGAACTGAACGACCCCGACGCCCAGGCCGACCGCTTCCGCCAGCAACTCCGCGCCCGCGAAGGCGGCGACGACGAGGCGCACCGCTTTGACCGCGACTACGTCGAGGCCCTCCAGTACGGCATGCCCCCCGCCGGCGGTCTTGGCCTGGGCATCGACCGTCTGGTCATGCTCCTGACCGATGCGTCTTCGATCCGGGACGTGATCCTGTTCCCGCTGCTGCGGCCGCGGTAGAGAGGTCGCAAGACGAAGCCGGGCTTTCGGTGTTGGGGACCTTCAGGCGTCCTTCAGCGCGCCAGCACTCTCGCTATCGACTCGTGATCAAGGAAATCGTTGAACCGGGTGGTGTGTTCGACGTCCGGGCCAATCCCCACGAAGTCCCAGTCCAACTGGCGGCTGGCATCCCGGTCCCACGGTCGGTTGCCAAAGTAGGTCTTGCGGTCCACTCGTCTGCCGGCCAGGGCCCGACGGGCGGCGGTCCGCATGATTTCGACGCGACTTTCTGCATCCGAGCCGGAAGCGACGTTCAGGGCGTCCGGATCGAGGCCGACAGCCCGGAGCTTCATCGCGGCCGTCTCCTTCCAGCCGCCGGTGGCGACCGCGACATGGAAGGCAGGATGGGCGCTCAGCCGGTCAACGAAGGCGCGGGCGCCCGGGACTTCCGGTAGCCGATTGCCGCGGTCGGCGAGGTACGCGGCGACCAGGGTGACGAACTCACTCTTGACGGAGGCGTTCGCGGCGGAGCGATCGAGTTCGACTCCGCCCCGTTCCAGAACCTCGTTCAGGATGCCGCTGTCCGTTTGGTGCCGATACCCGGACCAGTCCTCGTCGACATCGATCTTCAGCACGTTCCTGATCGCCTGCGCGTAGAGGATCCCGTCGAAGTCCTCGGATTCGACGAGGGTTCCGTGTGCATGCGGGGTCACTCGCCGCCGTGCTTGGCCAGCCATGCCTCCACCGCCACTCTGGCCGGGTCCTCCAGCCAGGGCAGGACGCCGAGGTTGCCCTCCCGAGCGGCGGCGTCGATGTCGACCTCGTTGCGGTCGAGGAAACGGGCGGCGCGGTAGTAGACATCACCATGAGTGGCGGCGGCATCGCCGAGTTCGATCAGGTGGCCGGCGAGTTCGCGGGAGCGCCGGAGCCTGGATGGGAGCGGTAGCGCCGGCAGGGGCCTGGGCAGGCGATGCTCGAGCCCGGCTGCCTCCGCGGCGCACCAAAAGGCCGAGTGGTCCGGGCGCGAGTCGTCGCCGTGAAAGAGCGCGTCGAAGGCCTCTGGCCAGGCGGATTGCAGGCGTTCGGCGAGCAGCCGGCGTTCCCGGGCATCGAGCTGCAGGGCGCGCGGCACAACGCGGCGTGTGCCGGCTGCCGCGAGTCGGGCCATCGCCGGCTCCAGAAGACCCGGTTGGTCGGTCCAGTCGGAGACGAGCGGCCAGACAACGGTCACGCCTTGTAGTGGCGCCGGCTCGAAGGGCAGGCTCGGCTGCCTGCGCTCCCTGAGCTCTTCACGCAGGGCGGCGGCGTGGCGGACCAGGGTGTCCAGGAGATCGACTGCGACAACCTGGTTTGAAGGCAGGTCGGCGAGCCCGGGTGCAGCCAACTCGCGGAGGCTCGACCCGCCAGCCGGGATGGTCCCCACAATCTGAATCAGGAGCGGCACTCCGGCTTCGGCGGCCGCTTCGCCGATGCTCCTGAAGAGATGCATACAGTCCGCCGCGAGCGGCGGAACGTAGACGACATCGGTCACCGAACGCACCCCTTCGGCGGCATTGGCGGCGGCCGGCAACGAACCAGCGGTCGACGGCGGCAGGCCGCCGGCGGCAAGGTCGCACCAGACCTCGTCGTCCCCGCTGACCGGCCAGCGAGAGAAGCTGTGACGGATCCAGAGGTTCGCCGGTTCGGCGACGTGTTCCCGGAGGCCGGGAGTGGTCATCGGAACGCCTCTGCTCGAGTGCCGGTCTGGCAGAGCGGCTTCAACGCTTGTTCGAGCCAAGCGCGGCGGCGACCGCGGCCTCGACCGACTTCTGGACGTACCTGGCGAGGACGTCGCCTTCGACGTTGACCTCGTCACCGGGCTTCAGCTCCGAAAGGGTGGTGACCTGGAGCGTGTGCGGAATGAGAGCCACATCGAAGGTTCCTTCGTCCAGAGCCGAGATCGTCAGGCTGACGCCGTCGATCGTCACGCTGCCCTTCTCGACCATCCCTGACGCCAGTTCCCGAGGCACCTCGAACGTGATGACGCGGTTCTCTCCCAGTTCCTCGACCTTCGCCACCCGCGTCGTCGTGTCGACGTGCCCCTGGACGAGGTGACCGCCAAGAGGGTCGCCGGCGGCCAGCGGCGGCTCCAGGTTGACCCGGTCGCCGGCCTGAAGCGCGCCCAGCGTCGTTCGGCTCAGGGTTTCCGGAGACAGGTCGAAGGCCGACCACGCCGGAAACGCGCTGTCCGCGCCGATACCCGAATCGCCGCTCGCACCGCCCTGCCCCACCACGGTCAGGCAAACGCCGGCAACTGCGAGGCTGGCGCCCGAACCGAGCCGCGACCCGAGCTCCTCCGAGTGCCCAACGACCACGCGGGCACCGTGGCTTCGCGAGGCTCCGGGGCCCTCGACTACCCGGCCACGCTCTTGGACAATTCCGGTAAACATCCCTGCCTGTAGCCTACGAGAATCACGTCCGGCCCGCGCCGGCGCACGCGCAGCCGGTCAAGGCGCCATCCATCCGCCAGCTTCTCCGCGCCGGCACCGCCGAGCGGACCCGGGGCCTCCGCACCGCCGATCAGGATCGGCGCGCAACAGACGGCGGCACGATCCCAGACGCCGGAGGACGCGAACGCCTCCAGTACCGCGGCGCCTCCCTCGACGAGAACGTTCGCCACCCCACGACCCGCCAGGTCCGCCACCACCGCCGCCGGCTCCACCGCCTCGAGCACGACGACCTCGGCGCCCTCCTCGCCCAGACGGTCGCGTCGATCGACCCATTTCGGCACCACATCCGCCTGGGCGCCCCGCGGCTTCTCCGTATAGACGACGACCGGCCCCTCGACTTCGAACATCCGCGCCCGTGCGGACAGACGCAACCGCCGATCGAGCACCACGCGCACGATCGGCCCCTCGGCCCGGTCGAGCCTGCGGTTGAGACGCGGATCGTCGGCCAGGGCGGTGCCGCTGCCGACCACGATCGCCTGGTGCTCTTCGCGCAGTCCCAGGGCCCAATGCCGGCCGCGCGGCGAGGAGATCCACTGGCTGTCGCCGCTTGCCGTCGCGATCCGGCCGTCCAGGCTCATCGCCCACTTCAGCGTCACGGCCGGGCGGCGATGCAGGACGCCGGTCAGGAAGGGCACGTTCATTTCGATCGCCTGCTCCGCCAGGAGCCCGCCCTCGACGCGAAGGCCGGCGGCCCGCAGGCGTTCGGCGCCGCCTCCGGTCACCTCCGGGTTCGGATCGCGGTGCGCGAAGACCACGCGCTCCACCCCGGCCTCCAGGATTCCCCGCGCGCAGGGCGGCGTGCGCCCGTGATGGTTGCAGGGCTCAAGCGTCACGTAGACGGTGGCGCCGACCGCCAGGTCACCCGCCGCGGACAGCGCCATCGCCTCGGCATGCTCGCCACCGGCACGGCGGTGCCAGCCCGACCCGACGATCTCGCCGTCGCGCACGACCACCGCCCCGACCATCGGGTTCGGTGCCGTGGTGAAGCGGCCGCGACGCGCCAGGGCCAGCGCGCGGGCCATCGCCGTTCGATCCGCCTCGTCGAAACGATCGGCCGCTCCGGTCGCCACGGCGGCTCCAGCGACCATCGCGCTCACCCGAACAGGGCGGCCGCAAAGGGCCGCGGCTTGTAGTCGACCAGGTCCTCCACTCCCTCGCCAACGCCCAGGTAGGCGACCGGCAGGCGCAGATCGCGGGCGATTGCCACCGCCATGCCGCCCTTGGCCGTGCCGTCGAGCTTGGCCAGGAAGACGGCGTCGATCGGGACCGCCGCCCCGAACTCGCGCGCCTGCACCAGCGCGTTGTGGCCGTTGCCGGCATCGACCACGAGGAGGGTGAACACGTTCCAGGTGTCGCCGGCCGCCCGCCGCGCGACGCGATCGACCTTCGACAGTTCGTCCATCAGTTGACCGCGGGTGTGGAGGCGACCCGCCGTGTCGACGATCAGGTGATCCGTGCCCCGCGCCCCGGTCGCCTGCACGGCGTCGAACACGAGCGCCGCCGGGTCGCCGCCCGACGGGCGCCGGACGACCTCGATCCCCAGCCGCTCGCCCCACACTTCGAGCTGTTCCGCGGCGGCGGCGCGAAACGTGTCGCCGGCCGCGAAGAGGACCTTCTCGCCCCGGGACTGGGATGCCCGCGCCAGCTTGGCGGCGGAGGTCGTCTTGCCCGAGCCGTTGACGCCCACCATCAGGGTGATGCGCGGCGTTGCCGGCAGCACCGCGGGCGGCGCGTCGAGCAGCAGCACGGCCACCTCATCGACCAGCAGTTGCCGCAAGGCGAACTCGTCGCCGGCGGCGATCGGACCCGAATCTCCCGCCTGACGCAACCGCTCGACGAGTTCGAGCGAGGTCTCGACGCCCAGGTCCGACTCGATCAGGGTTTCCTCGAGCCGCTCCAGCACGTCTTCATCGATCCGCGCGGCGCCTC
>JAGWAG010000166.1:5738-6911 GCA_021296535.1 Acidobacteriota bacterium | reverse complement strand
AAGTTCGCGGAACAACTCCGCGGCCTCCCGCTCCTCCCTCAGCGTCGCCGCCAGCCGGTCCCGGCTCCGCACCTTGACCCTCCACTTCCAGGGCTCGTCCGGTATCTCCTCCAGGTGGACATAGTGCGCCAGCACGGCCGCCGCCGACTTGGCGCCCCAGCCCCGCAGGCCCGGGAAGCCGTCGGCGCTGTCGCCGACCAGGGCGAGGTAGTCGGGGATCGACTCCGGTTCGACGCCGAACTTCTCCCGAATGCCGTCGGCGTCCCAGCGCACGCCGCGCCGCCGGTCGACCTGGACGATCCGACCGCCCCGACCGGAATCCACGCACTGGGCAAGGTCCTTGTCCGGCGTGCAGATTCGAACCTCGACGACGCGCTCGTCGGCGGCCGCCATCGCCGCGCCGCTGGCCAGCCCGTCGTCCGCTTCGTGCTCCACCATCGGCCACACGGCGATGCCGACAGCGGCCAGAGCCTCTTCGAGCAACGGGAACTGGGCCAGCAGTTCCGGGTCGATCCCCTCGCCGGTCTTGTAGCCGGGCCAGAGATCGTTGCGGAAGGACTCGATCACGTGTGGGTCGCGCCGTCGCGGAACATCCCGAGCAGCGAGAAGACGACGCCGCGCACCGCGCCGACCTCCATCCCGTCATCGTTCTGGTAGCTCGGAGCGCCGAAGTGGTGCCGGAAGAGCTCGTAGGTGCCGTCGATCAGATGGACGTACATGCCTGACTCGTGACTGGGGACATCGCGGGCAAGCTACCATCAGCCGCCATGCTCTCTTTCCGCTCCGTGTTGCTGCTCGCCTTTGCGGTGGGCGCCGCACTGCCCGCGACCGCCGCCAACCTTCCCGGCGATCCCCTGACCGGATCGGGAGAGGTCGAGCGGAGCCTGCTGCCGGCGGCTCAACTGCAAGCCGGAGAGTTGCCGTCGCCGATCGACAACTCGGCCTTCGCGCTGCCGGAGAACGCCGCGCCGCCACGCAACGAGATGCATGGAACGCTGCAACTCTTCGGCGGCGGCGCCTCTTCGTGGACCGTTCACCACGACTTCTACTCCCGGGCGCTCGAACCGCCGATCACCTCCGCGCTGCGCCGCATCCCGAGGCTCAACGTCGTTCTCACCCAGAGCGGCTCCCACCTGATCCCGGCCAACCGGGGTCTCCGCTTCACCGGCGACG
>JAGWAG010000166.1:4725-5701 GCA_021296535.1 Acidobacteriota bacterium | reverse complement strand
ACGGCGGTAAGAGCCGGGCCTCGCTGCCGATCACCCTGGTCGAGCGCAATCAGAACTGCGCCTACCACGGCGTCGTGTCCTTCCTCTTCGATGGCAGCAGCACGTCGCCGGCCGCCTTTCAGGTGACCCAGGAAACCTGCAAGTACTTCAAGTTCGACCTCTGGGACGCCGGCCCCACCCGGTTCGTCGCCGGCGAGGCGCCGGACGCCGGAGCGGTCGCGGCCGCCTACGCCGCCGAGGTCGCCGCCCGAATACCAGTGCGGGCGATCGACCAAGTCCGGGACGACTACCCGCGGTCCCAGGTCTACGCGCAGTCGTTCGCCGGCGGCATGGACCGCGAACACATCACCGCCTATGGCGTCGCCAAAGACGGCGTCCACTACGCGGGCCCCGTCCGCCCCTACCCGGACCAGATCCGCCTGCCCTCCTACTCCACCGCGAAGACCGCCTTCGCCGCGGTCGCGCTGATGCGGCTGGCCCAGATCCACGGCGAGGAGTTCGCCAGCCTGCACCTCAGGGACTACCTCCCGAAGCCGCCCAGGGGCGCCTGGCAGAGCGTGACCTTCGAGCACCTTCTGGACATGGCGACCGGCCACTACTGGGATCCCGGCGACCAGGAGGACGAAAAGGACACGACGACCGAGCTGAACTTCTTCGTCGTCGAGAACCAGAACCGCAAGCTGCGCGGCGCGTTGGCCTTCACCACCAGGGAGCCGCCGGGCCAGCGCTGGGTGTACCACACGACGGACACGTACCTGCTGACCTACGCGATGACCGAATACGTGGGCCGCCTGACTGGCGCGACGAAGAAGAAGCCGGCCGACCTGCTGGGATTCGTCGCCGACGAGGTCTACATTCCCCTGGGTCTGTCGGCCGGCGCGCTGCAGCCGGTACGGACCGACAACCGCGCCGACGGCCGGCCCTTCGGCGGCTTCGGCATGTTCTGGACCCCGGACGACATCCTCAAGATCGCGAA
>JAGWAG010000166.1:1171-4474 GCA_021296535.1 Acidobacteriota bacterium | reverse complement strand
ACCAAGAGTGGCTGCGCTCCGCGCGGGAGGCGTACAAACTGAAATGACACCTTCGGAGAAGGAAGCGCGGGCGGCCGACGGACCGTTCGCCGGCTTCCGGGTGATCGAACTGGCCGAGGGCGTCGCCGGCCCGTACTGCGGCAAGCTGCTGGCCGACCTCGGCGCCGACGCGATCAAGGTCGAGCCGGCGGCCGGTGACCGGGCCCGCCGGGCGACCGGCGGCGACCTGGCGAAGACCCTCGACCCGGAAGGCTCGCCGCTGTTCCTCTACTGCAACACGAGCAAGCGAGGGATCGTCCTCGACCTGGACGACGACGGCGACCGCGAGACGTTCGCCGACCTGCTTGCCAGCGCTTCGGTCCTGATCACCGACCGGCAACCGCCCGTCGAGGCGCCAGACGACCTGATCGTCGCAGCCGTCACTCCCTACGGTCTTGCCGGCCCGAGGGCCGCCGCACCGGCCGGGGAACTGACCCTCACCCACGGCGGCGGTCTCGTCAACCAGATGCCGGTACGGTCCCGCGACGTCGACCGGGCGCCGGTCACCCTGGGCGGTCACCAGGCCGGCTACCACGCCGGTCTGGTCGCAGCACTTGCCGTCGCGTCCCTGCTGTATGGACGCCGCCACGGCGGCGACGGCGCCAGGGTCGATGTCTCGATCCAGGACGTGATGGTCAGCATGGTGGCGCCGCTCCTCGCCAGCGCCCGCTACCACGAGACGACCTGGTCGCGGGTGCCGGACCGGCCGCCCGCCATGGGCCGCCTGAGGACCAGCGACGGCTACGTGATCCTGAACGCCTTCGACGACCACCACTTCGTGCTCTTCCGCGAACTGATGGGCAACCCCTCCTGGTGCGCGGGCGACGAGTGGAAGGACATGGCCTACCGCAGCCACCACCTGATGGAGATCGCACCCCAGGTCGACGCCTGGGCACTCGAGCAGAGGCGGGACGACCTCTACCACCGCGCCGCCCGCCTCGGCATTCCCGTCGGCCCGATCCACGACGCCGCCGACGTGATGGCCTACGAGCAGTACGCGGCACGCGACTACTTCACCCTGGTCGACCACCCGAGCACCGGGCCGAAGCGCTACGCCGGCTGGCCGTACCGGATGGGCGCGTCGAAGCCGCGTGTGTCCCGCCCGGCGCCGCTGCTGGACGAGCACGCGGCGGAGATCCGCGGCGAGCTGAACGGCAACGCCGCCGGTGCGCGAACGTCGATCGCCTCATCGGGCGGCGAGACGGCCGCCGCCGCAACCGGACCCGCCCTGCCTCTAGAGGGCATCCGCGTCGCCGAGTTCGCCTGGGTCTGGGCCGGGCCCTACGCGGGAGTTCTTCTCTCGACCCTGGGCGCCGAAGTGATCAAGGTCGAGGGGCCCAAGCGCCTCGACCTGACCCGCCGCTCCGTCGTCTGGCCGCGCGCCGAGGAGGCGCCGCTGAAGATCGGTCCCGACGCTGGCATGGCCTTCAACACGATGAACCTGAACAAGCGGTCGCTGGCACTCGACCTGTCGCAGGCCGAGGGCCGCGAACTCGCCCTGCGCCTCGCAGCCGAGTGCGACGTGATCTACGACAACATGCGTCCCGGGGCCATGGTCAAGCTCGGCCTCGACTACGAGAACCTGCGCGAAGCGAACCCGGACCTGATCGTCGCGTCCTCGTCGGGCCGCGGCCACGGCGGTCCGGAGACCGAGTACCTGGGCTACGCGATGGTCCACCAGGGCGTCGCCGGTGGTGCCTACATCTCCGGCTACCCCGACGACCATCCGACGCACAGCGGCGGCGACGTCGACCTGATGAACGCGATCACCCTCGCCTTCTCCATCGTCGCGGCGCTCCACCACCGCGAACGAAGCGGCGAGGGCCAGTTCATCGACTACTCGCAGTGCGAGGGCGTCAGTTCAATCCTCGGCGAAGTGCTGCTCGAGTACGAGATGACCGGGAAGATCCCCGAACGCGCCGGAAACGCACACCCCTCGTCCGCGCCCCACGGCGTCTACCGCTGCTGGGGCATCGACCGCTGGCTCGCGATCGAGGTCCACAGCGACGAGGAGTTCGGCCGCCTGGCGGCGACGATGGACCGTCCGGAACTGACGGAGGACCCGCTCTTCGCCACCGCGGCCGCCCGCAAGCAGAACGAAGCCGAACTCGACCGGATCATCGGCGACTGGACCCGGGAGCGTGACCGCGACTGGCTGGCGAGGGAACTCCTGGGCGCGGGAGTCGCCGCCGCACCGTCCCGCGACGCCCGCGACCTGTACGCCGACTCGCATCTGCGCGCACGCGGCTCCTTCGCTACCGTCGACCTGGAACTCGTCGGGCCGCCGTTCCGAATCGAAGGGCGCGACCTGAGCCCCCGCCGCGCGCCCCTTCTCGGCGAGCACACCGACGCCATCCTTGAAGGTCTGCTCGGCCTGTCGGCGGAAGAACTGGACGACTACCGCCGCCGCGGCGTCATCGGCTGACTGGGTGCGCCGCCCTCGGCGCTACACTCGCCCTCCACTATCCAGAATCCCCATTCGCCAAGGGAGGTCCCTGTGACTCGACTCCGCCGAACTTCGCGCACGGCCGCGATCGCCGCCGCCTGCATCGCCGCCGCACTGCTCGTCGCCGCCCCCGCCCTGGCGCAGGACGGCGACTCCGTCACCGTCGACATCATGAGCAAGTACCGCGTGGCGCCGAACATCACCTACCTCACGGCCTCCGGCTACGAGTCCAAGCTCGACGTGATGACGCCCCGTGGCCAGGATCCGGCGCCGACCCTGATCTACATCCATGGCGGCGGCTGGGTCGGCGGCACGAAGGAAGCGAGCGTGCTGCGCGCGCTCCCCTACCTGGAGATGGGATGGGCGGTCGTCAACGTCGAGTACCGCATGGCCCGCAACGAGCTTGCGCCCGGAGCCGTCGAAGACTGCCGCTGCGCACTGCGCTGGGTCTACGAAAACGCCGAGGACTACAACATCGACACGAGCCGCCTCGTTGTCACCGGCGCCTCGGCCGGCGGTCACCTGTCGTTGACCACGGGCATGCTGCCGGCCTCCGCCGGCCTGGACCGGCTCTGCCCCGGCCGTGACGCCAGTCGCCCGGGCTGGGCCGCGTCCGACGAGTACGAGATGCCGGTGGCCGCGATCGTCAACTGGTTCGGCATCACGGATGTTGGCGACTTGTTGCAGGGGGTGAACGCCAAGAGCTACGCCGTCGCCTGGATGGGCTCCAGGCCCGACCGCATGGAACTCGCCAAGCACGTGTCGCCGATGACCTACGTCCGGCCCGGTCTGCCGCCGATCCTGACGATCCACGGCGA
>JAGWAG010000166.1:0-968 GCA_021296535.1 Acidobacteriota bacterium | reverse complement strand
CCCTTTGACCGGCATCCGGCACTGGGTGCGCCGGCGTCCCCGCCGGCATCCGGTGAGAACCACACGTGACCTCCAACCCTGCATCCGGCGCTCCCGACCTCTGCACTAGCACCGCCGTCGACCTCACAGCACTCCTCGCCCGGGGCGAGGTCTCCGCCGTCGAGATCCTCGACGTACACCTCGACTGGATCGGCCAGCGCAACCCGGCACTCAACGCGATCTGCACCCTCGACCGCGACCGGGCCCGGGCCGACGCCCAAGCCGCCGACGACCTGCGCCGCCGCAACCCCGAAGCCGCCGCCGCGAAGCCGCTCCTCGGTCTCCCGACCGCCGTCAAGGACCTCGTCCCCACCAAGGGCATCCGCACCACCTTCGGCTCACCAATCTTCGCCGACAACGTTCGACGCCCTGATCGTCGAGCGGATCCGCCGTGCCGGCGCGATCGTCATCGGCAAGACGAACACGCCTGAGTTCGGCGCCGGCTCGCAGACCTTCAACCCGGTCTTCGGCAAAACCCGCAACCCCTGGGACCCCAGCCGCACCTGCGGCGGTTCGAGCGGCGGCGCGGCTGCCGCGCTGGCGAGCGGCATGCTGCCCATCGCCGACGGCAGCGACCTCGGCGGGTCGCTGCGCAACCCGGCCAGCTTCTGCGGCGTGGTCGGCTTCCGGCCCACCCCGGGCCGCGTGCCGCGGGTGCCACCCGAACAGGGCTGGGACGACCTTGCCGTACTCGGGCCGATGGGCCGGACCGTCGCCGACGCGGCGCTGTTGTTCTCCGTCATCGCGGGACCGGACTCCAGGGACCCGATCTCGCTCGCCCGGCCTTCCGAGCCCTTCCACCCGGTCGCGCCGCTCGACCTATCAGGCCTGCGCCTCGCCTGGACCCCCAACCTCGGCCGCTATCCGGTCGAACGCGAAGTGGTCGAGATCTGCGAGGCGGCCCTGCCCGTGTTCCGGGACCTCGGCGC
>JAGWAG010000038.1:53493-66003 GCA_021296535.1 Acidobacteriota bacterium | reverse complement strand
CGTCTCGGCAAGGGCGGGGTCCTCGACCGGGTCCGCGTCATCGTCGCTCGAAGCGTCCGCCGCGGCCGGCGCCGCGGAGGCTAGAAGCGCCAGGGTGAACGCCGCGAGGAGGAGAAAGTGATCGCGAAGACGACCGGCGGGCGTTCGCGTTGTCGAGGCGGCAGGCAGGATCGGCATGCGCAAGCTCCTAGAGAGCCGGACCCGGCGTCTCCGGGTCGGCGGGATCGATGTCCGCGTCGGCTTCAGCCTCCTGGATCCTCAGTTCAACCGCGACCACGCCCTCGACGGCGATCCGGATCGTGCCCGGCACCTTGAGTCCACCCACGTCCATGTAGTCGCCGATCGTCACGTCGATCTCTCCTGTCGACCCCAGAAACGCCCCGTCGAAGACGATCCGGCGCTCCAGGAAGTCCTCGCCGCCCAGGTAGAGAGCGCGCGCTTCGCCCTCCGCGGTCGCGATGTCCAGGCGGTAGGTCTCGTCGCGCTCGACCTTCTCGACACCTGCCAGCGACGCCTCCCCTGTCCCCGCAAGCCCACCCCACAGGAAGTCGGAGAGGATCCCCACGGCCCCGACCATCTCATCCGGCAGCGGCGTCGGCTCGATCACGCCCTGCATCGGCGACACGTTCCAGGCGGTCTCGCCGTCGTACGCGAGGACCATCGGCAGGCCCTGCAGGTCGATGTCGATGCGGAAGGAACTGGGGCGCGCGAAAGCCACCGTCATCGGCACCTCGAAGCCGAGCATGACGACGGTGCCGGTGGCGCTCACCGTCTGCACCTCGGCGGCCGCGGCTCCGCGGGCCGCCTCGTGGCGCTCCAGGATCGCGTCCAGATCGAGGGCGGCGTTGGCCATCTGGCCCGGCATGAAGAAGATGTCGGGATCGATCTCGGGGTTGATCTCGTAGGAATCCAGGGTCAACGGCATCTCACCCATCGAACTCCTCAGGATCTGCCGGTGCGCCAGCATCAGGCCGTCGACCTCCCGATAATCCTCGAACCGGGTCGTCGCATCCTCCAAACCGAATCCGAAGTCCGTCTTGTAGATCCTCTTCTTCTCCAGCCCGTCTTCCGTGCCGATGAAGACCTGGTGCGTCACGCCGTTGGGCGCGGTGACCACGAGCTTCCAGGCTTCGCCACCCTCGATCTCCTCGCGGCCGGCGAGTTCCACGTCGTAGCCCGGCTCCGTGTACTCGAACCAGGGGCTGCTCAGCACGGCGTCGGCGGCCTGCACAGCCGCGACATCTCCCTCGAAGGCGGCCGGTTTGGGCTGACCCGGCTGCTGGCCCCAGGCCTGCTCGCCGTCGAAGGCCTGGATCAGGGCCATGCCGCCGAAGTCGCCCTCCACCCGAACCTGATTCGGTCGACGCAGTTGAATCGTGAACGGGGCCTCCATGCCCTGCACGGACATCGTTCCGGTCGCTCGCGCTGCCTGAATCGAGCGCAGCTTCTCGAGACCGCCCCGGGCTTCGACGTGCATCGTGAGCACCCGGTCGAGTTCGCTGGGTTCCTCCGTATCCTGAGCCCAGCCGGTTCCCGCAACCAGGACAAGCGCCAGGACGGCCACACACGCACGAACCCGGTCTACTTGCCGCCTGTTTTGTACGCCGCGCCCCGTTCTCGCGGGAGTTGCCGAGCCGATCCGTGCAGGTCCCTTCATCTCATCCTCCGCTGGCCGTAAGCCGCGAGGCCCGCCGGTGACCGCCAAGCCGGCTCGCTACCCAGAATCTGTGCCGGCATGATACCTGAACGGGGTTACCGAAGAACGGTGCAAACGGCGACGCCATGACGCAGGATATCGCCTCCTGGTCTCTACGCAAACTCTGAAAACAAAGAGGTTACGGCCAACGCCTACGTTGCGGCTCCGCGCCACGTCCAAGCCCCCACCAGGCCGGCCCTGCTAGCCTCTCGTCCGCCGGTCTGGAATTGCCCCGTTTAACGCTTGGCGCTCTCCTCTACGATTCGTTGACGAATCACCCCATGAACGAGGAACAACAGGGCAACGGGGCTGGCGAGCCCCAGGCCCGGCGTCTGCGCTTCACCGCCAGCGGATGGGAGTACTTCCGCATCTGGATCGTGAACGTCGCGCTGACGCTACTGACCCTGGGCATCTACTCGGCGTGGGCGAAAGTCCGGGCGCGGCGCTACCTGTACGGCAACGTCTGGCTCGGCGACTCTGCTTTCGACTACACGGCCAACCCGGTGGCCATCCTGCGGGGGCGGATTCTGGTTGTCATCGTCCTGGCGCTGCTGACGTTCGCCCAGTTCTTCTCGATCCTCTACTACTACGCGGCGCTTCTCGCCCTGATGCCGCTGGTGCCGTGGGTCGTTGTCCGTGCCCGCTCCTTCCAGATGCGTAACTCCAGGTATCGCGGCATTGCTCTCGACTTCCAGGGGAAGTACTGGGACGCCGCGGTCTGGTATCCCCTGTCCTGGGCCGCCTCGGTCGCGACCCTGGGCCTGGCAAGACCGTTCACCGTGTTCGGGCGCGACCGCTACCTGGTCACGGAATCCCGCTTCGGCAACCAGCCGTTCGGCTTCGCCGGCAAGCCGCGGCCGTACTACGGGATGTACGTGGTCACCGCGGTCGTCGTCGGAGTCCTGTACATCGGAGGAATCGTCGCCCTGTTAGTCGTCCTGAGCGCGGTGTTGGCCGCGACGAATTCCAATGCGGAAGCCGCCGGACCCGACATGCGGTTGTTCCTTGTCGGCCTGGTGGCCATTGTGGCCGCGGTCAGCCTGTTCGTCCTGGCGTACCTGCGCACCCGACTGCTCAGCTACCGCTGGAGCAACACTCAACTCGGCGAGGACACGTTCAGGCTGGATCTGTCCGTCACCGAGATGCTGTGGCTGTACTCGAGCAACGCCGTCCTGATCCTTGCCACGTTCGGGCTGTTCATTCCCTTCGCCCGCATCCGAGTCCTCCGCTATGTCGTGGGCCAGTTCTCCGTCACCCAGACCGACGCCGAACGGATCTTCGAGGCGGGCGAATCGCAAGGCGTAGCCGCGACCGGTGCGGAGGCTGCCGGCGAGTTCGGACTGGAGATCGGCATATGAGTGGCATTCCGTGTCACTACTACGACGGGCGCACTTCGCGGCGCCACGACGCCGTTCTGGCGCTCACCGCTCGAGGAGGGCTCGTCATCGCCTGCGAGGGCGCGGACGAGCGCCTCAACTACGAGGACGTACGGATCCCCGGTCGCGTCGCCGACACGCCGCGCTATCTCCACCTTCCGGACGGCGGGGTGTGCGAGGTTCAGGACAACGACGCTCTGGACGGCGAGCAGGCTCGCACTCGCCGTGACCCTGAACCGCGAGCCGACCGTTTCGGTCGCCTGCGCCATCGGCTGGACAGCACCTGGCGGGGCGCGGCCGCGGCCCTGGCGGTCACGGCGGCGATCCTCTACTCGTTCACCGAGTGGGGCGCACCGGCGGTAGCTACCGTCGCCGTCGCCGCGACACCACCCGAAGTGGAGGCGGTCATCGGCGAGAACTTCCTGACCCTGCTCGAACAACTGCGACTGCTCAAGCCATCCGAACTCGAGCCGAACCGTCGCAACGAACTCCTGGCGGCCTTCGAGGAGATGCGCAGGGAGACCGGCGTCGAAGACGCGGACCTCCGGTTCCACTCCGTCGGTGTTCCCAACGCCTTTGCCCTGCCGGGCGGCACCGTAGTGCTCACAGACTCGCTGGTCGAACTGGCCGAGGACGACGAGGAGGTCATTGCGGTTCTGGCCCACGAACTGGGACACGTCTCGGGACGCCACGTAATGCGACGTTTTGCCCAGACCTCCTCGATGCTCGTCCTGTGGACGGCGTTCACGGGCGACGTGTCGGTCGCCACACTCTCCTTCCTGGGGCCGGACCGGTTGCTGGCCCAGCGCTACTCGCGCTCCTTCGAGAACGACGCCGACCGCTTCGCCTTCGACTACCTGCTCAGCGCCGGTATTCCGCCAACGCGACTCTCCGACATCATCCAGCGGCTCAGCGGCGCCGACCGCGAAGCGGGCACGAGCGCAGGCGGCAACGCTCTGGACTGGCTCGCCAGCCACCCCGGCGCGGCGGAACGCGCACGCAACGCCACGGAGGCCGCGAAGCGAGCCCGCGAGGGTGCCGCGGCAGACGAATGAGCTTCACGGGCGAGAGGCTCCAGCCTCCTGGCCGGCATACTCTCAGCAACACAACCGAAGCAAGACACGAGGCCCTGGCAGGAGACCCGTCATGCAAAAACTGACCCAGGCCCAGCGCGAACAGTGGGCAATCGACGGCTACATCCGCGTCGAGCAGGCGCTGTCACAGGAACAGGTCGCGTTCTTCGACGTCGAACTCGACCGCATCCGCCAGCTTCCCGGCTGGGAGCCGAACCCCGACGGACCACTTGGCCACTACGCCTGGCTGGACCACGCCGTCGACCGGGATCCCGAAGGCTTCATGGACCGCCGCGTGCTGCTCCACTATGCCTGATGGACGCTTCGCCCGTCTTCGACCTGGTCACGGACATCATGGGCCCCTACGTCGTGCTCAGCATGAGCCAGGCGATCGTGCGTCCGCCCAACCCCAGGTGGCCCGGCTACACCCACACCGACGGCGGTGAGGCGTTGCGCCGCATCCGAGTGACGGAGACGAGTCTGCCGCTGGCGATGAAGGGCATGTACCTGCTCTCCGACATCACGGACGAAGACTGCGGCAACTTCACCGTCTTCCCCGGCAGCCACATGCGCCCGTTCCCGGACCGCCCCTACCCGGCGCCGGGGCCGAAGACCCCGGGCGCGGTCCAGCTCAAAGGCAAGGCCGGCGACTGCATCCTCTTCCCGCACTCGCTCTGGCACGGCCCCTCGGTGAACGCCTCGCCGCGCGCCCGCAAGACGATCCTCTACAACTACTGCCAGTTGTTCCTGCGCACCTACGACCCGGAACCCACGCCCGAAATCCTGGAGCGCTGCACTCCCCGCCAGCGCCGCCTGCTCGGCGACCTCGGCTACGACTTCCGGCCGGGCTCCTACTTCTACGCGCCGCAGGACCAGGTCGACGTGATCGTCGGCGGAACCCCGGACTGACCTTGGGGCGCACAAACTGGGTGCGCCGGCCCTCTGGCCGGCTTCTGAACTGGGTGCGCCGCGAAGCGGAGACCGTACCGCCGCGCCAACGCACGCCACCTCCGACGACGCCGGCACCTGTTGACGTGCACCGCGCTCTCCGCGGGCATGGCTCTGGCCTGCTCGACCATCTCCGTTCCGGGCCCGGACGTCCCCGCGCCGCCCGAGGAGCCGCGGCAAGAAAGCACGCTGCCCGATCTCCTCGCCGATCTTGCCAGCATCGTCGGCCGCGAAACCGTCGACCGCGGAGACGAGCTCCTGCGCATGTTCCGGGAGCGTGGGTTCGATCCGGACGTTCACGAGTTCTCGACCATGCCGTCGGAACGGCAGCCAAGAGAAGTCGGCCGCAATCTGATCGCCACCCTCGGCGCGGGACGCCGCGACATCGTGGTCGGCGCGCACTACGACGTGGTCCGCCTCCAGGACGGCTCGGTAGTCGGAGGCGCGGTGGACAACGGCGCCGCGTCGGTCGTCCTCACGAGGGTGGCCGAGACCCTGCAACGGCAGGAGTTGCGGCACCGCGTCCGGGTCGTCCTCTTCGACCTCGAGGAATCCGGCCTTCTCGGTTCCCGCGCCTGGGTGCAGGACGAGGATCGGGACCGCACCGCCGCCATGGTGAACGTCGACGTGGTCGTCGGCGACGGCACCCTGATGTACGGACCGACTTCCCACGACGGAAACGAGGCGGTCTACCGCGGTCTCCGCGTCGCCTGCGCCGCGAGCGGGACCCAGTGCATGGACTTCCCCCGCTACCCTCCAAGCGATGACCGCGCCTTCCAGGCCGCCGGGATCCCCAACGTGTCCATCAACCGAAGCGCATCAGATGTGGCTCCTCCTGAACGCGGGCGCCGAGTCCGGACTCCGCGAGGGCTTCATGCCCGAGGTTTTCCAGATCATTCACACGAGCAGGGACACGATCGAACGTGCGAACGAGGCCGCGATGAAGCGGCTCCACGACATCGTCGTGGCCCTGGTGCTCGAACTGGACAGGACTCTCTAGGAGCCTGTGCTGCGCACGCAGCGCAGGCGCGCGTGGAGCTGGCCGCTTACTGGGTGCGCCGGCCTTCTGGCCGGCTGCCGCCGAAGGCGGCCAGAAGGTTGCAACGGCCGTCAGGCCGCCGGCGGCAGTAACGGCGAGACGTTTGTTCAGGGCGGATCCGCGTAGGGCTCGTCCTCGGGCACGAACTCCGTCTCCAGCCGGGCCGCCTCGCTCCACTCGCGCATCGCCTTCGTCTCGAGCAACGCACGGCAGTAGTCCGCGGCGTCCCGGTCCAGCGGCGGCTCGTAGGTCGCGAACCGCGAGGCGACGGGCAGGAAACAGGCGTCGGCGGCCGAATAGCTGTCGAAGAGGAACGAGCCTTCCCCGCCGAACTCGGCACGGGCGTCCCGCCAGAGGGTCGTCAGCCGGTCGATCTCGGCCATGACCTCGGGCTCGTGGCCCTTCCCCGGATAGCTCGAGCGGATGTTCATCGGCATCGCCGAGCGCAACGCAGCGAAGCCGGAGTGGAAGGTCGCGACCAGGGAGCGGGCCCGGGCGCGGGCCCGGTCGTCCGCCGGCCAGACGCGTCGGTCGGGGTAGAGATCGCCCAGACGCTCGACGATCGCCGAGGTATCGAAGGTGGCGAAGCCCTGCCCGGGCTCGCCCTCCCAGAGCACCGGCACGAGGCGCGTGGGCGACAGCCCGGCGATGTTCTCATCCCAGTCCTCCGAATCGAACTTGAGCATCCGCTCCGCGAACGGAATGCCGAGCTCGGTCATCAGCGCCCAGGGTCGCAGCGACCAGGACGAGTAGTTCTTGTTGCCGATAACGAGAGTAAGGGGCTGCGTCATGGGCGGCGGACGCTACACCAGCATCAGCCCAAGGCATGGCGGTTGACGGGCGCAAGCCAGCCGCTATCCTGAAAGATCGTGTCCCACTACAGCTTGCTCCACACCCGGGTCGCCACGGCCGCGGCCCTTCTGGTCGTGTCCACCGGCGCGCCGGTCTGCGCCCAGGCCGGCTCGAACTGGCAACCGCCGGGCGACATCGACGGGCTATGGGACTTCGCCACGGCGACGCCGCTTCAGAGACCCGCGGACTACGCGGAGCAGGAGTACTTCACCGCCGAAGAGGCAAACCGCTTCGAGCGGGACCTGATCGCACGCCGAGCCGAGGCCCAGAAACGAAGCCCCAGCGTCCACGCGCCCTACTGGCTCGACCACGGGCGCAACGTGCAGGAGTCACGCCGCACCTCGCTGGTCTTCGATCCGCCGAACGGCCGCATCCCGCCGATGACCGAGGACGGCCGGCGGCGCGCCCAGGAACGACGCGACAAGCGCCAGAAGGTGCCGGACGGACCCGAGGATCGCTCCCTCTGGGAACGCTGCCTGATGGGCTTCAACGCCGGTCCGCCGATGAACCCGGGGGCCTACAACAACAACGTGCTGATCCTGGTCACGCCCGACACCGTCGCGCTGCTGAACGAGATGGTCCACGAGACCCGGATCGTCCCCCTCGACGATCAGCCCCGTCTGCCCGAGCACCTGCGGCAGTTCAAGGGCGACTCGCGCGGCTATTGGGACGGCGAAACCCTGGTCATCGAAACCCGCAACTTCGAACCCCGGATCAGCTTCCAGGGCTCCGGCGGCAACATGCGCCTCGTCGAGCGCTTCACCCGATTCGACGACGCGACGCTGATCTACGAGTACACGATCGACGACCCGGAGTCCTTCAACCGCCCCTGGAGCGCGCGCCTGGAGATGAAGAGGTCCGACCAGGCGCTCTTCGAGTACGCCTGCCACGAAGGCAACTACGGCCTCATGAACATCCTGGAGTACGCACGGACCAACGAGAAGCGGGCTAGCGAGCCTCCAGCAGAGTGACGCCTAGCCGCCGCTGGCGACCGAAACGACGTCGTCGCGGTGGGTCCACCAGCCGGGGCTGGTCCACCAATCGCTGCCGGGGGGCGGAGTCGGTTGGAACAGGAAGACGCCGGAGGGGGCGAACTCGACGCCGCGGAGGCGCTTGCTGAAGGCCCGGATCTCGGTGTAGTTCCACATCATCGTGAACGGCTGGTCCTCGGCGACGACGCGGGCCAGTTCACGGTAGATCGCGGCGCGGGCCTCGGGGTCGAACTCGCGCCGGCCGCGCTCCAGCAGGTCGTCGACCCGGTCGCTCCTGTAGCCGACGTAGTTGCGGGCATTGTCGTAGCTCGTCGAGTGCAGGCGGATCGACCACTGGTCCGGGTCGGTCGTCACCTCGTCGGCGTCGGCGTGGGCCTGGAACTCGTGTTCCAGCAGGTGCTGCTCGTGGGTCGCGTTCTCGAAGATGCGGAGCGTGAGCTCGACGCCGATGCTGCGCAGGTCCTCGCGGTAGATGTCGGCCATCTTCACCGCGTCCGCGAAGGTCTGGGCGATCTCGAGTTCGAACGAGAACTTGACGCGCTCGCCATCGATCTCCTTGTAGCGCCAGCCGTCGTCGGGGTCCGGCAGCCAGCCGGCCTCGTCCAGCAGCTCGCCGGCGCGTACCAGGTCGAAGGGGTACTTCGGGACGTCCGGGTTGAAGCCCATGTGGTCCTTGTCCCAGAGCTGATCCGTCTCCAGATAGACGCCGTAGGCCACGTCGCGGATCACCCGCTTCTGGTCGTAGGCGTGGGTCATCGCCCGTCGTACGCGGACATCCGTGAAGAAGGGGTTGCTGCCGTCCTGGTTCCAGCCGATCCGTGAGATCCGGCGCGCCGGTGCCCAGCCCTTGACGCCCAACCGCTCGAACTCGGCGTCGTTGCTCTGGGTGGCGAACTGCTGCGGCGTGAACCAGTACTCGTCGAGTTCGCCCTTCTTGAACAGGAGCAAACCCAGGTTGCGATCGCTCTGGGGCCGGTAGATCACCCGCTTGAAGGGCGCGATCCGGGCGGCGTCCGGGAAGTCGTCCCAGCGGTCGACGACGATCCGGTCGGTCAGGGCCCAGGACACGAACTGGTACGGCCCCGAACCGATGACTTCCTCCCGCGCGTAGTGGTTGAAGTACTCGCTGCTCCGCATCGTCGGGTCGTTCGCGAGCTCCTCCGGGTTGTTCCAGATGTGGCGCGGTATCGGCGGCACCCGCATCGCGAGCATGTTCGTGACCAGGGCGTCCTTGAAGTGGAACTCGACGGTCAGATCGTCGATCACGTCGATGCGCTCGATCTGGTCCACGTCGTGCTTGTACATCGCCGCCGGCACGTCGTCGGAAGCGACCGCGTCGTAGGTGAACTTCAGGTCCCGCATCGTCCACGGTTTGCCGTCGTGCCAGGTCAACCCCGGCCGGATGCGCACGCGGGCGCTCATAAAGTCGTCGGCCATCACGCCTTCCTCGACCATCGTCTGGTTCCACACCGTCGTCATGTCCGCGTTGCGCGTGGTCAGCGACTGGAACAGCGCGCCCGAGAGGTAGTAGTCCTCCCAGAAGATCGCGAAGATCGGATTCAGCGTGCGCGGATCGCCAAGCATGTAGCGCACCAGGGTGTCGTCCCGGGCAACGACCTCCGGCCGGTCGAAGGGATACGGCTCGGTCAGCGTCGGCGGGTTGACCAGGGGGTCGGTTGCCGGGTCGTAGGCCGGACCAGAGGGTCCCGTGCGCTCCGGCAGCGGGCCGGTGCAGGCGGCCGCGAGCAGCACGACCGACCCGACGAGAACGGGGATAGCGGCGGATCTGCGCAATGACGTTTCCTTGGGCATAGTGGCGAGACTGTAGCGCGCCGGCGCGCCGTCTTCGCTACCGCAGCCGGTCGATCAACCTTCGGTCCCGCTTGGTCGGCCGGCCGGCGCCGCGACGCCGATGGGCGGGGACCACGACGGCCTGAGCATCCCGCCGCGGCGGCTCGGGCTTCGGCGGGCTCAGATCCTCGTACAGCCGCGGCGCCTCGGCCTTCGGCAACGACCGCTCGCGCAGTTCGCGCACGACCAGGATCCGCTTCCAGTCGCGGATCCGAAACTCGATCCGATCGCCTACCGCGAGACGCCGGTGCGCCTTCGCCTGCTGGCCGTTGACCGTGATCCGGCCGGCCGCGCAGGCCGCAGTCGCCTTCGAGCGGGTGCGGAACATCCGCGACACCTGCAGCCACTTGTCGAGGCGGTTCACGATGCAACTCCGAGCTCAACGCAGTTCAAGACGGTGCGTCCTCCCGATCCGCCGGATATCCCGATGCTCCACACCCGCCTCGGCCGCGAACGAGGGCCAGGCGGCGACCGCGTCGAGCACCTTCTCGATGATGCGGGCAGCTCGGGCCTTCTTCAGCCCAGATGTTTCCGCAAACCTGAGCAGGTCTTCGCGTCCAAAGCCGCGACGCTTGCCCGCCAGGCTCATCTGATGTTGACCGGTCCACGAACCCCGCGGGTTGTAGGCGTACGTCACGTCGTACGCCGGTGACAGGCGCCATTCCCCGGCCCGGTTCATCAGAAACGAGATGTTCTTCACGTGATCGTCCTGGTTCCGTGCGACGAGGTTGAAGACCGTCCGGCGGTACTGCTCCTCGACCACCGCCATACCGAGCCCGAGCTCGCGAATCGTCTCCATCGCCTGCTCGTACGAGTATGCCCCCGAGTCGTTGTAGTCGAAGTGCCGCAAGGCCGCGAGAGACTGCATGTGGATCTTGCCACCCGCGTCGAGTTCGCGGTCGAACCGTCGGGTCGTGAAGTGCGCCCTTCCACCCTCGCACTGCAGGCGGCATTCGCACATCTCGATTCCGGCGGCCAGCGCCATCAGGTGATACGCGTACTCGATCCGGCCGTAGCCCGCCGGATCCGCCAGTTCCCGGTCACGGCTGTCGGTGACGCCGTCGAACTTCAGGATCCAGTGCTCGAAGCCGGCCTTCGTGTCCACCTGGCCGGAACGGAACTCCCCGGTGTCCCGATTCCAGGCGAGCACCGCCTTCGCCCTGGCGCCGCCCGCGGATGTACCGACGATGAGGATGTCCTCGAGGTCTTCGCCGTCCGCGAGCCGTCCGTACATTCCCCTTCGTTTTTCGAGAACCCGATTCGCGAGATCGACGAGTCGAGCGATCTCAAGCTCCTCGCGCCGGTCTCCCCTGCGTACCGCCGGTTGGTACTCCAATGCCCCCATGCCGCGGGTGCCGACATAGCAGAGCCGGTCCACCGGATTGAAGCTCTCGGGACTCCGTTCGTCTTCCGCCAGCCAGGCATCGATCAGCAGGTTGCCGAAACGGTCGGGCAGCGAGTCGGCCACGAGACCGGGCAAGCCCATGAACGACTGCCCGAGCGCCGGGAAGTCGTAAGTTCCCTCACGGACGGGCATCGCCAGCGGAGAGACCTCGATGCCGGCCGACAGGAACGCGGGATCAAACTGGAAGACCCCGACTCCCCGCCCGGCATCCCATGAAACCGCACCGATGCGGCGGCCCCACAGGTTGACGCTGGCGTCAGTCATTCACGTGCCCGGTGCTAGCAGGGTGCGCGGCAGGAAGATCGGCGTACCCCATTCTGCGGCGCACGCTCTTAGTCCCAGGACCATGGCTCTTCCCGCGACCGGCGCTTCCGGGGACGGGCACGCCGCCGCTCGCGGCCGCCGGAGTCCGCCCGTTCGATGGGCCGGATCTCCTGCAACGGCACCGCGTTCAGCAGACTGTCCGCCAGTCCGAGTGCGCTCGCGAGCCGTAGCAGGCTGTCAAGGCTGCAGGGCTGACCGGCCTCGATACGGCGAAGCGTGCGCAGACCAACTCCCGCATCCTCGGCCAGAGCACTCTGCGTGACGTTCCTGGCAAGGCGTAGCTTCGCCAGACGACGCCCCAGCTCGGTGCGCAGGGCGCGGGAGGTCGCACTTCGATGAGGCACTCCATTGGCCATGAACCGCTCCTCTACTCGTAGTCCCTCGTGCCCGGCACCCATACTGCCGCCATTTTGGAGAGATTGCAAGTGGCCATAACTGACCTCTTAATAGCCTAGATGGACATTTATAGGCCGTATGTAGCCTCTAATACTTGGCGGTCTAGCGCCGCCGCGGCATGTAGAGGTCGGTGATCGTCCCCTCGTAGGCCTCGGCGGCGAAGGCGACCGTCTCGGACAGAGTCGGATGCGGGTGGACCGTGAGCGCCAGATCGGCGCCGTCCGCGTTCATCTCGATCGCCAGGGCCGCTTCGGCGATCAGGTCGCCCGCGTTCACGCCGACGATGCCGGCGCCGACGACACGCCCGGTCGACGGATCGAACAGCAGCTTGGTCAGACCTTCGGCGCGGCCCAGCGTCAGGGCGCGGCCGGACGCGCCCCAGGGGAAGACGCCCTTCTCGTAGGCCGTGCCGTTCTGTTTCGCCTCCGTCTCGGTGAGGCCCACCCAGGCGACCTCCGGGTCGGTGTAGGCAACGGAAGGTATGACGCGCGCCTCGAAGCCGCTCTTCTCGCCAGCCGCGACCTCCGCCGCGACCTTGCCCTCGTGGGTCGCCTTGTG
>JAGWAG010000038.1:40336-53245 GCA_021296535.1 Acidobacteriota bacterium | reverse complement strand
GTGTGAATGCCCTCCAGGCGGCCCGCCAGGCGACGCTGGAGCGGACGGACCAGATCGCGGTCGACGCCGGTCAAGAGCTGCGGCAACAGCTCGACGACCGTCACCCGGTAGCCGAGGGCGGCGTAGACCGTCGCCATCTCGAGCCCGATGATGCCGCCGCCGATCACGAGCAACCGGCCGTCAGGCTCGAAGTCGGGGTCCAGTTCCAGCGCGTCGGTCGAGTCCCACACCCGCGTGTCGCCCTCCGGCAGACCCGGGATCATCGCCGGACGCGACCCGACGGCGACGATCGCCTGGCCGAAGGTCAGCGTGCGGCGGCCGCCGTCCGCGTCCCGGACCTCGACTTCGTGGGCGCCGACGAAGCGGCCGTGGCCGCGCACGACGTCGACCTTGCGCCGCTCGGCGAGCTGCGCGAGGCCTCCCGTCAGCCGCCCGACGACTTCCTCCTTCCAACCCACCAGGCGTGCCCGGTCGATGTTGGGGGGACCGAAGTCGATGCCGTGGGCGGCGAACTCCGCCGCCTCCTCGATCACCCGACCAGCGTGCAGCAGCGCCTTGGACGGAATGCAGCCGACGTTCAGGCACACGCCGCCGAGGTTCGCGTGCGGCTCGACGAGGACGACCTGGCGACCGAGGTCGGCGACGCGGAACGCGGCGGTGTAGCCGCCCGGACCGGCGCCCAGGACGAGGACCTCGGCGTCGACGTCCCGCGGCGCGGCGACGGCGGGGGCGGCTGATGTTGTGGTCGCTCGAGGCACCGCTGTCCCTTCGCGGAGCCGGCGCGGCGCGCCGGATGGCGGCGGGGACGCCGGCGCACCCAGTGTGGTGCGCTGCCCTCCCTGTGCGGCCGACTCCGCCCCGACCTCTTGGTCCACCCCGCCCCCGGACGCCGCGGGCGGCGCATGCGGATGCCGCGGACGCTCCGCCCGATGGTCCGGGTGCGACTCGTCCTCGGCGTCGAGCACAACGATCAGGTCCCCTTCCCCCACCTTGTCGCCAAGCGACACGGCGACCTCCAGGACGATGCCGCAATGGGTCGACGGCACCTCCATCGACGCCTTGTCGCTCTCGAGCGTGATCAGACCGGCATCGATGTCGACGTGCTCGCCGGGCGAGACGAGGACCTCGACGACGTCGACGGAGTCGAAGTCGCCGATGTCGGGTACGACGATGCGGATCGGTTCGGCCATCTCGCCAGCGTCAGAGAACGACCCGGCGGATGTCGGCCAGCACCGAGCACAGGGACCGCGTAGGCGCCGTCGATCACCCGGTGGTCGTAGGACAGCGAAACCGGCAGGATGAGCCGGGGCGCGAGGCCCGCACCGACGTAGACCGGCCTCCGCACGGAGCGCGATACAGCCAGGATGCCGACTTCGGGCGCGTTGACGATCGGCGTGAACGCGGTGCCGCCGATGCCGCCGAGGCTCGAGATCGTGAAGGTCGCCCCCTGAATGTCGGCGGGCCGGAGCTTGCGCTCGCGCGCCCGGCCGCTGACTTCGGCGAGTTCGCCCGCCAGTTCGTAGACGGTCTTGCGGTCCACCTCGCGCACTACCGGAACGACCAGGCCGTCCGGCGTGTCGACCGCTACGCCCAGGTTGTAGTAGCCCTTGAGGATCAACGATTCCCCGTCTGCGGCCAGCGACGAGTTCATCTCCGGGAACTCGGCCAGCGACGCCGCCACCGCCTTCATCAGGAAGGCCAGCAGGGTGAGCCGGACACCGCGCTCGCGCGCCTCCGCGAGATGCGCCTTGCGGAAGGCCTCCAGGTCCGTGATGTCGGCCTCGTCGTGCTGGGTCACGTGCGGGACGTTCAGCCAGCTCCGGTGGAGGCTCGCCGCCGACAGCTTGCGGATGCGGCTGAGCGGTTTCGATTCGACCGGACCGAACTTCGAGAAGTCGACTTCGGGAACGGGCGGGATGCCGGTGCCGGCGACCTGCGGTCCCCGGCCCGTCATCGCCTCCTTGACGAAGCCCTCGACGTCCTCGCGCAGGATGCGTCCCTTGGCGCCGGTCCCCGAGACCCTCCGGAGATCGACGCCGAGCATGCGGGCGAAACGCCGCACGGCCGGGCTGGCGTGAGGCGGCGCCGAGGTCCTGCCTGGACCGTCGGCAGCGGGAGGCGGCGGCCGGCGACCGCGACGCGACGGGCGCGGTTCCGCGGGGAGTGCCGGCCCTAGAGGCTCCGCCGGCGCGACCGGCTCCGGCGGTGCGGCCGCTTCGTCGGCTCCTCCACCGGCCGAAACGGCCTCCGCCGCCCCGGCATCCGCTGCCGCTCCCGCCGTGTCGATCGTCAGGATCAGATCGCCCTCGCCGACCTGGCCGCCGAGCTCCACCGCGATCTCGGCCACGCGGCCCGCCACCGGCGACGGCACCTCCATCGAAGCCTTGTCGCTCTCGAGGGTGATCAGCGACTGATCGACCGAGACCTCGTCGCCGACCCCCACCAGGACCTCGACGACATCGACGGAGTCGAAGTCGCCGATGTCGGGGACGACGACGGAGAGTGTCTCGCTCACGCGGTGGCCGGGTTCGGTGAGTTCGGGTCGATGCCGTAGGCGGAGATCGCCCTGGACGGCGCCCCGGAATCGATCTCGCCGTTCTCGGCGAGGGAGGCGAGTGCTGCGACCACGATGTGCCGGCGGTCGACCTCGAAGAAGGCGCGCAACTGCTCGCGGGTGTCGCTGCGGCCGAAGCCGTCGGTGCCGAGCGTCCGGTACGGACCGGGGACGAAGGCGCGGATCTGGTCGGTGAAGACCTTCATGTAGTCGCTCGCCGCGACCGTCACGCCGCCGCGCCCGGTCAGGCACTGGCGGACGTAGGACACTCTCTTCTCCTCGCCCGGATGGAGGCGGTTCCAGCGCTCGACTTCCAGCCCATCGCGCCGCAGCTCGTTGAAACTGGTCGCCGACCAGACCTCGGCGGACACCTTCCAGTCCGCCTCCAGCATCTCGGCCGCGGCCTCCGCCTCCCGCAGGATCGCTCCCGAGGCCAGCAACGTGGCCCGCCTCTTGTGGCGCGAGCCGGGCCGGATGCGGTGCAGGCCCCGGCGGATGCCCTCTTCGGCGCCGGCCGGCATCCGGGAATGCTCGTAGTTCTCGTTCAGCGTCGTCAGGTAGTAGAAGACCGGCTCTTCCTCGGCGTACATCCGCCGCAGGCCGTCCTGGAGGATGACCGCCAGCTCGTAGGCGTACGTCGGGTCGTAGGAAACGCAGTTGGGCACCGTCGAGGCGGCCAGGTGGCTGTGGCCGTCCTGGTGTTGCAATCCCTCGCCGTTCAGCGTCGTCCGCCCCGAGGTGCCGCCGATCAGGAAGCCCCGCGCCTGCATGTCGGCCGCGGCCCAGATCAGGTCGCCGACGCGCTGGAAGCCGAACATCGAGTAGAAGATGAAGAACGGGATCATGTGGAAGCCGTGGTTGGCTGCCGAGGTGCCCGCCGCCATCCAGGAGCAGAGCGACCCCGCCTCGTTGATCCCCTCCTGGAGGATCTGACCGTCCCTCGCCTCCTTGTAGGGCGCGATCTTGTGCGCGTCGACCGGTTCGTAGAGCTGGCCCGTCGGAGCGTAAATGCCGAGCTGCCTGAACATGCCCTCCATGCCGAAGGTGCGCGCCTCGTCGGCGACGATCGGCACCAGGCGGTTGCGGATCGCGGGATTCCGCGTGAGCAGCGTGAACAGGCGCACGAAAGCCATCGTGGTCGAGAACTGGCGCCCGCGGCTCGACCTCAGCAGGGTGTCGAAGGCGTCGAGTGCGGGCACGTCCAGCGACGTGGCGGAAACCGTCCGCGCCGGCAGGTAGCCGCCCAGGGCCTCGCGACGCTCCTTCAGGTAGCGGATCTCCGGACTGTCGTCCGGCGGCCGGTAGAAGGGGGTCTCCTCGAGTTCCTCGTCGGACACAGGAATGTCGAGACGGTCGCGGAAACCCATCAGCGCCCGCTGCCCCATCTTCTTCTGCTGGTGGGTGATGTTCATCCCCTCACCGGCCTCGCCCATGCCGTAGCCCTTGACCGTCTTGGCCAGGATGACCGTCGGCTGTCCCGTGTGCTTCACGGCAGCGGCGTAGGCGGCGTAGATCTTGTGCGGATCGTGACCCCCTCGGTTGAGCCGCCAGATGTCCTCGTCGGTGAGGTGGGCCACCATCGCCTTGAGTTCCGGGTACTTGCCGAAGAAGTGTTCGCGGACGAAGCCGCCGTCCTGGCTCGCCTTGTACGCCTGGTACTCGCCGTCGACCGCCTCCTCCATCCGCCGCCGCAGCAGCCCGTGGCGGTCGCGCGCCAACAAGGGATCCCAGTACGAACCCCAGACCACCTTGATCACGTTCCAGCCGGCGCCGCGGAACACGGCTTCCAGCTCCTGGATGATCTTGCCGTTGCCGCGCACCGGGCCATCGAGCCGCTGCAGGTTGCAATTGACGACGAAGATCAGGTTGTCGAGCTTCTCCCGCGAGGCCAGGGAGATCGATCCCAGGGACTCCGGTTCGTCCATCTCGCCGTCGCCCATGAAGGCCCACACCTTGCGGCCCTCCGTGTCGAGCAAGTCGCGGTCGTGGAGGTACTTCATGAACCGGGCCTGGTAGATCGCCATCAACGGCCCGAGACCCATGGACACCGTCGGGTACTGCCAGAAGTGCGGCATCAGCCAGGGATGCGGATAGGACGACAAGCCTCCCGGCCCCGCCTCGCGCCGGAAGCCGAGCAGATCCTCTTCGCTCAGGCGGCCCTCCAGGAAGGCGCGGGCGTAGATCCCCGGCGAGGAGTGCCCCTGGATCATGACCAGGTCGCCGCCGTGGTCCTCGGAGGGCGCGTGGAAGAAGTGGTTGAAGCCCACGTCGTAGAGCGTCGCCGCTGAGGCGAAGGACGCGATGTGCCCGCCCAGCCCCTCGTAGTCGTGGTTGGCGCGCACGACCATCGCCATCGCGTTCCAGCGAATGATGCTGCGGATCCGCCATTCGAGTTCCGCGTCGCCCGGCAAGGGTTCCTGCGCCCTGACCGGAATCGTGTTCAGGTAGGCGGTGGTCGCCTTGTACGGGAGATAGGCGCCGGAACGGCGAGCCTGGTCGACCAGCGCCTCGAGCAGGAAGTGGGCCCGTTCCGGACCCTCTCGGTCCAACACTGCTTCCAGGGCCTCCAGCCACTCGGCGGTTTCCGCCGGGTCGATGTCCTGGCGCGCCTTGAGGTTGGGGTCCGTGTACATGTCTTTGCTGCCCAAGAGTTTCCGGCGCACGCTCCGCGCGATCCTGGACGTCGCGATTCTACTCGCCCATGGACTCTCAACCGGGCCCCGGAAGATTTGACTTGCATCTCAGTTCATCATCTAATGAACTGACGCGCGCCTCAAAGTTTGCGACCTTCGACACGGAACGGACCTGGAGCATTGATGCCGACCACCCCCCAACGCGACTCCCCAGCGCAGTCTCGCCATTCCCTCGACCGCAGGCAGCGCGCTCTCCTGGTCCTGCATGGCGTTGGCCTGGTGATCTCGGCTGCCCTGAGCGGCTGGCTCTACTTCTTTCATCTGCTTGGCTCCGTCGAGCTATGGCCCCTGTTCAACGAGATCCCTGCCGACATCCCCGGCGACCGACGAGCCTGGAACATGGCCCACCTCGAGGGCATCACGAACGGCGTCCTGCTGATGGCGGTTGCCGCCTGTGCGCCCTTCCTCCGGCTTTCCACGCGCACAGCAAAGGTCCTGTTCTGGTCGTGCCCGATCTTCGGCTGGGGCTTCACCCTGCCGGCAATCGCAAACGCCTGGTTCGGGACACGCGGCCTGGCGATGGGCGGCGGTCCGTTCGGGGGAAGCCTGGCCAATGATCTGATCTTCCTCTCCGGCTGGCCCCCGATGATCGCAGCCCACGTCGCGTTCGTCCTCCTGGCGATGGGCGCGTGGCGCGGCTATCGCTCGGTCGCCGCCGCAGCGTAGCGCTCCATGCCGTACCGCAAGACGGAGTTCGTGGAGCGCAAGCGGCTCGCCACTCGAGCGCGGATCATCGACGCCGCCACGGACCTGGTCCAGACCGGTGGTTGGAAGGCCTGCCAACTCAAATCCGTCGCGGCGGCCGCCGGAGTCTCGACGGGATCGGTCTACACCCACTTCGACCGCATCGCGGATCTCTACATCGAGGTCTTTCGTGACATTGCCGAAGCAGAACTCGAGGTCATCGCGGAGATTGCGGACGGCCCGGAAGCGGCCACAGAGCGGCTTGACGTTGCCATCGACCGATTCGCGGCCCGCGCACTGCGAGGTCGCGTGAAGGCGTACGCCGTGATCGGCGAACCGGTTCCGCGCCAGGTCGAGGTGGTGCGACAGCGCTACCGGCGGCGGTTCGTGGCACTCTTCCGGCAGATCATCGAGGACGGCATGGCGGAGGAGGCGTTCGATGTACAGGACGCGGCCACCACCGCCGCCTGCACGCTCGGAGCGCTCGCGGAGGCACTGATCCTGCCGCTGGCACCTGAGGCCGAAGCCCTGCCGGACCGAGGCAACGCGCTCCGGTGGGAGGTCCGGGCTTTCTGTCGTCGCGCCGTCGGCGCCCGAACGACTCAACCGGCCAGGAAACTCCATCTTCCTGCCACCGCGGAGGAACACCGATGAGCCACACGCCCCACGAAGTGGACTACCTGGTCGTCGGCGCCGGCGCCATGGGGATGGCATTCACCGACACCCTTCTTCACGAAAGCGACGCGACGATCGCCCTCGTCGACCGTCTGGACCGTCCCGGCGGCCATTGGAATCACGCCTACCCGTTCGTGCGTCTGCATCAACCGTCCGCCTACTACGGGGTGAACTCTCGTCCACTCGGCGAGAATCGCCTCGACGCCTCGGGTCGCAACGCGGGAATGATGGAACTCGCCGGCGCCCACGAGCTCCTGGCCTACTTCGACTCCTCCCCTGCGGCAGGGTCTCCTGGTACCCACAGTGCACATACCTCGGCGACTCCTCCTTCCGTTCGGCGGCAACCGGCGAAACGCAGCATGTGAAGGCCGGGAAGGTGGTCAACGCCACCTACATGAACGTCCAGGTTCCGAAGGTCACGCCGCCCGGCTTCGAAGTGGCTGAGGGAGTGATCTGCGTCCCGCCCAACGGATTGGCAACCGTGCGGCAGGCATACCGGGGCTTCGTCGTGGATCGACAGTTGTCTCTACCTGCTCGACCTGGGAGTCGCGCCGGACCGGATCACCTGGATCAAGCCGCGCGAGAGCTGGCTGTTCGACCGGGCGCAGATGCAGCCGGAGGGCTTCGGCGATCACTCGATTCTCGACTACATCCTGCTGCAGGCACAGGAAATCGCTGCCTCCACGTCCCGCGCCGACCTCTTCCAGCGCCTCGAGGCTTGTGGAGCTCTGGTGCGCATCGAGCCGGACATCGAGCCGACGATGTTCCGCTGCGCCACCGTGTCCCAAGCCGAGCTGGCCGACCTGCGCCGGATCAGGAACGTGGTCCGACTTGGCCGGGTGCAGCGTCTTGAGACCACGCGCATGGTGCTCGACCGGGGCGAGGTGGCGTGCCGTGCCGACACCCTCTTCATCGACTGCACCGCCGACGGTCTCGAGAAGCGCCCCACCAAGCCGATCTTCCGCGACGGAAAGATCACGCTGCAAACGGTCCGCCCGTGCCAGCAGCTCTTCGCTGCGGCGATGATCGGTCACGTCGAATGCGCCTATGCCGACGAGGCGCAGAAGAACGCACTCTGCGTTCCGGTACCTCATCCCGACGTCACCGACGACTACCTGCACATGATGCGCGACATCATGCGCGCTCAGATGGCCTGGGCAGCCGACCCGGGACTGTTCCAGTGGTTGGTGGGGTCGCGACTCGACGGCCTGACCACACCCGGCTTCCGTGCGCTCCTCGAGGGCAACGGCCCGGTGCCCCCGGAGAAGATCATGGACACGGTGCGACGGGCGATCGAGAACCTGGGACGCTTCACGGAGAGTCGCTGAACTCCGCGTTCGCTCCGCAGGCTCGGCGCCGCGGGAGGAGAGACTGCTATCGTCGTCCGCACGCTGGGTGCGGCTGAAACGACAGCCTGAGATCGTGCTGGCCGACAGGTCTGTGCACGGGAGCCTTCGAACCTGAAACGGTTGACACCGACGTAGGGAATGCAGCCATGACGATTGCCGACCGAATCCCGCAGACCGCGGCGCCCCTGCTGAGCCGCGACCCCCTTCCCAACTCCAGGGGTCGGACCCCTCGATCCGCGTCCCGATGCGCGAGATCTCCCAGTCGCCGACGACCGCCGGCGCGGGGCCGTCCGCTGCCAGCGGTCTGACCGCGCTCGGACCGAAGGAGCACAACCCGCCGGTCGTTGTCTACGACACATCGGGGCCCTACTCGGACCCGGCGGTCGAGATCGACGTCCGCCGCGGTCTGGCGCCGCTCCGCCGACCTTGGATCGAGGCTCGCGGAGACGTCCAGGAGTTGGCAGGCGTCTCCTCGAGCTACGGCCGCGAGCGTGCCGCGAACCCACGGCTCGACCGCGTGCGCTTCGTCGCCGGCCGCAGGCCGCTGCGAGCCCGGGCTGGCGCCCGCGTAACCCAGATGCACTACGCGAAGCGCGGCGAGATCACGCCGGAGATGGAGTACATCGCGATCCGCGAGAACCAGCGTCGCGAAGAGGTGGCCGCGGAGATCGCCGCCCAGCACGCCGGCGAGAGCTTCGGCGCCGCGATCCCGCAGACGATCACGCCCGAGTTCGTGCGCTCGGAAGTCGCCCGCGGCCGCGCGATCATCCCCGCCAACATCAACCACCCCGAGCTCGAGCCGATGGCGATCGGCCGCAACTTCCTGGTCAAGATCAACGCGAACATCGGCAACTCGGCCGTCACCTCGTCGATCGAGGAAGAGGTCGAGAAGATGGTCTGGGCGATCCGCTGGGGCTCCGACACGGTGATGGACCTCTCCACCGGCCGCAACATCCACGAGACGCGGGAGTGGATCCTGCGCAACTCGCCGGTACCGATCGGCACGGTGCCGATCTACCAGGCCCTGGAGAAGGTCGACGGCAGCCCCGAGGAGCTGACCTGGGAGATGTTCCGGGACACCCTGGTCGAGCAGGCGGAACAGGGCGTGGACTACTTCACGATCCACGCCGGCGTCCTGCTGCGCTACGTGCCCCTTACCGCGAAGAGGCGCACGGGAATCGTCAGCCGCGGCGGCTCGATCATGGCCAAGTGGTGCCTCGCCCACCACCAGGAGAGCTTCCTCTACACCCACTGGGACGACATCTGCGAGATCATGGCCGCTTACGACGTGTCCTTCTCGATCGGCGACGGGCTGCGCCCCGGCTCGATCGAGGACGCGAACGACGAAGCCCAGTTCGCCGAGCTGAAGACCCAGGGCGAGCTGACCCGCCGCGCCTGGGGGTTCGACGTCCAGGTGATGAACGAGGGCCCCGGTCACGTGCCGATGCACATGATCAAGGAGAACATGGACAAGCAGCTCGAGTGGTGTGACGAAGCGCCCTTCTACACCCTCGGGCCGCTCACCACCGACATCGCCCCCGGCTACGACCACATCACCTCCGGCATCGGCGCCGCGATGATCGGCTGGTTCGGCACCGCGATGCTCTGCTACGTCACGCCCAAGGAGCACCTCGGCCTGCCCAACCGCGAAGACGTCCGCGAGGGCGTGATCACCTACAAGATCGCCGCCCACGCCGCCGACCTGGCCAAGGGCCACCCCGGCGCCCAGGCCCGCGACAACGCTGTCTCCAAGGCCCGCTTCGAGTTCCGCTGGGAGGACCAGTTCAACCTCTCCCTGGACCCGGAGCGCGCTGCCCCAGGAAGGCGCCAAGGTCGCGCACTTCTGCTCCATGTGCGGCCCCAAGTTCTGCTCGATGGAGATCACCCAGCAGATCCGCGACTACGCTGCGGAGAAGGGCCTCGACGACGCGGAAGCCGTCGAGGCAGGGCTACAGGAAAAGGCCGGCGAGTTCAAGAAGGCTGGCGGCGAAGTGTACGTGCCGGCGAAGTAGGGCAGTCCCGCGAAGCGAGTTGCGCGACAGGACCAAGACCATGTTCGAAGAACTCAGGATCCGGCAGTTTCGGCTCTTTGACGAGCTCCGCATCGAGTCGCTGGGGCGAATCAACGTCCTTACCGGCCGGAACAACAGCGGCAAGACCACTCTGCTTGAAGCAATCCTGCAGCTGTGCGGAGGCGGCCATCAGGCCGCAGTCCTGACCTCGAACCAAATCCGCGAGTTGACCCAGCCCGGTGCGTCCCCCTCCGACTGGGCCACTACCCGATTCGGCCACATCTTCCACAAATTGGACACCGGCACCACCATCAACGTCGAAGGGCAACACTCGGAACAGGGAAAGCTATCCATCGAGATCTCCTTGGCGTCTCACGGCCGTACCAAGCTCCCGCTGGGCGACGGCCAGGACGCCGCGCCTATCAACGGGTCGGACGCCACTCTCCGCTACGTGTTTCGGCAGTCCGGCCGCCAAGCTGTCGAGACAACCCTCCGGTGTACGGCTGACGGTTTCGACGCCTCCGAACAGAGAGGCCTGCCGCCTTTTCCCGTCTCCATCGTGGCAACGCGCAACGGGAACGTACGGGAAGACGCAGATCGGTTCAGCGCGCTGAGACGGAGAAAGGAGCACGAGGTCGTCCGAGACGCTCTGCAGAAAATCGAACCACGTCTGACGAACCTCGAGATCAACTCGGGTCGAGGTGAACCGATGATCTTCGGCGACATCGGACTACTGGAACTTGTCCCGTTGAACGTGATGGGAGAAGGGATGGTCCGTGTCGCGCGGCTCGTCCTCTCCATCGCCACCTCGCCGAAGGGAGTTGTGCTAGTCGACGAGATCGAGAACGGCGTCCACCACTCCGCTATGGAGAAGGTCTGGAAGGCTATTCACGCGGCCGCGACGGTTAGGGGCGTTCAGATCTTCGCGACGACCCACAGCCTGGAGTGCATCCACGCCGCTCGCCGGGCGGTTGAGGATGACTTGCGCTTGATTCGCCTCCAACCCCACGTCCCATCGCGACCCGTCGTCGACTACACCGAGGAAGCGCTGGCAGGAGCGATCGAGTTCGGCATGGAGGTACGGTGAACGACCCGGAGGCGCCGGAGGCAGACTCCGCGTCGTCGCGGCGGGGCGCAGAGTCGATCTGGTGCTCCGTCCAGCTTCTGGTCGAGGGGAAGGACGACCTGCACCTGATTCGAAAGCTGATCAAGGCGCGCTCTCTGCCACTCGTCCAGGTCCGCCCCTACAACGGCGTCGACAACCTCAGGCGCTTTCTGGCCAGTCTGGTCACGACTCCGGGCTTCGAGACCATCACGTCCTTGGGCGTCCTGCGCGACGCGGACCAGGATCCTGCCGCCGCCTTCCAGAGCACTCAGGACGCACTGGAGGCGAACGGCATCGAGCCGCCCCTACGCCCGGGCGCACCGGAAGACCGCGAAGCGCACGGCAGGACGCTACGAGTGGGCATACTGGTCCTCCCCCCGGCAGGCGCCGGAATGCTGGAGACCGTCCTCTGCCAGACCTTCGCCGACCAACCGGTTGGCGCCTGCGTCGACGACTTCCTGAGCTGCCTGGTGCGTTCAGGAATCGAACTCCGCAACGAAGCCAAAACGAGGGTTCACGCCTACCTGTCGACCCGAGAGCGCCCCGGATCGAACACCGGGCTCGCGGCCTCCCAAGGCGCCTGGGACCTCCATCACCCGGCCCTCGACTCGATCGCCGATTTCGTGCGCGCCGTTGCGCCGCCGCAGAGCCGACCGCGCCGCCGGCCGGCTGCGACTGACTAGAACCTAACCCACAAGGCGCTTACCGGCCGGTCGCCCCGGTCCGCGCTAACATGCGCCGCCGATGACGGAAAGCCGCCAGGAGAAGCGCCGAGCGCCTCAGCTTCGACCTCGAGCCGCTGCAGCGATACCTCGAGGAGCACGTCGAGGGGTTCTCCGGCGAACTCAGCGTCCAGCAGTTCAAGGGCGGGCAGTCCTGCCCCACCTACCTGCTCGAGGCCGGCGGCAAGAGCTACGTGCTGCGACGCAAGCCGCCGGGCAAGCTGCTGCCCTCCGCGCACGCGGTGGACCGGGAGTACCGGGTGATGACGGCGCTCGCGGACACGAACGTGCCGGTGCCGCGGACCTACTGCCTGTGCACCGACGAGTCGGTCGTCGGCACGGTGTTCTTCGTCATGGAGCGCGTGAAGGGCCGAATCCTCTGGGAGGCGCTGCTGCCGGGGATGGAACCGAACGAGCGCCTGGCGATCTACGACGCGATGAACAGGACGCTGGCCCGGCTGCACGCGGTGGACTACGAAGCCGTGGGGCTTTCGACGTACGGCAAGCCGGGCAACTACTTCGCGCGCCAGATCCACCGCTGGACGAAGCAGTACCTCGCCTCGGAAACCCGTGACATCCCGGCGATGAACGCGCTGATCGAGTGGTTGCCGGCGAACATCCCCGAGGACGACGAGACGACGATCGTCCACGGCGACTTCCGGCTGGACAACATGATCCTGCATCCCGAACGGGCCGAGGTGATCGCGATCCTCGACTGGGAGCTGGGCACGCTCGGCCATCCGCTCGCCGACTTCAGCTACCACACGATGCAGTGGGAGATCCCGAAGGAGAAGGGCGGGCTCAAGGGCCGCGACCTCGAAGCGATCGGCCTGCCGACTCTCGAGCAATACCGCGACGCCTACTGCCGCCGCACCGGCCGCGACGGCATTCCGCACTGGAACTTCTACCTGGCCTACAACCTGTTCCGGAGCGCCGGTATCGCCCAGGGCATCGCCGGACGGGTGCGGGACGGCACCGCCGCGAGCGCCCACGCCAAGGAGGTCGGCGAATCGGTGCCGCGTACCGCAGGATTGGCCTGGGAAGTCGCGCAGCGCGCTTGAACCCAAACCACTGGGTGCGCCAAACCACTGGGTGCGCCGGCCTGCCATCCGTGG
>JAGWAG010000038.1:23484-40004 GCA_021296535.1 Acidobacteriota bacterium | reverse complement strand
GCGGGTCGAGATCGCCGGCCTGCCCGCCGAGCACCGGGGAATCCTCGAGAGCCTGGACGAGGACGGTCGAACCGAGATCGACGAAGTCGCCGCGCCGCCGGCCGGCGCCGCCTCCGCCTACCGCGAAGAAGTCGAGGAACGCCTCCTCGCCGGTGAACTCGACGCGGCCCTGATCTTCGAAACCACCGGTAACCCGCCCGGCAACGCCGCGGTCTCGCTGCTGAGCAACGGCTCGAGCGACCAGTCCCAGACCGCGCGCGGCCGGCTGGAGCGCGCGCTGTCCGCCGAGCGCACCGCCTGGCTCGACCGGATCGCCGAACAGCACGGCCTCGACGGCGCCGAGTGGCAGGTCTTCGACATGCGCTCGAACAATCTCGCAACCGGCCGCCAGATGGGGCAGTTCCTGATGGGGATGATGATCCCGCTGTTCTTCGTCATCATGATCGCGAACGGCTGCCTCTACCCCGCGATCGACTCGACGGCCGGGGAACGCGAGCGCAACACCTGGGAAACCACGAGCACGCTCGCCACCAGGCGCCTCAACGTCGTGACCGCCAAGTACCTCTATGTCGCCACGATGGGCACCGTCGCCGGGGCGCTCAACGCGGCGGCCATGGTCGTTTCCTTCCGCTCCTTCCTCGGACCGCTCTTCGCCCGGCTGGGAGGCGGCGACGGCGGCGGCCTCGCCTTCGAGCTGCCCCTGGGCTCTCTGCCGGTCCTGTTCCTCACCGCCGTACTGCTGGGCGCCCTGATCGGCGCCGCGATGATGATCCTCGCGGCCTTTGCCCGCACCTTCAAGGAAGGCCAGTCCATGGTCACTCCCATCATTCTGCTCGTCGTCTTTCCGGTCATCGTCCTGAACGACCCCAGCATGGTGTTCACGCCGGCGCTGGCCGGCATCCCGGTCGTCAACGTCGTCCTGCTCTTGCGCCAGGCGATCGCCGGCAACGTGCTCTGGCTGCAGCTCGGAATCACGGTGCTCGCCAACGGCGCCGCGATCGTCGCCTGCCTGTGGATCGCCTCGCGCGTCCTGCGGATCGAGGAGATCGCCACCGGCTCCTTCGAGGGCAACTTCTTCCAGTTCCTGCGCCAGCAACTTCGCCCGGCGGGAGGTAAACCGTGAGCACTGTCCAGGTCGAGGTCCAGGGCCTCTCCAAGAACTTCTTCGATCAGTCGCGGGGCGAAGTCCACGCCGTCCAGCAGGTGGACTTCGAGTGCCGGCGCGGCGAGATTCTCGGTCTGCTCGGCGCCAACGGGGCCGGCAAGACGACGACGCTGCGGATGATCTCGACCGTGCTCCAGCCGACCTCCGGCACGGCTCGCGTGCTCGGGCACGACGTCGCGAGCGAACCGGTGGAGGTGCGCCGCAACCTCGGCTTCTACTCGGCGAGCACCGCGCTCTACCCGCGGCTGACCGCCCGCGAGACGCTGACCCTGTTCGCGCGGGTCAACAAGTACCCGGCCGAGCGCACGAAGAGCCGGGTCGAGGAGATGATCGAGCGCTTCGGCCTCAGCGAGTACGCCGGTGTGCGCATCGAGAAGCTATCGAGCGGCATGAAGCAGAAGGTGTCGATCGCCCGCACGGTCGTCCACGATCCGCCGGTGCTCATCTTCGACGAGCCGACCGTCGGCCTCGATGTGCTGAACGCGCTCGACCTCCAGCAAGCGATCCAGGAACTGCGCGAGGACGGCAAGGCGATCCTGTTCTCGACCCACATCATGAGCGAGGCCGAGCGCCTCTGCGACCGGATCGCGATCATCGACAAGGGGCGAATTCGCGCCTGCGACGACCTCGAGGGGCTGAGAGCGGCGACGTCCCAGCACTACCTCGAGGACATCTTCGTCCACTACGTCACCGCCAACGCAGACTCCTAGCGCCGGATGAACCACCGCACCGTCAGCGCGCTGGTCGGCAACGATCTGCGCCAGCTCGCCCGGAACCCCCGGGTGCTGGTGTTCGCCGTCGCGTTGCCGCTCGTCATCTGGCCGCTGATGTGGTTCCTGACCTCCCTGACGACGGAGCGGCGGCAGGAGCGACTCGAGAGTCGGACGTACATGTACGCCGTGGCCGAAGACCCGCGCGACGCCGAACACGCCGCCGACACGAGGGCATGGCTCGAGCGCGCTCTGGCCGTCGTCGGCGAAGAGGCTCAGGCCGACGACGCAGACACGACGGACGCTCCCGCGGTTCGTTTCGAGCGCATCGAGTTGCCCGACGACTTCGAGGCCGCGCTCGATGAGGAGCAACTCCACGTCCACGTCGCGTGGGAAGCCGGGGCCGACGACGGTGCGGACGAGAACGTGGACGTGGACAGCGAGACGCTCGGCAACGCCGGTGACGCCGCGCAGCGCATCGTCCTCTCGTACCGAGCAGACCTCGACGCCTCGGACGCCGCCGAGGGGTACCTGCGGCGAGCTCTCGAGCGCACGCGGGTGGAGGTCCGCGAGGGACGACTGGCGGCTGCCGGGTTCGAGGTGCCGCCCGAAGATCTGCTGCCGGTCGAGCGGATCGAAACCGCGAGCGAAGAACAGACTTCCGGGCTCCTCCTCGGACGCATCCTGACCGCGATCATCGTGATGATGATGCTCACCGGCGGCTCGATCGTCGCCACCGACGCGCTGGCGGGCGAGAAGGAACGCGGCACGCTCGAAACCTTGCTGACCACTGCCGCCAGCCGGATCGAGATCGTCACCGCGAAGAACCTCTCGATCCTGACCGTCGCCTTCGCCACCAGCGTGCTCAACATCGCGAACATCGTCCTGTGGATGCAGCTCGACGTGATCCCGGCGCCTGCGGGCCTGAAGCTGGTCATTCCCGTCGGCGCGGCCCTGCTGCTGCTGTTCCTGTATGCGCCGGCCGCCGTGCTTCTCTCGAGCAGCCTGCTGCTCGTCTCGGGCCGGTCGAAGACCTACAAGGAAGCGCAGTTGCTGTTCGCGCCCGTGATGCTCGTCTCCCTGGCCGTCGCGGCGATTCCCGTGCTGCCTGGCATCGCTCTGCGCAGCGCGATCGTCGTCGTGCCGATCGCCAACCTCGGCGTCGCCGCGAGGGAGATCCTGACGGGCCAGTACGACTGGCCGCTGATCGCCGCCGCCTGGGCGGTGACTGCCGCTGCCGCCGCCGTTCTCGCCCGCGCCTCGGTACGCGCGCTTTCGGCGGAAAAGCTGATCACGGCCAGCGACATCGACGCCGCGGATCTCGCCGGCGGGCCCGCCCTCTTCCCGCGCCGCGTCGGTCGCTGGTTCGCGGTGCTCTGGGCGCTGCTCCTGGTCTGGCAACTGAACGTCGGCGGCGGCATCGACAGTCGGCTGCTGATCGTGATCAACATGGCGATCTTCGGCGCCGCGGCGTGGCTGATGATCGCGCGCTACCGGCTGCCCATCCGCGAGACCCTGTCGCTCAGGGCGCCACCTCCGGCGGCCTGGCTCGGCGTCCTGATCGGCGTGCCGGCGGGCCTCCTCCTGGCCGACGGCGTCGTCCGCCTCGCGAGCCTGGCGATGCCGATTCCGGAGGAGTGGATCGAAGCGATGGCCGAGGCATTCGGCGCGGACATCCCGGTCTGGCAGATGCTCTTCTTCTTCGCCATCCTCCCCGGCATCTTCGAGGAGATCGCCTTCCGCGGCGTCCTGCTTCACGGTCTGAAGAGCCGGTTCAGACCCGTCCAGCTCGTGCTCGTCGCGGGTATCGCCTTCGGCTTCTTCCACGTCGACCTGTTCCGGATTCCGGGGACGTCCTTTCTCGGCGTCCTCCTGGTGATCGCCGTTCTTCGCTCCGGGTCGATCTACCCCGCGATGGCCTGGCACGCCCTGCACAACGCCCTGGCTCTCGGCAGCGCACGGGTCGAGCAGATCCGGCTCCCGGACCAGCCGACCTGGTGGCACTACGTCCTGGCCACCCTGGCGATCCTTGTCGCCTTCCGGTTGATGGACTCGTCGAAGCGGAGCTACCAGCCTCCGGCTAGTTGACCCAGGGGCCGCGGCGGACGCGGTCGTCTTCGTCCTTCGGCTTCTTGCCGCCGGGGACGACGCGGAAGCGGCGGCGGCCGCGGTTCAGCTTCTGCTTCACGTACCAGCGCTCGTACCGGAGCCGCATCTCGCGCATCAGGCCCTTGGCGCGGCGGGGCCGCAGCAGCACGAACACGGCGCCGATCGCGGAACAAATGCCGAGGAAGCCCGCGAAGTCGCCGGACGCCAGGAGGCCAATCCAGGCGAACGCGATCTCGATCCAGATGAACCACTTGGCGCGGATCGGCAGAACAAAGAACAGCATGATCGTCGCATTGCCGCGGGTCAACGCGAAGCCGGCAATCACGATCGCCAGCAGCATCTGCTGGCCCTGCATGAGAACGAAGGCCGTCGTCCCCGTGGCCCCCGCCGATTGCAGCAGCACCTGCACCACGCAGGCCACCAGGGCCGCGGCGCCCGCCGACATCCAGAGCAGATTCCAGAACCGGCGCTTGCCCAGCGACCAGCGCAGATCGTTCGCGAACATGTAGAAGATCAGTAGTCTCAGCAGGAACCAGATCGACGGCCCGCCCCAACCCGCCGCCGGGTAGGTCACGAGCTGCCAGAGCATTCCCTGCTGCCAGACCGAACTCGACAGCCGCATCAACTCCGGCACGATGGCCAGCCCGGGCAGGAACTGCATCGAGAAGGTGACGAAGACCACTGCCACCAGGAGCAGCAGATCGCGCGCGTGCGGCCCGGAAAGGCCGCCGAAGCTGATCCGGCGCGCGTGAGGTCCTCCGCCCATCGTCATGGCGCGAGGATTGTAGCCACGGCCGGCTTCCCGGCGGCCGTGGCGCTGCCTTGGGCGGCGTACAATCGCCGGCTACCTGGACGGGAGGACGACGAAGATGGACCGAGAAACAGCCTGGGAGACAGTGCAGGAGTTCGTGGCCGCCCCGGGGCTACGCAAACACATGCTCGCCGTTGAAGCCGCGATGCGATGGTACGCCGAACAGCTCGGCGGCGACCCGGAGGCCTGGGGCCTCGCCGGTCTGCTCCACGACTTCGACTGGGAGATTCACCCCACCCTCGAGCAGCACCCGGCCGACGGCGCCGCGATTCTCCGCGAGCGCGGCCTGGATGAGGACGTCATCCGCACGATCCTCTCGCACAACACGGAGGGCACCGGCGTCGAGCGGGAAACCTCTCGCGACTACGCGCTGCTGGCCTGCGACGAGATCACCGGTCTGATCAGCGCCGCCGCCCTGATCCGCCCCAGCAAGGACGTGCGCGACGTGCCGCTCAAGTCCGTCCGCAAGCGCTGGAAGCAGCGGGCCTTCGCCGCCGGCGTCGACCGCGAGCACGTCGAGGAAGTGACCGCCGACTTCAGCCGCGAGTGCTTCGACGGCGAGCTCGAACTCTGGCAGCACGCCGGCAACGTGCTGGCGGCAATGCAGGGGGTCGCCGCGGAGCTCGAGCTCGACGGCCGCCTGGCGAAGTGATCTCCCTGGCTCTGTTGGCGTTGCTCGCGGGGGCCGCAGCGGCGCAACAACACACTGCCCCACCCAACGTCCTCTGGATCGACATCGACGATCAATCGCCCTGGTATTCGAGCTACGGGCACGACCTCGTCGAGACGCCCAACATCGACGCACTGGCGCGACAGGGCGTGCTGTTCGAGCGGGCGTACGCGCCAACGCCGGTGTGCAGCCCGACCCGTTCCTCGCTGATCACCGGCAGCTACGCCATTCGGATCGGGGCGCACGACCATCGTTCGGGGCGGGTTCCCGGCTACCAGATCCATCTGCCGGAAGGGGTCGCAACCGTTCCCGAACTGTTCCGGGCCGCGGGCTACGAGACCTACAACGCGAGCAAGGACGACTTCAACTTCACCTACGACCGCACGAAGCTCTATACGATCGGCCCCCAGCCGTCGGAAATCCCGTCCTGGAAGGGCCCGCAGGGCGGTGGACACTGGCGCGACGTGTCCGAAGGCAAGCCGTTCTTCGGGCAGATGAAAGTGTCCGGCGGCAAGGGCGTCGCGGACATCGCCGAGGAAGTGAAGGCGCTTGGCCTTGGGCCCGTGGATCCCGCGGATGTGCCGGTGCCGGCGCAGTATCCCGACATTCCCCAGGTGCGCCGGCACATCGCCAACCACTACAACTCGATCCTGCGCACCGACCACCAGGTAGGCGAGCTGGTGGCGCAACTGAAGGCCGACGGCCTCTGGGAAAGCACGATCCTCGTGCTCTTCTCGGACCACGGTTCGGACCTGCCCCGGAGCAAGGAGTTCTCCTACGACGAAGGCTTGCGGATACCGCTGATCGTCGTCGCACCGGGACTTGCGGAAGTCGTGAAGCCCGGCACGCGACGGGCCAATCTCGTCAACCTGATGGACATTGCGGCCACGTCTCTGGCGCTCGCCGGCATCGACGTGCCAGCGTTCATGGACGCTAAGAACATCTTCGGTCCGAACTACCGCCGCGACTACGTGTTCACCTCGGCCGACCGCATGTCGAACGTCATCGACCGGGTCCGATCGGTGGTGGGGCCGCGCTTCCACTACATCAGGAACTTCATGCTGGACAGACCGCTCATCAACTGGGGCCACCGGGAGATGATCGACCTCGTGCGCAATCCGGATGACAGCAGTTTCCTGACGATCCGGCGATTGGCCGAGGAAGGCGGGCTGACGCCCGCCCAGGCAGCGCCCTACGGACAACGCGTCGCCGAGGAACTCTACGATCTCGAGAACGATCCGGACGAAGTGGTCAACCTGGCCGGAGATCCCGCCTATGCCGACGTGCTGAACGAGATGCGCGAAGCGCTGGCAGACTGGATCGAAGACACCGACGACAAGGGCCAGTACCCCAGGTCCCAGGCCGCGATGGACGAACTGGCTTCGAAGCCCTGAGTTCCGCGATCTACCGTAGGGAAGACGACGGCCCGCCGAACCGCCTACGCCTTGGCCGGATACCGTCGCTCCACGTACTCCGCAACGATCCGCGTGAACTGCTCCGACAGTTCCGCCGCGGTGCCGCGAAGTGTTGTGAACTGGCGGCCGTCGACGTACACCGGGCAGGTCGGCGCCTCGCCGGTGCCAGGCAGTGAGATGCCGATGTCCGCCGCCTTCGACTCGCCGGGGCCGTTCACGACGCAGCCCATCACAGCGAGCTTCAGTTCCTCGACGCCTTCGTAGCGGTCGCGCCACTCGGGCATCCTGTTGTCGATGAAGTCCTCGACTTGCAAGGCCAGCTCCTGGAAGGTCGTGCTGGTCGTTCGGCCGCAGCCGGGGCAGGCGGTGACGCTGGGCGCGAAGGCGCGCAGTCCGAGCGCCTGCAGGAGCTCGCGGCAGGCCTGGACCTCTTCGCGCCGGTCGCCGCCGGGACGCGGGGTCAAAGAAACCCGGATCGTGTCGCCGATGCCTTCCGCCAGCAGGACGGACATCGCCGAGGACGACCACACCAGGCCCTTTGCCCATGCCGGCCTCGGTCAGGCCGAGGTGTAGCGGCTGCCGCGTCCGCTTCGCCAGATCCCGGTAGACGCCGATCAGGTCTCGTGGCGAGGACGTCTTGCACGAGATGACGATCTGCTCCTCGGTCAGGCCGCATTCGAGGGCCAACTCAGTCGAGCGGAGAGCTGAAAGCACCATGCACTCGCCGACGATCTCCTCGGATGTCTTGCCGAGATCGCGCTCGGTGTTCTCCTCCATCTTCGCCACCAGCAGGTCCTGGTCGAGCGACCCGCCGTTGACCCCGATGCGCACCGGCTTGCCGAGTCTCCGCGCCACCTCGCATATCGCCGCGAACTGAGGATCCCGGCGGCCGCCCCGGCCGACATTCCCTGGGTTGATCCGCAACTTCGTCCGGGTGGCGCTCGAGCAGGACGTGGCCGTTGTAGTGGAAGTCGCCGACCAGGGGTACGTCGCAACCCTCCGCGTCGAGCCGGGCGCGGATCTCGGGCACCGCGACCGCGGCGGCGTCGACGTTCACGGTGATCCGAACGAGTTCCGAGCCCGCCTCCGCCAGCGCCAGCGCCTGGGCGGTCGTTGCGTCGACATCCGCGGTGTCCGTGCTCGTCATCGACTGGACGACGACCGGCGCGCCGCCGCCGACCACCACGCCGCCGATGTCGACCGGGTGGGTCGCGCTGCGGTGAGTTTCCGGCGGGGCAGCCACCATGACGCCGGCAGGCTAGCAGCCAGGCAGACGCCGAAGGCCTGTCTGGTACGTGACCAGTTCAACGGGTTGCCTTGGCAGGGATGGGGATAGCATCGCCGCCGATGTCGAAGTCGAGCCCGGTAGCCCCCGGACAAGACCGGAAGCACGAAGCGAACGGCCACGCAGCGCCGGTACCTGCGCCGGGCACCGACCAGCTCCAACTGCACAAGGAGCTTGGCGGTGGCGTGCTGGCGATCGCCGGCCTGAGCAGCCTCGCCTTCGCCCAGCCGGTCTACGACGTGCTTAGAAGGGCGCCCGAGTTCTTCGCCATCCGCAACCTTTACATGGGCGATCTTCTGGCTCTGGTCGTGGTGGTCGCTTTCGTCCCAACGTTGGTGCTAGCGGCACCGGGCAGCGCGCTTCGGTCCCTCCGCCCATCCTGGATGCGACCGGCGATTGCAGCCCCCGTCGGCCTGCTCGCCGCGGTGATCGCGCTGCAGGCGATCCGCAACCTCCCCGCCGCGGTCGCCACGACCCTTGCGCTGGCCGCCGGCGCCGCCGTGCGGGGCGTCCGCTCGTTCGCCCTGCTGCTGTCTGCCGCTGCGATCCTGGTACCGGCACTCCTCGTGTTCGACGGCCGCGTTCGTCAAAGTACGGCCAGCCCCAACGAAGCGATCCCGGCCGATCTTGGCGATACAGGCGCCCGCGCACCGGTCATCCTGGTGATCTTCGATGAGTGGTCGCTGACTTCGATCCTCGACGCCGACGGAACGATCGACCGCGAGCGGCTTCCCAACTTGGCGCGTCTGGCCGACCAGGCCACCTGGTATCCGAACGCAACGGCAGCCGCCGACGTTTCCGAACTCGCAGTGCCGGCGATGCTGACCGGCCAGAAAGCCGAGCAGGGACGGCTCCCGACATTCACCGAGAATCCCGTCAACCTGTTTACCGTCCTGGCGCCAAGCCACGACATCTCCGCAATCGAGCCCATCACTTCGCTTTGCCCGCCCGAACTGAACCTGCTGGCCGAACAACGTCCCGCCTTCGGAGCACGCCTCAGCCTCCTGCTTTCCGACCTCCGCATCGTCTGGCTCAACCTGACACTGCCGGTGGCCTGGACTGAACGACTGCCGGAAGTCACGCAGACCTGGAGCGCCTTCGGTCAAGACCAGGCCTCGACGCCGACCGACGACGCCAACGACGAGCCGGTGCGGCGAGCACTCCGTCACCTTCGAGAGGCCGACAGGGCGGCCGAGTTCCGCCGGTTCGGCGACTCGATCAAGCCGAACGGCCAACGCCCGGGTTTCTACTTCCTGCACAGCTTGCTGCCTCATCTCCCGTGGGAGTACCTGCCTTCGGGGCACACCTACCGCGTCACCCGGAACCGCGTCCACGGACTCCAGCGGGAGCTATGGACGACCGACTCCTGGCCAGTCCGCCACCACCAGAAGCGCTACTTGCTGCAGGTGCAGTTCGTCGACCGCCTGATCGGCGAGTTGACCGAGAAACTGGAGGCCCTCGACCTGTTCGACCGGAGTCTGATCGCCGTGACTGCGGATCACGGCGTGGCCTTCGAGCCCGGCAAGTCCCGCCGGCTGCTCGACGTCAACGATCCGACCGGGAAGCAGCCCCTTGACCTCGCCACGGTGCCGCTCATCATCAAAGCGCCGTTTCAGAGCGAGGCGGCGATCGACGAAACTCCCCTTTCTCTGGTCGAACTGGCACCGCGGCTGCTCGAACTCGCGGGTGCCGACCCGAGCGCCGTGCCCCAGCCGCAGAACCCCGGGACGCTCCCGCTGATCGGCAAGTACGCCGCCAACGTCGAGCTGCCGAACGACCGGGGACCCTGGCGGCGCGAGCGTCTGGCGGAGCAGGTCGGACTCCTGGGAGAAACGAACGATCCGATCGGTATCGGCGCGGTTCCCAGCCTCCACGGCCTCAGGATCTCAGAGCTGCGACGCGAAAGCAGCGAAATCGGCATTCGGCTGGAAGCCCCTGAGCGCTGGGACAACGTCGACCCGCAAAGGGAGCGGCTGCCGGCCCTTGTACAGGGAATCCTCGTCGGTCCGGAGTCCCTTCTCGAACGCGCTGCCGCCCTGGCTTTGAACGGCGTCATCGCGACCACCGTTCGTCCCCACCAGACCAACAACGGCGAGATCCGGTTCACCGCCCTGCTGCCGGAGCATCTCCTCCGACCCGGACTCAACCACATCGATGTCTTCCTGATCTCGGAGGAAGGCGACTCCCCTGAACTCGAACATGTGCAAGGTGCTCCGAGCTTCGTCTACGAGATCGCCTGGGGCGCGCCGGGAAGCCGGGACGACGCCCTGGTGCGCCGGTCCAGGAGTTCCATCGACGAAGCCGTGGTGCGAATCCCCGTGCAGCGGCGGGCTGCCGACGGCGTGATCGGCTACCTGGAGGGCGCGCACCGCGCCAACGCCACCATTCACGGCTGGGCCGTGGATCTCGCCGATCCCGGGAGCACGCTGGAGGTCGTCGCTTTCCTCGAAGGAAGCCAGTTCTGGGCCGGCTCTACGGGCATCGAACGAGACAGCGTCGCGGAGCGCTACGGTCGGGAACACCTGTACAGCGGTTTCACGCGCAAGGGTCGAACCGTGGACGCGCGCGACGCGGAGGCTGCGTCCGAGACCATGGCAACGATCCGGCGCGACGGCTTCGTGGTGTACGCCGTCTCCCCCCGGGGCACCGCGACTCGTCTGCGCTTCTTCTATGCGCCCCTCGAGGAAGAGAACGAAGCGGAGATTCTCCCGGTAAGCGACGGCCGCAGACTCCGCGTACTGCAGACCGGCAATGGCTTCGAGGGCGCAGTCGATCTGGTCGTCAAGCCAGGACGGCGGACCCTGATCGAGGGCTGGGCCGCGAATCTCACCCACAGCCTCCGCCCGCGCCAGGTCGTGCTCTACCGCGACGGCCAGTTCCGGGCCGCTCTGGGCGTCAATCGGGAGCGCCCAGACGTGGTTCAGCACCACAGTGACCCCGGATTGCTGCGTACCGGCTTTCGCGGCGCCGTCCCCGGGGCTCCCGAACCGGCATCGTTCGCTGAGGACTACCGGGTCTTCGCCCTGATGTTGAGCGGAGTCGCCGTCGAACTGCCGATCCACACAGCGTCCGGAACTGCGGAGTAGAGGCCGCATGCAGGACACGGCCGCCGCCGGAGCGCAGGGCCGGGACCGCAAGAGAATCCTCGGATGGGCCGCCGACCGGCGCGATCTGGGAAGCCACCAGGAGATCGTGGCCTTCCTCGGCGGACGTGAACTCTGGGTCGGAACGACAGGACTCCGGCATGCGAAGGCCCTTGAGCGCGCCGGACATCTCCAAAGCGGTTTCGGGGTCTTCGACCAGCGCGTTTCGACCTGGAATCGTCTCCTAACCGCCGACGACGAGGGTGTGATTGAGCGCGAGGGACTCGTCGTCTATGCGGTCTCCCGCCGCCATGTAGCCGCCCGGCTGCCGTTCGCGTATCGACCGCTCGAGAGCGACCCGAGCGGCACGGAGTTTCTCCCCGTGAGCGACGGGCGGAGGCTGCCCGTGCAGCCACCGCGTGACGGATTTTACGGCGCGATTGACTCACTGTCCAAGCCAGCTCGCCGCACCCTGATCGAAGGCTGGGCCGGCGACCTCGACCGGGGTGAGCGTCCTCGCCAGATCGTCATCTACCGTGACGGGACGTTCCTGGCCAATCTGGGTATCGACCGGAAGCGACCCGATGTCGCCGAACACCACGGCGACCCCCGACTACTCCGAACCGGGTTCCGGGGCGCCGTGCCGGAGCCATCCGATCCGAAGACCTTCAGCGACCGACACCGAGTGTTCGCGATCATGCTGCGCGGCGTTGCCGTCGAACTGCCGAACCTTGCCCGACCGGACCCGCCTCGATGACAACGACCGTACCGGGACGCAACGAGGGCGACCCCGGGGCCTCGGTTTCTTTCGCCCGAAAGCAACGCCTGTTCGCAGCGAGCGCCTGGATCGCCTTCGCCATCTTCGGCGTCTGGTTCGCCGCCTGCGGCTGCAGTTCGAAGACCAGTTGATCGTGCTCCGGTACGCGCGCAACCTCGCGGAGGGCAACGGTCTGGTCTACAACGTCGGCGAACGCGTCATGGGCTTCACGACCCCGCTCTTCACAGTGTTCAGCAGCGTGTTCGTCGTCCTCGGCGGCGATCAGGCCGCGGCATGGCAGAACGGGTTCGGCCTGCTCTGCATGCTGGGCACGGCCGCGTTGGCGGCCAGACTGCTGGTTCGCCTAGGAGCCGGGCCCGCGGCGCCTCTGGCGGTCGCCCTGATCACGTTCAATCCCGCCGTCGCTTACAACTATCTCTACGTGGGGATGGAGATCCACCTCTTCGCCCTGCTCTTCCTGCTGGCGCTCGACCTTCACCTGAGCGATCGCGCCACCGCCGCCTCCGTTACAGCCGGATTGCTCTTCCTGACCCGACCGGAGGGTGCCCTGCTCGCGATCATGCTGATCGCTCACGTCTGGCTGCGCGATCGCAAGCCACCCGTGCGCCAGGCGACGGGGGCGCTGGCCATCGCACTGCCGTGGCTCCTGTTCGCGATCGCCTACTACGGCGACATCCTGCCGAAGACGCTGGGAGCAAAGGAGGGCGAGAGCATCGTCTCGCCGTGGCGCTATCTGGATCTGGTTCGAGAGGTCTACGGCGAGGCAGGCCGGAGTCTGCTTGCGGCGTACAACCCGTCGCTGGCGCAATCGATCGCCGGGCCACTGCTTCTCGTAGCCCTTCTGGTCGTCGGCACCACGGCGCTGTTGCAACGCCGGGCCGACCTCTGGCCTCTGATCGCGTTCCCGCTCGGCGCTCTCCTCGGCTATGGAGCCATCGGATCGCTGCCGGGGTACACGTGGCACTACTACACGCTGAACATCCTCGGCGCGCTCCTGCTCGCGCTGGGCGTCCACGCGAGCCTGGTTTGGGTGGGCCGGCTCTGCCGGCATGCGGCGGACCTTCTTCCCGGGACCGTCCGCTCTGCTCTCCGTCGCCCGCTAGTAGCCGGCCTGCTGACGGCAGTCCCGATCCTCTTGCTCACGATGCCGGTGTTGCGCAACACGTCCCAGCAGACCGCATACCGCGTCGAGGCGACCGCCCGCCAGCAGCGGCTGGAAGACATGGGCCGGTGGCTCGCCGAGCGCTACGATCCGAACACATCCGTTCTGGTTCGAGAGATCGGCCACGTCGGCTGGCTCAGCGGGCTGCGGATCGTCGATCGAGGGGGCCTGGTCACGCCCGGCCTTCGCTACGACGTCCCACGCCGCGTCGCCACGGAACGCTTCCTGCCCGACCTGCTGCTCTTGCGAGCGGACAACTACGGCGTCCAGGACCCACGCGAGGGCACCGGGTTCCCGTCGAACCTCGGCTACCAACCGGTGGAAGAGTTCGACCACGGGCAGGAGTGGAGTCTCCACGCGCTGATCGAGCCCGGTGCTTCAACCTTGTTCAGCTCGCAGCTCGGCGGCGTCGACGGCGGCGCCCGCAGCAGTAGCGAGGGCGATCCCTACCGGTACGAAGTCGCCCGAAGCGCCGCCGGCAACCTCGAGGCCCTGCTTCGTCACCACGTCGGGCAAGGCGAATCGGGGCCGCCGAGCCGCATTCCCATCGCCCGGCCGCCGAGCGGCTTCGACGGTGCGCTCGACGCGGTCCTTCCGCGACCGGGACGTGGGCCGGCGGAGCGTTCGGCCGAGTTCATCGTCAGCGGCTTCATCCGCGACGAGCCGCCGGATCCCGGCGGAGTCGAAGCGGTCGTCCTGTTCGTCGGCGGCGAGATGACGATTCACCAGCCCGGCCCCCACCGCAGGCCCGATCTGGTCGCAACCTACGGTCCGTCCTTCGAGAACAGCGGCTTCGCGTTCTGGGCCTCGGCCGATCGCGGCCTCGTAGAGCGCGAAGGCGTCGTCGCCTACGCCGTGTCGCGGCGTGGCGTGGCCAGCCGCCTCCGCTTTTCCTACCTGCCCCTTGAACTGGAGCCCGGCAATCTCGAGGTCATGCCGACCAGCGACGGCCGTCGGCTGGCAGTCCAACAGCGCGGCGACGGTTTCGAAGGGGAGTTGACGCTCCCTGCTTCTGCGAACCGGGTCGAGATCGAAGGCTGGGCCGTGGACGCGAAGCGAGGTGAACGGCCACGCCAGATCGTCCTCTACCGGGACGGCCACTTCCTGGCCAATCTGGGGCTCACCCAGGAACGGCCCGACATTGCAGAGCGTTTCGGGAATCCGGGTCTCCTGCGCGTCGGCTTCCGGGGAGCGGTTCCCGGTGAGACCGACGCCGCTTCCTTCGACGAGCGCTACCGCGTGTTCGCCGTCATGCTGCGTGGCGCCGCCGTGGAACTCGTCCGGCCACTCTCGCCCCAAGGGCCCGGGACCTCGACCGGCCAATGACTTCGGACAGCCGGCTCACCCCGCCCCGGCCAACGCCTTGACCAACCGGTACAGGAACTCCTGCCCTTCGTGGAAGTGGTCGATCCGGATCCGTTCGTCCTGGCCGTGAGCGCGCACGTCGTCCATGTCGCCGAAGATGCCGCTCACGCCGTAAACGGGGATGCCCGCGTTGCGCAGGTAGAGGCCGTCCGTGGCGCCGGTCGACATGGTCGGAAGGACGGGAACGCCCGGCCACATCTCCTCCGTGATCCGCGTGATCGCGCCCAGGACCTCGTCGGTCATGGGTGACGGCGGGCTGGGTGTCGTGTCGGCCTTCGCTTCCACCGTCACGCCGAACGGCTCGACCAGCTCCTGAAGCGTCCGTGCTACCTCGACCGGGGCATGGTCCGGGAGCAGGCGGCAGTTCACATTCGCCCGCGCCAACTGCGGCAGTGCGTTCTCGGCGTGACCGCCCTCGATCTGCGTCGCGACGCAGGTGGTTCGCAGGCGCGCGTTGTACCCGGGCTGCCGCGACAGGACCGCCAGCGCGGCCGCGTCGCTCGGGTCGGCGGCAATGCGCCGCATCGCCTCACCGGTTTCGCCGCCGATCAGCTCGGCCGCGCGATCGAAAAACTCTTCGGTCACTTCGTTCAACATTGAACCGCGAGCAGCGCCTGAGACAGATCGTAGATCGCGTTCTTCCTGACCGGCAGCGAGGAGTGGCCGCCGGGATTCCTGGCCACGAAGTCGAAGGACTGGTACACCTTCTCGGCGCCCTGGACGTTGTTCGACACCTTGCGGCCGTTCCGCTCCATGCCGCCGCCGCCCTCGTTGAGAGCGAAGGCGGCGTCGATCAGCTCCCGGTGCTCCTCGAGCAGGAACTGAACGCCGTTGCGGGTCCCGCTCTCCTCGTCGGCGCACGATGTCCCGGTCGGGAACGAACCCCTCGCGGTGCAACCGAATCAGGTTCGCGGTGTGGATGGCGCATTCGTCCTTGTCGTCCGCCGTGCCGCGGCCGTAGAAGTAGCCGTCCCGCTCGATGAACTCGAACGGGGGGATGTCCGGGCTCCAGTCCTCGGGCAACGCCTCGACGACATCGAGATGGGCGAGAAGCAGGATCGACTCGGCCTCGGGGTCGCTGCCCCGGAGCCGGGCGAGAAGGTTGCCCTTCATCGGGAAGTCGTCCGGCACCAGCACGTGGACGTCCTCGGGCGGCAGGCCGGCCTCGAGCAGGGCATCGGCCATCGCCTGAGCTGCCCGCGTGTTGTCGCCCCGTTCGGTATCCGTCGTGTCGATCTCGATGAGTTGTTCGAGCAGATCCCGTGCAAGCTGCACGTACTCGGCTGGCGGCAACGTCTCCGACGCCGGGGAGTCCTGAGTGAACGCGGGCGTGCCGGCGCAAACCAGCATCGCCGCCGAGGCGAGAGTCGACACCGGGAGCTTTGTACCCATCCGCGCTAATCTACGTGCAATCCCTCCAAAGGAGATCGTCATGCGCCCGATTCGCCCGTTCCTCGCGGCCGTCGCCATCCTCTCGCTCGCGTTCCTCGGCTGCTCCACCGGCGGCGACGACGCCGGCGGCGACGCTGCCGTCACCGGCGACGCGCGCCGAACCCGCTCAAGGACGCCTACTTCGGCGACCTGCACGTGCACACGAAGTACTCCTTCGACGCCTACCTGTTCGGGACACGGACGAATCCCGACGACGCCTACCGGTTCGCCAAGGGCGAGGCGATCGAGCACGCGAGCGGCCACCAGATCCAGCTCCAGAGCGGCGCCCTCGACTTCCAGGCCGTGACCGATCACGGCCTCTATCTCGGCGCGCTCCCTGAGATGGACAACCCCGAGAATCCCCTCTACACGACCGAGCTCGGGACCGATCTGCGGGAAGGCGGCGGTTTCGCCCGCGCCATCCAGGGGCTCCGCAGCGGCGAGTTCGCCGCACTGCCGCAGGACGCGCAGGACGACGCCAAGCGCGGCGCCTGGCAGGCGATCATCGACGCCGCCGAGGCCCACAACGACCCCGG